>JAYEJB010000020.1:0-17407 GCA_034716415.1 Patescibacteria group bacterium
TCCACGGTCCGCCCATCGACCATGCTGTCGAGTGAACTGATGATCTTATGGAAAAAAATAGAGACCAGGGCGACGAAAATGGCTCCGAAAAAGTAAATGACAAAAATGATTGTCTCATCTGAAACATCTGATCGACCGAACAACTCATTATGGAAAGCGGCCACTACGTAACCCCCGAGGAAAAACCCGCAGAAAACGAACAGCACGACCCAGTAGATCCGATATCTCAATTCTTTGGTCAACTTGTATGTCTTCACGAAAAAAACAAGCGGAACAAAGAAGATCAGCGCTGAACACAATAGGAGTTTGCTGAATAACGACATGTGACCCTGCTATCCGGGATTATACTTGCCTCAAGCATACCACATCACTGTCACGCCGGCATTATCGCCATCGACAGATGATGTGTCGTGTATTTACGTAACGTGAGCGCCTGCTTCGGGGTGATTGTCTCGCACGGAACCCCCCAATGCATGGTCACGATATCACGCGCCTTCAGCGCATCGATGTCCTCCCGACAGTCCGGTGATCGCATGACGGTCGCTTTCTCTGCGGGGCCGAGCGATAAGTTTCCGCCATGTTCGACTAACGGCTCGCGCATCACTTCTATTTTCGGTCCGTTGACATCCGTCACTTCCCCCCAACTGATACGACAGTTATCCAGACTTTCAAGAGTGTGCTCGACCGGTGCATCGTTCGTCCGTTTCCAGACGCTTATTACATGGAAGGAGTGATGAGGCACCGCGCTCATTCCGATACGGTCGGTGATACTGCTGAAACCCCGTATATCCATCTTCCGTTTCAGGTCCAGGCCATCTTCGAGATGACGGAACAGCTTCCGCTTGCCGACGCCTCGCAGAAGTTCATTGCCGATCCAGTACGCCTCGACCACCCGGTCATCGAACGGATCGGCGATACCGTTCGCGTGCGCGATCAGGTTCAAGTAAGGATACAATGTCCTGAACTTAGAGAGCATTGCCTCAAGACCAGGGTCGACTAGACCCCGGTCTATATATGAAAGTAGTTCGCGGTTGGCGTCAGGCCCGCAGTAATGCAATCGGTTCGGTCCGAAGGCGTAGAGGCTGCACCGAAGTATCCCATCCACAATGTCGTGATCAGGCTTCGATTCCGACTTGGGATGTCGTATCGATGGAGTCGGCGCTCTTTTTGGCGAATCCGATGAAGATCACCGTGCCGACAACGAACAGGATGGTACTGCCGACCATCTGCGCGTTGAACGAATGCGTGATGAAGATCGCCGAGAGGATGTTTGTGATGAGAGTGGCCGGAACGAGCAGTGTCGCGACAAAGGTGACCGGAGCGAGCTTCAGCGCCGAGTACCAGGTCAGGACGTAACCGAGCAGTAACACGCTCGTCAGCAGCGTCCAACCCCAAGCGGCGGCCGAAATTCCAGACACAACACCGCCGAATCCCCCACTGAAAGCGACGATAGCCGCCAAGCCGACCGAGCCGATGACCATCCTGGCCGAGGCGACCGTCAACACCGAGACATCCTTAAGCGTGACCTTGGCGATGATATTTTCAACCGCCCACAACACCGTCGCGCCGACGATCAGGAGTTCTCCCATTTCGTAGTTGAAACCCTTGAATCCGCCGATGACCAAATTCGCCCCGAATATCGCCAAAATACCCCCCAACTGCCAACTGTTCATCTTTTCTTTCAATAACGGAATCGCCAGCAGAGCCACCCAGATGAAGAGCGTCTTATGGATGAACGCGGCGTTCACGGCGCTCGTTTTCGACAGGCCGATGAAGAACATGGCGAACGGCACACAACCGCCGATGATGCCGATAGCGAACAGCTTGATCCAGGTCCTGCGACTCAAGCTCGCGATTTCCTTGTGTTTCTTGAGCGCAAGGACCAATCCGATCAGGAGCGCGGCCACGATGGCGTTCTTCAGTGTAGTGAACGCGATCGGATCGCTCATCGCTTTGACCGCGATCTTAGCGAGAAAGGTATTCGTCCCGGAAATAAACGCTGTCATGAGCGCGAGTACGGTCGCGGCTCCCAAGGCCCCCATACCCAACTTCTTACTCAACTGCATATCGATCTTGGTTGTGGATTTATGCCTGAATGGTAGCTTCCAATGCGGTTGGGTGCAAACGTAAAAAGAAAAGGCGACCATTGTGGCCACCTGTCACCGAAAAGATCAGCGATTCTTGCTCGTCCAGAGCCCCTTCCACCAGTCGGTCGGATTCATGGTGTAGACCACCTCCATGATCTTTTTCGAGAACGGAAGGTGCAACATATCGAGCCGGTCGGCCTTGCGATCCTTGCCTCCGTCATCGCTCAACCAGTGTTGAGCCTCGAGGTTACCGCCATGCGCGTGCTCCTTGATGAGCAGCAGCTCATCGATCAGGTCCGCATCCTTGGCCGCTCTGGCTTCGGGAGTCTCGCGTGCCCCGTACTCTTCAGCGAGCACCAACAACCCTTCAAGACCTTCCGCGCCGAACTGCTCCGCGACAATCTCCTCCTCATGCACTTCCACGTATCGTTTGGCGACCCAGTTATGGTCACCGCTCCTCACTTCCGGAAAGTCATGGATCAGGCACATCGAGACCACCTTGCCCATATCCAGACCCTCGTGCATGGCGATGATCATCCCGATGAACGCGACGCGCGCGGTATGCGACGCGATATTGTCGGTCGGATCGAACTTCAGGAGCATCCGCAAATGTTTACGGTCCTCCCGTCGCAGTACACCGAACTCGAAAAGAAGTTCCGCGATCACTTCAAGGTGCCCATCTTTCGACATCATCCCTCCTTGTCCTTGACGGTGCTGGAATGATAGGGAAGCGCGAATAAGAAATCAAACCGCCCCATCGAGTGGGGCGGTTATCTATCACGGGTCGGCTACTCTATTCTTCAGTCGGCAGTGGTTCAGCCTGTCCGTCACCGCTGACCGGATCCACGATATCCGATGATTCTTGCAGTGGTTTCAGGATGGACCTGAGGGCATTCGGGGACACCGTACTCGTTTGCGGTTGTATGGTCGGGTCAATCACTTGTGGACTCAATCCGTTCGAATTGATCTGCCTCTCATCGGCCGGCAGTCCCGGTACCGCGTCTTCCGGTGGTGGCGGTGGAGGCGAAAACAGTCCATCTGCCTCGACCTTCCATTCCATCAGCTGAACACCACCCTCGAACTGCCGTTTCCCGGTGGGAAGTCCGGACGCCGCTTCCCGGTCTACCGGCGGTATCGACATCCGCTGAATCTGCGGCTGAATCCGAATCCGCAAGTCGACTCGGTCACGGCGATTGCCCTGCAACTGTTCCAGTCGCACGCCAGCGCCACTCTCACCACCCGCGTCCCGCCGCAGAAGATCCTGTTTCTGCATCCGGAATGTCCTGACCTCGTCCGCATGCTCGTCGATCTGCATCTTCAGACCCTCAAGATGAATCTTCACCGCCGGTGGGACATTCTCGTTGCTTATGGCGTTCAGCAAGCGACCGTTACCCTCAAGACCTTCCTGCCTGACCTGCCGGATGTTCCCAAGCTGACCCTCCGACAGGTTCGCCTCCAGCGTATCCATGACCGCCTCACGGTTGAACTGATGTCGGACCACGTTACCCAAAAGCTGCTGTGACCCCTGACTCTCCGCATCGAACCACTTACCCTGATCCTTCTCGATATCCCCGAGAAATTTCTGCGCTTTTTCGACCGATTTCTCGATCCGCTTCTGCACCTTCGGATCATCGGCGTTCGCGGCCAGGCTTGCGGCTATTCCCATCCGCTCTTCGGCGAACTCGAGCCGCTTCTCGGCTTTCTTCACCGGATCGAAAGTGAACGCGAGCGACACGCTTTCCGTGACACCGCGCCACCACAAACTGAATCCGCCCGGCGCCTCACCGGAAAAGGTCTCGACATCCATTCCCTCAAGACCCCAGCCACCGGGGGAAAATATGCCGAGGGTATCCGCGGTCAGCTCTCCCTGCGTCTCACCCTCAACACCCCAACCCCCCGGGAAAAAGATGCTTTCGCTCATCCCCGGAAGGACATCCCAGCCATTCGCCCTGCCATCGACCTTGTCGATCCGAGGCACCGCTTCAATCTTCGGCATGACCGGGTGTGTTCCGGCTCCGGGAAGAAGTTCCGGCGCGACGGTATCTGGACCATCGACGGCGATACCTTCGACCGTATCTGTCCCACCGATGATGATACCCTCGGTCTCATCGGTGATGGTATTAGAGACCCAAATGGCCTGCGCGGCCAGGGCTGACAGGCAGAACATCGCCGGCACCGCTAACAGGGTCATGAAGATTCGTTTTCCCATATTGATTAGGTTTGATGAATTCTATACGTAATGATAGCGCAAAATCGTCCTACCTTCCATTGCGGGGACGAACTCTATATCTGTCCGATCGGCATGATGGCGACCGGGCGTTCCTCCCGACCCATGCCACAAAGGCGCCGGACGTTTTCTCCCTCGAACGCGCCGACCATGACCGTGCCGAGACCGAGCGGCACCGACTGCAGATAGATGTTCTGAGCCGCGTGACCCACTTCAACGAATACATAGCGATCGGAACGCCGACCGTACTTGGCACGTGTCTTCTCAAAAATCGCGGCGATGACGATGGCCGCTCCGGCGCCCTCAATCGAATCCTGCCCCAGCGCAGCATCGAAAAGTTCTTCACGAATATCATCCTCGACGACCCGTTCCAACTCATGCCTGTCGGGTCCGTATCTATAGACACCGCCCGCGAGCCCCCTGATATCAATGGCAACGACATAAACCCGAAGCGGATAAAGCGCTCCGGCGGACGGTGCGGTACGCTTACCGCTTTTCCCGGTGACGCCCTGCGCGGCCCAAAGCAACTGGGACAGCTCTATCAGTGAGATCGATCCCTCTTGATATTCCCTGCTGGAGCGCCGCTCCTTCATCGCCCGTTCGACTGACATCCGACCGTCCAGCATCGGCGGCGGCAGCATGACCTTTCTCTCTTCCATATGTTATGCGTTGACTGGCTTTGGGACCATCGTACACCCGGGAGCGATGATTGTCCGCTTTTCGTGTGCGTGATAAGGTCAGTCGGCACTTTGAAAGGAGGGGTGATGCGACTGATCACTACACCCGAGATCCTGAAGCTGGTCGGCGCCGGTAAGCTGTTCACCGATGGATTCCGACCGGGCAACCTGTCGGCACAGGACACGTACACGTTCTCCCTAGGCGCGAGCTTTACCAAAGTGTTCGCGCACGGACTAATTGACGCCGGCAGCCGAGACGATGTCAGGTTCATCACGCAACGACTCGCCCCCGAAGGTGAGACGATGCATCCAGGACAGTTCCTTCACTTCAAGACCGCTGAAATACTCGACCTGGACGCGCGGATCATCTGCCTGCTTAGCACGCACCGCAAGATGGCTGAACTCGGACTGGACTTCCTCCAGTCATCGACATTGGTCCAACCCGGCTCCAAAGGCAGGCTCACACTTGAAACCTCGAACCGAGGACCATGCACCGTACTGCTGAAGCCCGGTCTGAAAGTCGTCAAGGCGATGTTCTTCGACATCAACTGACCATCTTCCGACCACCCACGCATACCGCTCACCATCAGCATGGTGGGTGGTTTTTTAAAAATGAGAAAAAGAGAAAGTCATATTGGAGTCCGGGTTGTGACCAGACACGTATTTTTAACTTTCTTGCTTTCTCACTTCCCCGCCCCCTTCACCTCACCCTTCATCAAATGTACAATAAACATCACGAAATAACCGCCATCAAGAACCGATTATGAAACCTCGCCATATCTATCTCGCGCTCGCGGCACTCGGCATCATTCTCCCCTATTACCACTACTGGCAGTTCGCACAGACTCATGGGAACGACATGGTCAAGTTCTTCAATGACGTCCTCGCGAACGATGCGAGCCGCTTCATCCTGATGGACATGGTGGTTACGGCAATCGCGTTCTTCGTCTTCGTGGCTCTCGACAGTAAGAAACGCAAGGTCAGGTACGCCTGGATCGCGATCGCGGGCGTATTCATGGTGGGGGTGTCATTCGGCCTCCCGCTGTATCTGTACTTGCGCGATAAGTACGGCACCGCACTGACCATCAACCTGAAATAAGAATAAAAAAGAACCGCGGTCCCGTGCCGCGGTTTTTCGTTATGGCAGCTCGTTCTGCGTCATCTGTTCCAGTGTCTGCCGTCTGCGGATGAGTCTTGGTTTTCCGTCCAGGTCGACCATGACTTCAGCCGCCTCGGGAAAACTGTTGTAGTTCTTGGCTGACATGGAGTCGCAGTAGGCTCCGACACCACCGATAAGCATGAGATCACCGACGGATGCCAATGGCAGTTCCCGCGTCACCGGCACGGACCCGGCGCGCTTCCTGGTCGTGATCAAGTCACTACTCTCACAGCAGTGGCCGACCACCGTGTATCTGGCCCTGCCGTGACCGATCATCTGCGGCGGACAGATCCAGATCGGGTGCAGCGCGCCATAGAACGCCGGTCGCATGATCTCGGTCATCCCCGAATCGATGATGATGAACTTCCGGCTACCCGCTCTTTTGACGTCCTTGACCGTCGCCAGAAGTATCCCGGCGTTCGCCACGAGATAGGCGCCCGGTTCGATCTCGAGCCGGATATGACGACCGGTGTCGCGACGGAAGACCGACAGGTCGATGGCGTACCGACGAACCGCCTCTCTGATTCCCGAATCCTGCTCGCCGGTCATCCGATCGACCGGAAAACCACCACCGAGATTGAGCACCGCCACTTCCGAAAACAGGGAAAGCATCTCCACCCCGAATCGGGACGCACGGTACGCGGTGACGGCATCCGACCCGGAACCTATATGCAGATGAATCCTCTTGACCGTCAATCCGTGCGATTCGGCTATCCTGCGGGCCTCACCGAGCTCCTCATGCCAGATGCCGAACGGAGCATACGGCCCGCCGACTGTCGTTCCCCTACTGTGACCGTTTCCGAAACCAGGATTGATCCGCAGACCGACATCCGAACCACGGAAGGTCATCCCATAGACTTCGAGCTGACGCAGCGAACAGGCGTCGAACGCCACCCCTTTGCCAATCAGCTCACCGAGGTTGTTCGGCAGCTCCTGCGTCGTCAGCAGGATTCTTCCGGGTTCGACCCCGGCTTTCATCGCCCGAGACGCCTCGAAACCGCTACTCGCATCGATATGAAGCCCCATGGCGTCGAACAGGCGCAAAACAGCTTTGACGGGATTGGCCTTCATGGCGTACCGCACCGTCAGACCTTCGGTAGGTAGCGTATCGCATGCCTTTCCTGCGGCTTCACGTAGCAGATCTTCACAGTAGACGAACGTCGGTGTTCCCCATTCCGTCGCGATCCCACGCGACATCAGGCAATCCATGAACGGCTTGATCATCGCCACAGGTCGCATTTCGTTCTCCTTTCGAAAGAGCGGTGTTTCATTACAGCACCGGCGGCCGAACCGGTCAAAAAAGACCGCCCTCGGGTGGTCTGGATGGAGACTAGCCCCTCTCATCGCCGCACCAGGTGCAGTGGCCGTTCTTCTCGGCGCAGTCAGCGCAGTAGGCGCGCTCCTCACCGTTGGTGTCCCGATTGCAGTCCCGACACCTGATCAACACCATCGTGCCGATGCCTGCATCCTTGACGCTGATAAGCAGGCCCCTGCCTCGAATCCTCGCTTCCGACAGTCCTTGCATAGCAGCTTACGCTTCTGCTTTCTGGTCTTCTTCGACATCAGATACCTCCATAGTCCTGCCACCTATATCATACCACCTCATTCACCGAACGCTGAATGAACCTCGAACCAACGCCCTATCGGCGCCTCGAACATATAGAGCGCACCGTTCAGCGTAACGTAACCGGACCACTGGTCATGGGGAGCCATGAAGATATCGGTCCTGGCCCAGTTGCTGACCGGGTCCAGCTCAAGGAACGGATACCACTTGCGCCCATCCGGCGAGACGATGATGCCGGTCTTGCCGTGAAAACCCTCGACCGGCGTGGTCTCGATGTGAAAGCCAGCGAAATACATGCCGCCCAGTTCCAGCATACTATACGTATAGCCGGCGTAGTCGTACGGGGCCGGATTCCAAACCTCGGTCGCCCCGTCTTCCCCGAACCGATAAAGCGCCAACCCGCGCGCCTGAAGCCGGTCCGGACCCAACAGCAGACCGGAACCGTCAACGAGCGGCACGTGTGCCGTAAAACCTTCGTTCCACACCTCGCGCCAGGTCACGCCACCGTCTTCGGACATCAACGTCATCCGCGTAAAGTCCCCGACACCGACGAACAGCTTGCCGTCCTGATAGGCGACGTCATGCAGATGTCGCAGCTTGAATCGCCTGTCGTTCTCGTCATATCTGACCGCGTATTGCGGATACACCTCGTGGAAGTCTACCCACTTTTCCCAGGAATGACCGTCATCGGTACTACGGTAGAGAATCGCTTCGTTGTAAGCGTGCAACGCACCCCAAAGTGTACCTTCACCGTCGTCCGCGATGGACCAGAACGTCTCCCCGATGTCATCGGCCACCCACTCCCAGGTGTCTCCAAGATCGTCCGACCGGAACAGGTAACCCGGATGCGCGAAACCCGCGTAAAGCACGCCCTTGCTGTCAGCCTGCAGGAATGTCTCGCCCGGATCGGACGTACCGGTAAGCACCCGTCTCAACTCCAGCTCCGGCGACAGCCTCCATATGGCACGAAATCCCCCGTCTTCGACCGCAGCCATGAAAAGGTTGCCGCTCGACCGGTCGTAATGGATCTGAAACACGTCTCCGATAGGAGGATTGAACGCGATTCGATTTAGACCCTGTGAGCTCTTCGGGAAAATCTGCACGGGCGGCAACGGTTCGGGCTCCCGCACCTCATCAGGAAACGGAATTCCGGACGGCTTATCGACAAGATCGATGATTCCGCCCTGTGGTGATGGAGCGAGCAACGTCGGCCTTAAGATTTCCGATTCGCTTGTCTCCCCGGGTGTTTCTGCTCCGTTCCTGACCAGCAATAAGACCAGCGCCAGCAGTACGGCGACGATAATCACGATCACCTTATAGTTCTTGAGCTTGGATATATCCATATACCGCTATCATAGCAGAAAAGTGAGAGAGTGAGAGAGCGTGACAAAGCGGGAGGCAATGGCCTCTTCTTTCTTGTCATTGCGCCCCGCCTGTGGCGGGAAGGAGCGGAGCGACGCGGCAATCTCGACAGGATTGCTTCGCGCTCGCTTCCCGCCACATATCTTTAAATCAGAGAGGGTGGGACAATACGTCCCGTCCAGGGCCTGCACAAATCAAAAGACCACCCCTTGCGGAGCGGTCTTTTTGTACTCTTAGTACCTGTCCCTGCGGAAGTTCTGCCTCCGCTGCCTGTTACAGTCCCGGCAGTACACCGGCCTGTCGTTCTTCGGCTCAAAAGGGAGTTCGTTGATCTCAGCCTCACAATCGGCGCACTTAAGGCCCATCGCAGAGACATCGAACATCTGGCGCGGGGCAAAACCACCGCCGCCCTGACGTGAATCGAAAGCCATATTTGATGCTTCTGTCCGTGATTTCACGGACAACTTTTATTTAAGCGACCTTTCTCGGAGTCGCCGCTCGTAGCCTTCGATCCGTACGCTTATTACGACGTGTGATGTCTAGCCCGTTTACGTCTAACCGATAACGGGAGTATCATAGCAGAAAACCCCTTATCTGTCAATACTGCGGGGCGCGAAGTCGTCAGACCTAATATCGTGGTCTCATGAGCACCGAAGAAATCCAATATACCGAACGTCCTTCCACCCGTGCCAGGAATCTGGGCCTTACGGTCTATCCTGACCGGCGGGTGGTGGTTACTGTCCCGCAGGGCACGCCGCCGAGGGTGGTATCGGATTATGTGGCAGGCAACACGGAATGGGTAGCGCGCCGACTGAAGGAGTTGGAGAAATATGAGGGTTGTGTCGGTCTGCCCGGCGGCCGTCGGGATTATCTGAAACACAAGGAACGGGCGCGTTCGTTCGTGCATTCGCGACTCGGGATGTACAACAATTATTACCGTTTGCCGTATAATCGTGTCTCCATCAAGAACCTGAAAAGTGCCTGGGGAAGCTGTTCGGAGCTCGGAAACCTGAATTATAACTACAAGCTGGTTCATCTGCCGGAACCGCTCGCCGAATATATCGTCGTGCATGAATTATGCCATCTGGCGGAGTTCAACCATTCGAAGAGGTTCTGGATGTTGGTAGCGCACGCGATTCCGGATCATAAAGTGCGCCGCAAAACTCTCCGGAAATATCTGATGTGATATGCGTCTACCGAAAAGAAAATCTGAAATGAACCGCAGGCATGACGGACAAGATGATTATCTGACTCCGGAAGCGCTTCGTAAGATTAAAGATGAGCTCCGACGACATGAACGGACCCGACCCAAGGTGGTCGAAGACCTCTCCGAGGCGCGTGAGCTGGGAGACCTGTCGGAGAATGCGGCCTATCAACACGCCAAGGGTCGGTTGGCGGGTATCGACCGACGTATGTTCATCCTTAAGGAGAAGATCAAGAACGCCGTCATCATCGAGGCGGGTCCTGATCCCGAAGGGCGTGTCAGGATCGGGTCGCGTGTCGCGGTAGAAGTGAACGGCAAGAAGAAAGAATTCCTGATGACCGGCACACAGGAAGCCGATCCGAGCACCGGCCGCATCTCACACAAGTCACCGGTCGGATCGAAGCTCGTGGGATTACGAGCCGGCGAGACCGCCACCGTGAAAGTCAGCGACAGAGACGTCGAGTATTCCGTATTGGAGGTGTCGTGATTCAATGAAAAGCTAACTATCCCTGTTTGTCATTGCGAGCGGAGCGCCTGCCTGCCGGCAGGCAGGAAGCAATCCCGTCGAGATTGCCGCGTCGCTCCACTCCTTCCCGCCACATATATCTAATCTGGAGAAAGCGGGACCCCGCTGTCGGCGGGGCGCAATGACAAAAAAAAGGAACCCCCTTCCTGCCCCTTCTCCCGCTCTTCCCGCTCCTCCCGCTAGTGCACGATTCCCGCCCCCCATCACCTCAATATCCTCTCGAACCAACCCATGTTGGACGTGACTATATACGAACCGAGCGTCATTATCTCATCGGCGCCGTGAACGACGACATGGTCGAGGTCGCGTCCGGCGATGTAACCGGCTTCCCAGACCGCGGCGAGTACGCGCTCGTCGTGCAAACCGAACGGGTAGGCTAAGACGTCGCCCGGCACACCGAGTTTCTCCTGAATCGTCGCGCGACTCCCCTGTAGTTCACTGATCAACTCTTCGTCGGACGACTTGGTCAGGAACGGATGGTAAACGGTGTGCGAACCGATCTCCATCCCGGCGTCACGCATCTCGGCGAGTTGTTCCCAGGTGACATAGCCCGGACGGTTCGGCGCGTTAGTGAAGACGAAGAACGTCGCGGTGAAGCCGTATTCCTTCAGAAGCGGCAGTGCTTCGGTGTATTGGGTGTCGCGCCCGTCATCGAAAGTGATGACGACCGGTCTTTCGGGCAACGGTTTGCCTTCGGAGAACGCAGCCGCGATGTCGGATATCGGAATTGATTCGAAACCCTCTTCTTGAAGATAGGCTAACTGAGCTTCGAACACTTCCGGCGTGACCTCATACTGTCGATCCGCCGCCGACAACCCCGCCTTCGGTTCACGAATATGATGATAGACCAGGATCGGCACAGTCACCTCTTCCGGAATCTCGACCGGAAGGGTCTCTCCCGTCAATTCCAACCCATGCTCCTCGATCTCATGCACGATGCTCTCCGATTCCGGCTTACTAAAGAAAGGCAGTACCAGGAACACGATGGCCAGCATGAACACGCCACCAAACCCAAATTGCATTTTCCTGCTCGTCTGCATGCGGATATTTTACCCTCAACGGCCGATATAAAAAAGGAGCCTCGTAGGGCTCCGTGTGTCTACGCGATCGTAGTCTCCCGCCGAAAAGTCGGTTCCTCCGGCTTGTACTTATTCGGCACGACCAGTTCGAGAATGACCGGGCAGAATTCGATTCCTTCGGTATCCTGCCATTCCTTGACCAGACCTTTCAGCTCCCCGAACTTCTCATGAGCTTTTTCTTCCTTGAACTGTTCCTGCCCGCTCGTAGCGAAGAAGGCACTGAAGTCGCCCCTGCTGTACTCGACTGTCAGCCTGACCTTGAGCCGTGGCACCTGTTCTGCCTTGCGTGTCATCCGTCGGTCGAACAGGTACTCGATCTTCAACACCGGCTTGGACCAGCGGTCCGGGTTGATTTTCCGCTTCAGCAACTCGACCTGGCGGGCGATCTCAGCGACTTTCTCGGCTGTCTTGGCCAGGAAAACGAATACTGGATCCGGCTCGGCTTTGGAGAACTCAATCACCGGCATGACCGCGCGCATGAACTGCGTCCGCTGCGTGTCGGTGCTGTTCCTGATCCAAGCGATGGAGAGCAACCGGCTGATCTCATCGATGGTGACGTTGGCACCGACCGGAAACCTCTCACTCAACTCCAGATAATGTCGCGCGGCTCGCTCCGGCGGAAAACCGTTGCGGGTACCCTCTTTACGCATCAACTCAAGTTGCATGTCGCGGTCTTCCTTGAACCGCGGATGCAGCTCGATCAGGAAAGCGAACAACTTATCCGCCTCTTCCTCATCCTTGGTCTCGCGCCAACGCCTGACGATCTCCGTCAGAAGAAGCTTTTTCGTACCGAGCATCGCAGGCGCATCCACGACGCGTCGCTCCATGTCGTAATCCTCGTTGACCGGAATCCGGATCTCCTTGTCGCGCTTGTCCGGCAGATAACTCCACAAATCCCTGGCTTCGCCCGCCCGGCCTTGGTCCACGGTGATCCTCGCGGCTCTGTCTTCCTCGCCGCGCGGTTTTTCGCCATTCTCACCGACCAGCGGCAGGAAATGAATGTCTTCGGTCGCCTGCATGACCCAGCATGCTGCTGTTGCCGCACCTTCGTCGTCACCGGCCTTGACCGCGTCTGTGAACAACGAAACCATTCTCGTCTGCCTGCTATGCAAACCATTCTCACCACCGAGGCACCTCAATACGCCATAGCGGCGCTCCTTGCGTAACATCGCGAGTAGATCCTGATACTTCTCTTTCCTGTTCCAGCTCATGTCCACTCCTTTGCGGCCTTGACCGCGCGCTGTCTTCCCTTGGGAAGAATTTAAGGAACTCCGGACCTTAGCCCGGCCAGCTAGAATATCGTTCACGGACGAATTTGTCAACAGGCGAATGTCTTCCATTTACGCTCGAATTGCGATAAAGATACTCGGTAGAAATAACCTAACTTCTGTTATGAAGAAACTATTCACGTTCATGGCTGTCGCCGTGGTGGCGCTGACGCTCACCGTTTCGACCGCTTCCGCCAAGCCGGGCAACGGCCAGCCGTTCCAGGCGCTCTGGAATGAGATAGACGAAATCCGCGCGGAGATTGCCGCCATTACCGGCGTCATCGAGGATCCGGATGCCTGGATCGATTCGTTCTTCGATGTGTTCGTCGAAATCGACGCGCACGAGGACGACGTTGATGAACTGCAGACGCAGATCGACGAACTACGCGACGAACTCACGGAACTGCAAAGCACTTGTGAGGATTGCTGCGCACCGGTCTGCGAGCCGACCGATGAGATCTGCGATGGCGTGGACAATGACTGCGACGGCGAAGTCGACGAAACATATCCGGAAGAAGGCTTATCATGCCAGACCGGCCAACACGGCATCTGCTCCGAGGGTCTTCAGATATGCACCGAGAACGGACTGCAGTGCGAGCCAACCAACACCCCGCTCGCCGAGGTCTGCAACGGCATCGACGACGACTGCGACGGGACGATCGACGAGGGTCTCGACTGCGGCTGCGTCGACCTCGACGACCCGGCCACCTACGGTAGCGCGGTCACCTACGACTCGACTTACGGTACATATTACGTACACGGCAACGTAACGCTCTGCACGGACACCTACGACATGGCCGGCAAAAACATCCAGATGTTAATGCCGCACGACAATCACACCTTCGACTGTGACGGTTCGACGCTTACAGGTGCCGGTCCTATCGGAGGCACGTCAGCCGCGTTCTTCGTCGCTTGCGGTCAGATCAACACCGGCTACATGTGTGAGACCAACGCGACGATCGCGAATTGCACCATCGAGAATTTCAACATCGGAATCAGTTCGCGTACCGCTTCACATGTCACGATCAGGAACAACACCTTCCGCGACCTCAATTACGGGGTGTCGCTGAAGGGCGTCGTATACGGTACGGTCGCGGATAATACCTTCGAGAACATGAACTACGATGCGATCAGTCTGAGCAAGTCGCTTGTCCTTCCGTATAACCGATCGGAGTGGAACGACATCACTGACAATCACATCACGGACAGCGGACAATACGGCATCAACCTGTTCATGGCGGACAACAACACCGTCGCGCATAACTGGATCACCGGTACGACCTATTACGGCGTGCGTCTATACGAGAGCGCGGACAACACGGTCTACGACAACTACCTCGACAACACGACGAACGCCTACGCGTACTCACCGAGCGGCTGGACGAACGACTGGCATGTCGCCCCGGGTCCAGGACCGAACATCCTCGGCGGAGTGTTCATGGGTGGAAACTACTGGAGCGACTACACGGGAGTCGACACGACCGGCGACGGCATCGGAGACACGCTTGTCCCGCACACCAGCAGTGGCGGGATCCAGGGCGGTGACGGCGACGGACTGCCGTTGGTGCTCTGATCAAAAATCGAGGATAAAAAAAGAGGGGTGTTTCGACACCTCTCTTCATTTTCGTTTCGCTATCATGGCCACGCGACAGACCTTGTCTCGGGGCGGCCATTCGAGCTTGAGTCCGGCAGTCGCGCAGGTCACGGTCACGTCGATACCCTGAGCTTCGGGATTGAAGACGATCTCTTCGTCCTCCGCCAGCTCGACATCAACGAGATATCGATTCAAGGCCGCCGCCAGATGACCCTGCCAGTGCCGCGGGTTACGAAGCGCTTTATCGGTCCATGTCGGCTGTAACATGCGTCGCCAGGTGATGAAGCCCGCAAAGTCGAATCGTACGGCCGCGACACGCACCGGACCCTCGTACAACTTGCCGAACCATGGCGCGTTCGGCGGACAGTCACAACTCTTGAATTTCGGACAACCGTCCGGATGACCTGGATATCCCTGTCGACACGCCTCCATGCGGCATTTGAGCAGCGCTGGCTCGACCGGATCCGTCAGGATGAACTTCCGTCCGACATCGCTGATGGTAACCATCCTTTTCATTGAATACTCCTTTCGTTTAGACCAGGAGAATAAGTACTATCAGAATCCGACCGGACCGTCAATGATGGCTAATGAAAAAAACGCCCGGCCGCAGGCGTTTCAGTATTCCTCATCAAGCCGGAGGAAATACTTGTTGGTATCACGCAGATTGTACCCAAGCCCCTTGTAAAGCTCGTTCGCTTCTTCGCGTTCCGGTCGGGATGTAAGCTCGATGCCTCGGTGACCCCGCTGTAGCGCGCGCGTCTTGATGTGTTCCATCAGTGCCTGTGCCACCCCTCTGCCCCGAGATTTCTCGTCCACGACCACATCATCGACGTAGGCCACCAGACCGAAACTAGGTACGGCGCGGCTCGATACTGTCGCTGTTCCCAGTATCCGACCGGCCTCCACAGCGATAAGAACGTCCGTGCTCTGATGCCGCAGAGCCATCCCAACAGCGTCCGGATCGTCTTCGTAGCGCTTCGTGAGCTGATGAAAAAGCCGCACCAACTCTAGAACGTCACCTTCTCCTGCTAAAAAAATCTCCATTGCCTCCCTCATCTCTAACGGCACCGAAGAATACCATCCAAAAATCCGCATGTCAATGACCCGCCTTCGCCAAAGCTTCGGCGGATTCGCGCATCCCATCGCGGATTGCATCCGCTTTCATTATGGAAACGAAAAAAACCGCCCTGAGTCAGGCGGTTGGGTTTCGATGTCGAATCACGGACATTCTTCTTCGGCGCAACTGATACGCTCCAGAAGGTACTGGATGTGATCATCCATGTCCCGGTAGGTCATCCGGTGGACCTCTTTGTTCTCGGCAAAGAGCGGCTGTGGCACACCCAGCATGCGGGCCACCCACATGACGAGCGCCGTGGCGATCCGGCCGCACCCGTCGATCCAGGGACGCAGCTCGCCATCGATCATGAGATCGGCGTAGGCCATGGCCTCGATGGCGTGGTGCCATGAAGGATGATGCTCCTCGGCCTGGACCATGAGATCCGCGAGCCGCCCGTAGAAGATATCCATCTGATCCTCAAGGAGCAGCGGATGGACCTGCGTCACGGTGTGCGCGGGCGTCCAAATCCGATAACGCGGATTGACGTTCGCTGCCCTGCCCTGCACCCGACCGTAATATGTCGCCTGCCTCTGCAGCCTGCCGAACTCCTGTCGATACCACTGTGGACCGTTAATGCGTCGGTTGACGAGATCGAACCAGCGCTCGCAATGCTGCCGGAACACGACCGGACCCCACTCGTCCGGGCGCGGTGTCGACAGCACATCATCAACCAACGCCTTGCAGTTGCGACGAGCCACGCTCATGAGAGGTCTTCCCGACAGCTCGAGCTGTTTCTTGAACGGCCGGTCGAGATTCTCGTCCGCCCCGTGCAAAGTCCGACTACGATGCATGACGTTCATCATGAAGATCTGCCGGAATCGGTCGTCCGCTTCCTGCTGAAGATCATCGGGTGTCATCCCGTCGAACGCGACCTGACCTGTCAGGAAGGCCACATCCGCGTTGTGCGGGTCGACCATCCTTCCGAAATCACCCAGGACGAACGGTTTCGGACCGCGAGTCGTCAAGAACTCATGCAGGACCGGTATGTCCTGCTCGCCGAAGAAATCCCTCCAGGCTTTCATTCCCTCAAGCGTCGCGCTGATGACGATGGCCCCGGAAGCGTCTGCGTTCCGGCACATGTAGACAGTCGCTTCGTCGATATAGGCGCCGGGCATGTCGCCGAAGACGACGTTTCCGTCAGCTCCATTGAATTCCCTGAGCCGTTCATCGAGTGGCGTTTTCCAGTCCCAGTCCAGTCCCGTATGCTTCGGCCTCTCTTCAAAGGCCACTCTACCCTGAAATGCCGGGTAAGACTCTGACCAGACATCGAGTTCGACAGCATGGGCCGTCAGACTGAGAAGCCTGAACATCCGCTCCACCGCGGAAAGAATCCAGGAGCTTTTCCCGGAATGTGAAGGTCCTCCGACCACGATACGCTGTGTTTCCACCTCAACCTCCTTTGAAAGAACGGACTTTATCTTGCCCTATCTGAAACGATAGTCAACTGGGGATATCTCAAGGAGATTCGACAATCCGACAAACGACCTCCTCCCCGGGTTCCGCTCCGCTCCACCCGGGGTTTCCTGGGATATGAAAAAGACGC
>JAYEJB010000021.1:0-16550 GCA_034716415.1 Patescibacteria group bacterium
ATGACACTTGTTCGACATGATAAAAATCCTTTCGGAAAAGAGCTTACGAGTTTACCGTATCGCATATGATTGGTCAAGTATCAAAAAAGAGGTAGTCGCATAACTCCTTTTTGTCATTGCGAGGGAGCCCGCCCCGCCACCTATCTTTGATTCAAAGAAGGCGGGGTCCCGCAACAGGCGGGACAGGCAACCGCAGCAATCCCGTCGGGAATGGACGGGATTGCTTCGTCGACTGTGACCTCCCTTCCCGCCACGTATCTTTAAATCAAAGAGGGTGGGACCCCGCTGTAGGCGAGGCGCAATGACAAATGAAGACTCCCCGGGCTGAAGCCCGGGGTATCTGACATATTATGACTTCTTTCATCCGCCGAAGCCCACCCGCCTTCGCCAAGGCTACGGCGGGTCCGCATCTCACATTCATCCACGGGCTGAAGCCCGTGGTTTTTTGCGGAGGCGGATAAAAAAGAGCCCCTCGAAAGAAGCTCTGCAATCGTCAACTCCGCCGAATGACCAACACCAGATTCCTGGTTCCATCACCCTCACGACGATGCGAGTGCCACGTATAGCGGCCGTTGGGATATCGGTCATGGTACGTATCGACGCCGTCACTACCGATGTTCTCCGTCGGTACGCCCTTGTCGCGGCATTGCATGCGGATGATGTCAACGAGATTCAGACAACCTTCGTACGGATCGTTACCCCACAGATAATCGTTGCCGTAATTCCACCTCCACGCCCACTTGATGAGCGCGGTGTTGTAATCGTCGCTGTCGTCACCGCCGTAAGGGTGCCGAAAATGGGTGGGTCCGATGCCACAGGCGATGAAAGCCTTGAGCCGTGCCAGTCCGCCATGCAAATCCGGAATCGGCATCTCATTGATGGCTTGTTGGACCGAGCTCGGACGCAGCCTTATCCAGTCTTCGCGCGGCCCTCTTATCTCCAACGGATCGATCAGGGAATCCCTGCCGGCGTGCGCCGCGACCACGGTTGACGTGATCGGGTCCCGTAGGACAAAGGTCGGACAATCCGCGCTCGATACCGCGAACGCCTGACCGGGTTTTCGCAGAACCACACCGTCCGCTTCAACGCCGCGGAAGAACGCATCCTCGACAAGAGAATCGGCCAGATGCCTCGCCTCGACGATCTGAGCGTTGAACGCACTGGTGTTCGGGGCGTATATCCGACAGTTATAGGCGGCCGCCAATTTTCCGATCGCCTCCACGACTTCCGGTCGCGGATACCCGGGCAGTTCCGGAATCTCATCCCGCAAAGACCAGTCACCGGTATCGCGCCCGAAACACAGTATCTCAACGGCACCACCCCACAGGATGAGCTGTTGAGTCGGCTGTAATGAACGAATAAGCGACATCGGTCGCCTCCTTTCGGTGGTTGGAGTTTAGAAGATTAAAAGCTTAAAAGTCAAAAAGCTTAACAGCTTAAAAAAGCTGTTAAGCTTTTTAGCTTTCCAGCTTTTTGACTCTTCGACTTTTAGACTTTTTAACTCTATCTATAATCCTTCAACATCCAGTTCACCAGGCTGAGCACTAAGGCGAACAACAACGCCCACCAAAACGATGCCAGTTCGAATCCCGGCACGATGTGCGCCGCCAGCATGACCAGCAACGCGTCTATGACCAATGTCAGCAGACCGAGCGTCAAGATGTTGACCGGCAAGGTCAGGATCAGCGCGATCGGACGCAGGACAACGTTAATGAGTCCAAGCACGACCGCGACCACGAAGGCCGCCAGCAGTCCGCTCAGCTGAACCCCTGGCAGGAGGAACGCTACGACCATCACGGCGAGCGTCAATAATATCCAACGGATGATGATGTTCATATCAGAGCCTAAAAGCTAAAAAGCTTAAAAGTCCAAAAGCTTTTCAGCTGTCCGACTTTTGAGCTACCTATCGTGCTCTCGCCAGTTTCCCCTCATCGGGGAACATGGGTTTGTCCCACAATCTATACCCCCAACGGATGGCCGAAGCCGCGTAACCGTTTCCGGCATGACAACTGTTGTGGCACTGCACCGCGTAGGACACATAATAAGGATACCCGTTGTACTCGAGATAATCCAGCGACCATTCCGCCGAACAGCGCAGATCTTCCGCACAAGCGACCGGGATATTGTGGAGTCTGTAGTGGATCTGAAAATAACCCCGTGCTCTGCCTCCGTCGCCGACAGCGGTGGCGGTATTGAGCGACTCCTTCCACATCATCCCCAAGAGAATTTTCGCACAGTCTTCACCATAGCCGCGCGCCTCACAGGCATCCAAAAGCTCACCCTGCGCGGTGTTGAAGGTCGTGATGGTATCCGGGCCGTCAAGCACGACATCCTCGTCACCCATCAATTGGTTCGTGGGTGAATAGACGACAGCACCGGGAATCGTGGCCGCATAGCCGATACCGACAGCCCGGTCCGTAACCGTTCCCACGATGACCAGTGTGATGATCAGAGCGATCCTGACTCCTTTAGAACTCAAGTCCATAGATTGTGTTTCGAATCTCAACATAAAAAGCTGACCTTGCGTCAGCCGACTAGTCACCTTGGCATATTTTAGCCATCTTGTCAAGGGTTTCGACCCGTAGTCTACCGTTTTTTTGGCTAGATTAAGCGAAAGTTAGAAGGTGGGAAGGTTTGAAGTCTAGGAGTCGACGAGTCCAAGAATACGGGAGTCTGGGAGTACAAGAGCCCAGGAGTATGGGGGTCATTCTTCTCTGCTTCTGCACTTCTGAACTTTCCTTACCCTTGACCCCAACACCCCTAACTGCTATCCTAGTCCTTAACCTATGCCTACCCGACTCAACAAATTCCTCTCACAGCGCGGATATTGCTCCCGGCGCGAGGCTGATAGGCTCATCGAAGCCGGCAAGGTGCGCATCAATGGACGCGTGGCCCGACTTGGGGATGGCGTCGAACCGAAGGACGAGGTCTTGGTCGAAGGAAGGGCCTATCTGGAACAGCCGGAACTCATATACATACTTCTGAACAAACCGGTCGGCGTGATTACGACGACAGATGAGACCAAGCCGGATAATGTCATAGGTTTCATCGGACTGTCGGAACGCGTTTTCCCGGTCGGTCGGTTAGATGTCGAATCGACGGGGCTTTTGCTCCTGACGAATGATGGTGATCTGGCCGACAAGCTGACCCACCCGCGTTATGAACACGAAAAGGAGTATGTCGTAAAGACAGCCGAGGATATTTCTGAGGCAGATCTGGATATGCTCCGCAAAGGAGTCAGGCTGGACCGTAAACGCACACTCCGAGCCCGAGTGAATCGGATCGCCTCGAACCGATTTTCCATATCCATCCGGGAGGGCCGCAACCGACAGATTCGTCGCATGTGTGCCGTTATCGGCCATCGCGTACTGGCACTGAAGCGCGTCCGGGTTCACACCCTGAAACTCGGCCGCCTGGCAGTCGGTTCATGGAGACCGCTGACGAGTGAGGAGCTTAAAAGCCTAAAAGTAGTATTAAAAAAGCTGAAAAGCTAAACAGCTTAACAGCTTTTTGACTTCTGCGTTTTTGGTTTCCGTCTTCTTATTGCGCTCCTACGTGCCGTCCGGTGCCCAATGCCGTGATATACGCGCTGTATCCCATACAGGCGTCCGCGTCAGGCGCGGTGCCGAACTCACGCTCGAATCGCTCGGCGAAATTCTCCCCGGACATGGCACAAACGATGCTGTCAGCCCCACGACCGGTGGTTTCAGTCAATCCGGCGGCGATCAGCGGCACTCCGCGACCTTCGACGACCGCTTTGGCGGCTTCGACCGCCTCTTCACAGATTCCGACGACCAACGTCCCGACGCCCTGCTCCACCAGAAGCTCGGCCTGCGTGGTAGCGTAACCCGTGTCGCACCTGCTGTCGGCGATGATGATGTCCGGTCCACTCGGAATCCGCTCGCGCCGCGCCATCAGTAACCCCCGCTTCATACTCGCTCCCCTCTCGGCATCACCGCCATCTATCGGCAAGAGTGCCCCGATCGCCGGAATCTCACCGAACTCGACCGCTGAAGCACTACCGACACCGGCCGCCGGCGCCATAGACAAATCAATCAGGCCGACCGCGACCAGACCCACCAAGGCCAGTACGAATTTCGTTGTAGTATCCATATGTTTATACTTTCGGACGTGGATAGTATCATATCACACGTGACCGAAAAAGAAGGATATACTAAAATTACATATGATGCAATATCTAAAGGTGGAGTTGGAAAGTAAGAAAGCCATATAGGAGTCCGACCTGTGGCCAGACACATATTTAAACTCTCTCGCTTTCTCTCTTTCTAACTCTCTCACTCTTCAACATTTGACTCCATGCCTTCCTCTGATAAGGTCAACATCCGGAAAGTACGTTCACAATCCGACAACAAAAAGGAGAACGCGATGACGGAAAAGAAAGCGACCGGCGCGGAAGAGGTCCGCTGGGATCTCAGTTTCCTGTACGACGGAGTCGACGACCCGCGGATCGACGAGGACCTCGCTACACTTGAGCGAGCCGCCGCGTCGTTCCGTGCGGAATTCGAGCACTACCTAGATACCCGTCTGGGTGAGGCGCTCGCGCAGTACGCGGAGCTCGATTCCCTGGGATGCAAACTGATGCAGTTTACGCAATTCGTCTGGCATTCGAACATGAAGAACGATGCAGCGCAGACGAAATGCATGGAGCTCAAAGAACGTCTCCAATCCATCACGGGCGATCATCTGACGTTCTTCGAGATCGCCGTCGCTCGCCTCGATTCGGATGTTGTCGAGCACCAGGCCGGTACCGACAAGACCGTGCGAAAGCACCTGCCCTGGATCCGGCAACAACAGGCCGAAAAGCCGCACCTGCTGTCTCTCGAGGTCGAAGAGGCACTGGCGAAGCGTGTGCCGTTCGGGCCGGATTCCTGGGATGATTTCTGGAGCATGACTGACGCCGGCAAGCTCTATGAGTTCGAGGGGAAGATGCTCTCTGACTCGGAGCTGGGTCGAATCATGACAGTGGATCAGGATTCCAAGCGACGCGCGGCCGTCCTCAAAGCCTTGCATGACGGCATCGAGGGCGACTATCACGCGCTCTCCACCCAGACGCTGAACGTCATCGCGAGGGCCGGAGCGACCGAGGACAAGGAGCGCAAGTACCCGAGTCCGATGGCCGAACGGAACATGAAGAACCTGTTAAGTCAGCAGGTGGTGGACGAACTGCACGATTCAGTGCGTGATATCGCCGCACCGCTCGCGATGAGGTTCTACCGTCTCAAGGCGAAGATCCTCGGCATGAAGACGCTCCGCTGGAGCGACCGCGTCGCCCCTCTGCCCTTCGCCTCGGATACTTTCGTCACGTGGGACGAGGCGGTGAGGCGCATCGTCCGCGCTTTTGACGGCTTCAGTCCGGAATTCGGCTCACTGGTCCGCCAAATGCTGGACAAGAAGAGAATCGACGCGCCACACGTCAAGAACAAACGTGGCGGGGCGTACTGCTCTTACTTCTGCCTGCCTGGCGGTGAACCGGTCTCCGTCAACTTCCTCAATTTCCTCGGCAGGGAGAATGACGTCATGACCGCGGCGCATGAGCTGGGACATGCCATGCATGGACTGTTGGCCGGCCAGGAGCAGGGTCAACTCATGATGGATACCGGCATGATCTATGCCGAAACAGCGTCCATCTTCGCGGAAATGCTCCTTCTCAACCAAATGCTCGAAGAGAAACGGGCCGTGGGTGACACCAAGGGTCAGCTGATCCTGCTGGCGAAAGAGGCGGATACGTTCATCAACAGCGTCGTGCGCCAGATCAGCTTCAGCAACTTCGAGCGAAGGGTCCATGCCGCGGGAAGATTCCTCTCCGCCGAGGAGTACGACCGGATCTGGATGGACGTGACCCGCGAGCTCTACGGCGAGGACGGCGACGTCTTCACCTACGAGCATGTCGAGCGGCTCTGGGCCGGCATCCCCCACTTCCACTGGCCGTTCTACGTCTACGCCTATGCCGGCGGCAAAAGCTTCACTAACGGTCTGTGGACCCTGCGTGACGAGCTCGGCGACAAATTCCCACCGATGTTCGTGGATCTGCTCCGGGCTGGTGGCACAAAAGACGCCAACGGACTCCTGGCCCCGTTCGGCAAGAAAGCCGGCCGGGAATTCTGGGATGAAGGCGCGCGCGTCGTCTTCGGACAGCAGGTCGAGGAGATGGAACGACTGGCGGCCCAGCTGGGCTACGAGGTCGACTGACTCCCTTGATCGACGATCATCCCGCACCCTAGTGGTGCGGGATTTTTCATACAAAAAGACCGCCGATAAAACCCGGCGGCCCGTCTCTTTTCCCTATTCAGCTGCCGGTGTCTCTTCCGCAGGCACCTCTGTAGGCGCTTCCGGCGCTTTCTCCTCGCCCTCAGGCTTGTCTTCTTCAACTCCGCATGTGTTACACATAGCGTAGATATTCAAATTAGTTATGGAAGATTTATAGCACTAGCCTTAAACTATGCAAGGCTAAGACCCATGGAGTCTTATCTGATACCGAACGGATCAGCTGTGTGTATCCCTCCTCCATATCCTCCGATATCACCCTCGAAACAGAACAGGATATCGTAACTTCTACCGTCTTCCCGCTGAGAGTAGACGTACTCATCCTGACTTATCTCACATTTACCGGCCGCTTTGGCCCGCCCACCGGGTACATGCAACATGAACGGCCGTCCTTCACAACGATGCGACCAGCCGTTCTCGCAGAGCGACCTGGTGTTCGACTGCCCCAACAGGAAACCCTCGCCCTGCGGAAAGGTGCCACGATCGTCCATATAGATGGATAACGCCTTCCGGATGCTGTTCAAGTCAGTAATGCGGTCAGTGTCACGTGATTTCTGTTGAGCCACACCGATCGACACCAGTATTATCGCGGTCAGCGCCGTCACGATGGTCAGGACAATGACCACTTCGATAAGAAGCGCCCCCCTCTGACCTCCTAACCCTCTGACCCTTCGACGCATAGGATCAAAGGTAAAGCATCCTGACGTATTTTCGTACCATCCGCGTCGCGCTGAACTGGTTGCGGCCCATATCGCGCGCGCTCCGCATCATCTGCTCCCATTTCTCCGGTACGCCGTCCTTGTTCCTGTCCAGATAGACCGGCAGGATGTCGTTTTCGAGCTTGTCCAGCGCGTCTATCGAGACCTTCACTCCGTCGATCTCCCAGCCCACACCGAACAGTTGCGCTTCGTAGACCCAGCCGTCCTTCGTCGAGAACGGCAGGACGCCGTTAACCGCCGCCTTCATGCCGCTCGTGCCACAAGCCTCGAACCCGACGACTGGCGTGTTCAACCAGACGTCGCATCCTGATATCAGGAATTGCGCCTCTTCGATGCTGTAGTCGGGCAAATAAGTCACGAATCCGGCCAGCTCGCCTTCGATAAGGTCTTTCAGGTCCTTCAAGCGCGCCTGTCCGTCCTCGTCGCTGGCATGCGGAACACCGGCGTAGACCAGTCGCACGGCCTTACCCTCTCGCCCGGCAATCTCCTTGAACCGCTCAATGTCCTTCAGTATCGCCAACGGCCTCTTATACTTCACGAACCGTCGCGCCCAGCCGATGACCAGATCATCTTCACCCCATTGGACACCGGTCTTCTCTTCGATGAGCTTCAGCATCTTTCCTTTGCGCTCCTGATGCATCTTCCAGAACGCACCTGACTCCTCCGTGACATCGCGCATCAGATCCCAGGTAGGCAGATGCACGCCGTTGGTGACAGCCACCATTGGATGGTCGGTCCAGATTTCCCTCGCCTTTTCCGCATGGAGTTTACTGACCGCGTTAACGACGCCAGCCATGCGCAGAGCCAGCATCGTCATCGAAAAAGTACTCGATTCCTGTACCAGCCCGAGCTTGACCAACTCCTGCACCGGCACCTGTAGCTCATTCGCGTACTTCGCTAACAGCATCGCCACCAGGTCATTGCTATAGACCTCGTTTCCGGCGGCCACGAGAGTATGATTGGTCATCACGACCCTGCGCCGCACGAACTGCTTGGCCTCATCGAAACTGATCTCCCGCTCCGCCATCTGATGCTTGATGAGCTCGAGTGCCAAAATCGCCGAATGCCCCTCATTCATGTGATAAATAGAGGGGTGGATACCCATCGCCTCGATGAGCCGCTGCCCGCCGATGCCCAGGACGATGTATTGCATCATCCTTGTTTCCTTATCGCGCTCGTAAAGCCAATCGGTGATGCGACGATCGACCGGTTCATTCTGCTCGATGTCGGTATCCAGGAGATAGACGACCACGTTCTCGTCGCGCCATTTCCAGGCCTGCGCGACCACGTCATGGTTCTTGATCGGTATCGTGATGTAGATACGGTCGCCATGGTCGTCGGTGACAGGCTCCAGACCGACCTTCTGGGGATCTACACGAGTGCACTCGTCTTTTGTGCGATTCATGTGCGTCTCGTCACCACAGCTATATCCGTAGTGATAATAGAGCCCTATCGCCACCATCGGGATTCCCCTGTCTCCCGCCTCCCTGATGACGTCTCCAGCGAGCACTCCCAACCCCCCCGCATAGGTCGGAAGTTGGTCGCCGAGCCCGTATTCAGCGCAAAAATATGCTATCGGGCGCTGCATGAACCGTGAATACTGCGCCGTCCCGCGAAAATTCTCGAACCAATCGAGATACTCCTTTAATGATCCCATGTGGATAGGGTTATTTCCTTTGTTTCAGAGTATATTTTATCATAAAAAGACTAAAAAGTGAGAAAGCGAGAAAGTTAAGATATGTATCCAGCTATAGACCGGACTCCTATATAACTCTCTCACTTTCTAACTTTCTCACTCTCTCACACTAAAATATGATTCCACAGACGGATAGACCAACAGTCCTTGTTTTCGGTAGCCCGGACTTCGAGCCGGATGCTTTGCCGTTGAAAATACTGCCGAGGCTGAAAGAGCGATTGCCGGAGATCGATTTCGTTGCCGTCGACCCGAACGAGGAATGGGATATCGCGGGTGATATAACTGTCATCGATACTGCGATCAACCTGACCGAACCCCGCATATTCGACTCCCTAGACGCCTTCGAAGCCGCACCCCGCGTCTCGATGCATGACTTTGACGCATTGGCTAATCTACGATTGATGCAAAAGTTGGGCAAGATAGATTCGGTCCGCGTCATCACCTTACCACCGGACACCCCGCCGGATGACGCGCTGAATTTTATCGACTCCGCTCTTGGAGAAAGCTTAATGGCCTTAGAAACTGATTGGTTGGAGGGTCTGAAGGGGCGATGACCGGAAAGATTCTTTCTGACCTTAAAGCTTTTAAGCTCTCTCCTCGACTTAAAAAAGGGGCTTACGCCCCTTTTTCATTTTCTTGCTTTCTATCTTTCTCACTCACACAACATCCCACTTCACCTTCAAGAAATGCGTCGCGCAACTCATACACGGGTCGTACGCCCTAATGAGTTTCTCTATCTCCATCTCGATTTCTTCCCGTTCCGCATCAGGTAACAACCCGTTCACCAAAGCCACGATGTCCCGCTCAATGTTGATCTGATTCTGCCCGGTCGGCACGATGACTTCGCCCTTCGCGACCTTGCCGTCATCACCGGTCTCAATCCGGTGATACAGCGTCCCGCGCGGCGCTTCGACCACTCCGATCCCGACACCGGCCTTCTTCTCCACTTTGATCGGAGGTTCGGCCGTGAACTCGTGTTTCTGCAGCAGTTCGATGGTGTGATCGAGCGCGTGCAATATCTCGATCGCCTGCGCCAGATTGTTATGGAAGATGTCAGTAGACGGAAACAGATCCAGCGTGTCGCCCAGAGTCTCCTTGGTCTTGTCATGCAGCATATCCTTGGCGACGTTGACCCGCGCCAACGCCCCGACCATGAACGGCTTACCGTCGTGCGTGTACGCGGAAGCGGTCGAATACGGCAGGACTTTGTGCTCCAACAGATCACGGAATTCCTTCTCCCCCCACCGACCCCCGTCACTGCACATCACGTCACCGTCCATGAACCAGAAGTTTCCGTCCGGAACCTGCGCCATATAGTCCATCTTACGATCCAGGTGGAACGGCGCGTTCTTGAAAGTCTCGATACAACGCAGCACCGCCGGTCGTGCGGCCTCCAACTTCTTGATAGCTTCGTCGGCCTGCTCTTTAGTCGGAACCTTGGTCACACCGCCAACCATGTGGAACAACGCGTGAATCGAGCGTCCGGCCACGATCTCGGCCAGGTAGTTGCCAGCCGCCTTGATCTCGAAACAGTCGTGCAGATGCTGATGCTGTTCCTCGTCATTCTCGTCAAACGCCAAAAAGTTATCCACACCGTAGATATCCGGCATGGCGAACAGATACAGATGCAGGGCGTGATCGCGAATGTTCAGAGCGTACATCGTCAGATGCCTCAACAACATCGTCTGCTCACTCGGCTTTATGCCGGCCGCCGCTTCACACGCCTCGATGGCGGCCAACTGATGCGCATTCGAACAAGTACCGCAGATGCGCGAAAGTAGCTGGGGAATCGCCGCCAGGGGCTTACCCTCGACCGCGCGGGTGTAAAAACGCTTGGCTTCAGTGATCTCGTACTGCGCTTTTTCCGCCTTACCGTCCCTGATGGTCAGCTTCAGTTTAGCGTGCCCCTCGACCTTCGAGATGCAATCCATTGTGATGTCTTCGTTGTGCATAAAAATATGATTATAGTATCACCGCCGAGCGGACGAATCGAGGGTCAGAAGGTGAGAAGAAGAGAACAGTTCAACAGCTAAAAAGCTCAAAAGCCTAAAAGCTGAATAAAACGCTGTTAAGCTTTTAGACTGTTTTGCTTTTAAGCTCTTCATCTTCTCCCCTTCTATCTCTCTTTCCTCATTTCCTGAATCTTGCCGACCGCCATATCCACTGTCTCCAGAAACTTAGCCGGCGCCATCGGACAACCCGGTATCTCGGCGTCCACCTTTACCACATCCGAAACTTTCATGACCTTATCCAAGTGCCCGAACCGTTCCACGAACATGTCGAGCTTCTCGGTCTGGTCGTCCGACATGATATTCCTCTGCGCCGACGGCATGCCGGTCACCGCGCATGAACCGACAGCCACGAGCAGTGTCGAATTCTCACGAATCTCCTTGACCGCCTCTTCCTGCTCCTCAGTGGCGATAGCTCCCTCGACGAACGCGATATCCATCGGTCCCATCTCGTTCTTGCTCTGCAGTACGCGCGCGTGCACGAAATGAAACAACTTGCGCCATTCCTGCCAGTGATCGTTCATGATCTCGGTCATGACGATGGTGCTGTCCTCACAACACGAATAACTGAACCATCCGATGCGTATTTTCTCCTGATTGTCTTCTGCCATAATTATTCCCCTATTAACGTCGCCAGATCCGTATCCGGATTGGCCAATTTTTCTTTGATGCCGGAGACGTCCGCCTTACTCTCGACAAACCTCTTCAACGGGGTCATATCACCGGGTCGGTCGATCATGAACGATCCGACGATACGATTGCCGCCGCGTAATACGATTCCGGTGTATTTACCGCTTCCGGGATCGCCGCGTCCGATGAGTTCACTGTCGTCACCGAGCCAGACGTTGCCGACAAATCCGATATTGAATCCGAAACCGTGCGCCGTGTAGAACGAAAGCTGTCGGTAGGTCTCGTCCTTGCCCATCATGTTCATCGCGGCGGTCTTACCCTGCATCTGAGCGTTGATCCACGTCCCGCACATCAGGCACTCATCCAAAAGCACGTCCTGGAACTCTGCTACGTCACCGGCCGTCCAGATATCAGCCAGGTTGGTCTTGAGTTTTTCGTCGGCCAGTATTCCCCGCCGTATCTCAAGACCCGTGCTCTTGAGCCACTCACCCTTGAAGTTCACCCCGACCGCGAGAATTATCATCTGACAGTCGATTTCGGTGCCGTCCTTCAGGGTCACGCCCTCGACCCGCTCATCGCCCCGAACCTCTGTGACCTCCGATTCCAGCCTTATATTGATACCCTCCTCGACCATCTTGCGCTCCAGGATGCGTCCGGCCGGCTCATCGAGGATCGGTTCCCAGAAATACTTCTCACGAACGATCGCTTCGACCTTCACACCGGCAAGATGTAGCATGTCGCACATCTCAAAACCGATGAAACCACTGCCGATCACGACCGCGGTCTGCGCTTTTTTGACGTTGGTGATGATGTCTCTGGCGTCATCGACAGTCTTGACGTGATTGACACCTTTCTTATCGAGTCCGGGAATCGGTAATTGACGGACAGGACATCCGATCGCCAGCAGCAGTTTCTCGTACTTCAGTTCCGTACCGTCATCCAACGTGACCGTCTTGTCTTTGGCGTTAAGCGTCGTCGCCCTCCGCCCGCCGATGAAATCAATCCCCTTCTCCTTATAGCCCTCCGCCTTGCGCATCCAGATCGTGTCGAACGGAACCTTTTCAAGAAAAAAATTCGGCTTGGACAGCAGGATACGCGAATAGAGCGGATACGGCTCATCAGAGATGATTGCCACCCGCGCTTCTGGATCCTCCTTACGCAAAGTCTCGGCGGCGGTCGTCCCCGCGATGCCGCCTCCGATTATCAAGTACTTATAGGTTTCCATGCGTTTTCCCGTTACTCGGGAAACACCTGGTTCCCCTCTGCGTCGTAGAGAAAAATCGCTCTTACCGGACAGGACTCGGCCGCGGCCGTAAGTGTCGCGTCATCCATACCCTCAGCCGCTAGGTCAGCGACGTTGGTCATGTCTGATGTCTTCTCGTCACCCTTTTTCAACATGACCGCTTTCTGTTCGTCATCGAGTTCGAATAATGTCGCGGCCACGGCCACACATGGCGCCGCACCGATACAGGTGTCGCGGTCGACTTTGATGCTTGTGATCTTATTGTCGGACATATGTTGTATGAACCGTTAACTTGATATATTATCTGGTTTACTGTTGAAAAATTGGGGCAGAAGGGGCAGAAGGGATTCTTTTCCCGCTTCTGCTCCCTTCCCTGCCTGCCGGCAGGCAGGTCCCGCTATTTCTGTTTGGCCATCGCTCTCTCGGCACGTTTGTTCTGTATCTCGATAGCGGCGTCCGGGCATATCTGCTCGCACATCTCGCAACCGATACATTTCTCGATGTCGATCTTGATGGCGTTCTCCCCGAGCATACCCAGGTTTTCCTCGTCCCAGCTGATGCACTTGACCGGACATTTGATGATACACTCTCCACAACTCTTACAGAGCTCCAAATAGCGCGTTGCCTTGATATTGTCGTTCTCCGCCACTTCAGGCCGGAAATCCGCCAATGTTTTACCCTTAGCCTCGCCCATAGTTCGCTGGCGATAATCAATTAGCGTCCGATTATCCACTGCTGGACCGGACTGCTGATATTATATCACTGACAGTACAAAAAAGCCTGGAACAGTCCAGGCTGAAAGGCTAAACCTTTCCGTTAAGAAGTCGCCAATCATCTTTTGGTCTCACACGAGGGGAGCCCCCTTCGCAGAGCGGACATTCTTCTTGTAGCCATGTATTGATGGAATACTTGGCCAGTGCGACGATAGGTCTCCCTTCGTAGCTGGTCAGACCGGAGCGATTCACAATCGTGAGGATACATGGATTGAACCGGACCGAATCACCCATGCTTTCAATGACTCCCCGACGCACAGCCTGAAGCGTGGCCGTCGTCGTAATGAGCTCCTCGACCTGAAGCACTCTCTCATCCGGACGAATAACGTGCCCGCGCCAGATCTGACGCTTCTGTACACCGTCATCCGCCTTGACCGTGAAATCAAACTTCGCTCCCAGTTCGACCGCAACCTGATGAGCTATGACAGCTCCGGCATGATCCGACCCGACGACCCAGTCGACCGGCCCCGAATCATATATACCAAGAAGGGCGACGAGCTCACGCGCGAACAACGTGCAGACCGGCGTATGGACAAGCAACTTAGGAACGTTAACGAATCCGTCGCTACACCTGCCGCTCGTGAGTTCCGCATGAGACCGCATCAGATTACCGTCGTGTCGCCAAAACGCGTTCACCAACTTCAGAAAATGCGTCACGACCTCTTCGGTGACCTGATGAGCAACAGGCCGCTCATTCAGCAGGCGTGTAAAATCACGCTTGCGAAACTCAAGCAGGTCCATACTGGTCAGTGTCGATAACATCGTACCTCCTATGATTCCGATCGAAACGTAGAGATGTCCTTAATGATCCGATTGAGCGCGGCGACGGGATCAGCGGCTTTCGTAACCTCACTGCCGATGACCAGGATATCCGCACCGTCCCGCACCGCCTTGGCCGGTGTCGCGCTCCGTTTCTGGTCGCCCTTATCGGCACCGGGGGAACGCGTTCCTGGGACGATGAGCTTGGTCGATGCGGCGATCGGATGACCCGGATCTTCACGCATCTCGCGCAACATCGCGACTTCCAGCGCCGAACAGACGATTCCGTGGACACCCGCCTTTCCGGCCAAGGTCGCCCATCTATAGACCAGTGTCTGCGGATCGGCGTGATAGATCTCACGCACCTCTTCCGGTGAAAGTGAGGTCAGCAGGGTCACCGCGAAAATCTCGTCCGGACCGTGTTCGATCGCCTGCATCATCATCTTGACGCCACCCGAGGCGTGAACCGTCACGATATCGGCCCTGTTATCACCCACGGATATGCTCCTATCCATTCGCGCGACCACCGAACCCCTCTTGCCGACCGTACCTGGAATGTCGTGAAGCTTAAAATCGACCCAAACTTTATGCACCCCGGAATCCTTCAATTTCGCGACTGCTGGTTTTCCCTCTCTGTCGTACAGGTCATGAATCTTGACCCCCACGATGAGATCTTTGACGTGTCGACACAGGTATCCTGCGTCAGCCAGATTCATCCCGTCCAGAGCAAGATAGATACCACACGACCGCTCCTTTTTCTCGTCCATTAGACACTCCTTATATGAAAGGCCTGACGAGATTCTACACGCGCCAGACAGGAGTGTCAATCGAAAAATGTGCTGTGCGGCACACCTCTCCCCTTCCGATACATTCAAGTCGATTCATCCATCTGTCAGTCCCGATGGACAAAAGAAACGGGTCCGTGCATACTGATGTCGCTTGAATTAAAGGTTCGAAAGTATAGAAGTCAGGAAGTGCAGAAGTATTTTCTCGAACTTTCAAACTTCTGTACTCCTAATACTCCTGTACTTCTAAACTTTCATGATATGACCGACAAGACGATAAAAAATATAGCGAACACGGTCCTGGCGCTCATCACCGCGGCCACAGTGATCTTCATCCTGAAGGCTTTCGGACTAAGTCCGTCCCACATGTTCTGGGAGGTGCTTGCGGCGGTGCTTATCGCTGAAACCGCGGTCGGAATCATGTTTGCGGGACTTGCACCGGGCTTCTTGAAACGGCTTCGCAGTCCGCGTGTCCGAATGCAGGCGATGTATGATTTCAGACTTTCATCCGCGGAATCCGGCAACCCGCGCGGTACGTTGAGGCTCGCTATACGGAACGACGGTGATATCGCGCTCATGGGTTACCGCTGGCACATCTTCATACCGAAAGACCTTCGCCCGGAGATCACCCGACGGGACGGCGACAGGACTGTGGCCATCGGCACCAGGCGAGTCGGCGACCACGAATACGCCACGGGTATCGTTAGGGACGCGCTATTTCCGAAGACCGCCGTGGAGCTCCCCTATTCCTTCCGGCTCGAATCCCACCACGCCGGCCACAAGGAGTGGACGTTGCGCTACGCGGTCAGCACCGAATTCGGACAGTGCCCGGCCGAAATCGAACGACACGAGACACTGGACGCGAGCGCGGCGGCCGATTGCAAACCGCTCATTCTGCACGTTGAGTGACGCAAACCAAAAAAACCGCCGGTCAGGCGGTTTTTTGATATTCCTCTCAGTCCGAGGGTAGCGTGAACGAGAAGGTCGACCCCCGTCCCAATCCCTCACTTTCAACCCAAAGCTCTCCCCCAAGCCTCTCGACGATCTCCCGTGCGATATATAATCCCAGTCCGATACCCCTGATCTCAGTGGTATTATCGTCTTCGGTGCGGTAGAACTTGGCGAAAAGTTTATCGATATTCTCGGGCGCTATGCCGATACCGGTATCCTTGACACTGATGAGCAGGCCCCTGCCTCGAATCCTCGCTTCCACCTGGATCTTGCCTCCCTCGATATTATACTTCACCGCATTGCTCAGCAGATTCACCAGCACCTCCTTGAGCCGCCTCGGATCCGTATCTACCAAATCGATTCCCTTGTCCAAATCCCACTTGAGTTCGACCCCTTTTTCCTGCGCCATGGCAAACACGGTCTGGACCGAGTCTTCTATGACCTGGCTCAAATCCGTCTTGACCTTCTTATATTTGAAAGTGCCGTATTCCAAACGTGACGTATCAAGCAGGTCGTTGACCAGGTCGACCAGGTGTTGATTGCTCTGCTGGAGATTCTGTAGGATTTCCTCATGCTCCTTCGTGCACTTCTTTCCTGTTTTCAGATCCTCAGACAACGTCTCCACGTTCCACTTGATGGAGGTGACCGGGGTGCGTAACTCATGCGCTGTCACGAACAGGAACTGATCCTTGAGCTGTTG
>JAYEJB010000022.1:0-16463 GCA_034716415.1 Patescibacteria group bacterium
ATTACCATTCGCTGCCACCGACCGCACGGTGATGCCTGGGCGCTAATCTGAGCGGCAAAATGAGAACTTACAAACCGGAAGTTTTAACTTCCCAAAAAAGCGGAAGATTTAACTTCCCTTTGACACAGCCCTGTTGCATCTTGACAAGCCCCTCTTTTTCTGCTATATTCACTCGTTCTGATTTGCGCACGGTAGCGTGATCGAACACTCCCCGCGAAGGGAGAAGGAGGAGAAATGTCAGAGAAAGAAAAAGAAACAGAAGGACAGCACAAAGAAGAGGCGGCGGGCGGCTCACGTTGGCCCGCCATCCTGATGGCCACATTGGTGGTGGGCATCATTGCGGGGAGCATCGTGTTCTCCCTGACGCTCACGCCGGCCTGTGCTGATGGCGTGTCGGATAACACCGGCAACGACATCAACACGGTTGCGCCCCCCGCGAAGACGGCCAAGGCTCCGGCTAGGACGCCAGCCCCCGAGCCGGTGTCCCCGACCCCGACTCCCGACGGCAACGTGACCGGTGTCATCGACCAGCCTCTCGAGGCGGTCAACGTCAATGCCACCGCTTGCAAAACGCGCGTCACGCTGACGGAGCAAGGCGGGAAGGTCCTGTTGAGGACCACCTACTCCTGCCCTCCGACGGCAGTCAACATCGTCACCGGCAACGAGTGACGCAACAACGAGTAGACCGACTCACGTGATCGACCTACTCCTCCCCCGCCCCCTTGATCAGAACTTTGATCGAGGGGGTGGTTTTTTTATCGAAGACACGGGTCTAGGAGTATAGAAGCATGAGAGTTGGAATGATGTCTTATGCACAGTTGGGAGGAAAAGACAGACAGTCTGTTCCCTACGGAGGAGCAGGCTGCCTGTTTTTCCTCCCAACTGTGCATAAGACATCTACTGTTTACTCCAAAAAACAGGAGTTTAAGAGAATACTTCTACCCCCTATTTTTGTCATTGCGAGGCCAAAGGCCGCGGCAATCCCATCGGGTTGGCCGCGTCGCTCCGCTCACTTCCACGTGGCACGTAAAAACAGCAGGTGAGCTGCTGTTTTTACGTGGCGGATCCGAAGGGATTTCCCCTCGCTCCGACTCGGGTACCGGGGCGGCTCCGCACGTATCGCTCACCGGTTCGCGAAACTCACCGCCCTTCAAATCCCTTTCATTTCAACAATGAAAAAACACCTACTTGCGGTAGGTGTTTTTTCATGGCGGATCCGAAGGGATTTGAACCCTCGATCTTCTCCGTGACAGGGAGACGTGTTAACCGGGCTACACCACGGATCCGTACTGACGAGTAACAATATAGCGTATCCTGCAAGATAAATCAAGTACCTCACCCCCAGAAAAATAAAGCCAAATCAGACCGTGGAACCCTTGACAAAACCGCTATTTTATGGTATGTTGAAGCGGTAATACTTATGCTGATTAAAGTAATCAAATAAGGAGCCACGTATGGAAAAATCAGGACCTGACATGGAAAACGTAATGGGGGAAATCAAACCCGATACCGAGACCGGCTCACAGCCGCTCAAGCCGGAAGAGTTCGAGACCACCGAGCCTGTGATCGTCTCAAGCGAAGAGGACCTAACTCGACTCGAAAGAGAGAGTGAGTCTGTCTCTGCGCCGGAAGAGGTCAAGCCTGTCGGTGAAGAGGTCGGTGCTGCTGTTGAGCAAGCCGCCCAAGAGGTCTCCGAGACCGCCGAAGCACTTGAGAGTGTATTGAGCGAAACCGAAGACCAGCCCCAGAAACCCGCCCCGGAAGAGGGTAGCTGGGACTAATAATCGACAATATTCAAACACCGGCCGCAAGGCTGGTGTTTTGATTAAGAGAAATAAAGATGTCTTATACACAGTTTGAGGTGAAAACAGACAGTCTGTTTCCTGCGGGAAGCAGGCTGCCTGTTTTCACCTCAAACTGTGTATAAGACATCTACCGATGACTCTCTCTTTTTCTCACTTCTTCTTAAGCTTCGCTTCCAATTTAGCGACGGCCATCGAGGTCTTAAGGACCGTATCCGGCGTCAGAGACATGCTATCTATCTTCTCCCGCACGATGAATTCGGCGAACTCGGGCCAGTCGGACGGTGCCTGTCCGCAGACGCCGATCTTGACCTTGTTCTTCTTGGCGGCCTTGATGACATTGCTGACCGACCGTAGCACCGCGTCGTTGCGTTCGTTGTAAAGATGACTAACCAGCTCCGAATCGCGATCCACACCCAACGTCAACTGGGTCAGGTCGTTCGTGCCGATGCTGAAACCGTCGAAAACCTCGGCGAACTCATCCGCGAGCAAGATGTTAGAAGGTATCTCGACCATGACGTAAACCTGTAACCCGTCCTTGCCGCGCTCCAGCCCCGCTTCCTTCATTACGTCGAGCACGCGCTTCCCCTCTTCCGGCGTACGACAGAACGGAATCATGATGATGACGTTCTTAAGCCCCATCTCCTCGCGCACCTTCTTGAACGCCTTACACTCCAACAGGAACGCGTCCTTGTATTCATCACTGTAGTAACGGGACGCGCCGCGCCAGCCGATCATCGGGTTGGCCTCGGTCGGTTCGAACTGATGCCCGCCGATGAGCCCAGCGTATTCGTTCGACTTGAAGTCAGAAGTACGCACAATGACAGGGTTCGGCCAGAACGCGGCGGCGAGCCGGCCGACACCCTCGGCAAGCCTGTTCACGAAGAATTCTTCACGTGACTTGAACGCCAGCGCCAGCTCGTCAATCGCCTGCTTGTCCTCCTCTTTCTCCAGTTTGTCGTAATTGATGATCGCCAACGGATGCGCCTTGATGAAGTTGATGAAGACGAATTCCACGCGCGCGAGACCCACCCCATCGTTCGGCAGCATCGAATGTTCGAACGCCAAGTCCGGTTCGGCGATGTTCATCATGATCTTGGTCTTCGGCTTGACGAACTTCTCCAGCCTGGTCTTCCTGATCTCGAACGGCAGTATACCCTTGTACACCTTGCCTTCCTCACCTTCCGCGCAGGAGACCGTCACTTTCATGCCGTCCTTCAGGATCATCGTCGCGTTCTTGGAACCGACGATGGCCGGAGTGCCGAGTTCGCGCGAAACGATAGCCGCATGGCAGGTCCGACCCCCGCTGTTGGTGACGATCGCGGCCGCGCGCTTCATGATCGGCACCCAGTCCGGATCGGTCATCTCGGTCACCAGCACGTCGCCGTCCTTGAATGACGCCATATCCGACACGTTACGGATCGACCTCACGATACCACTGCCGATCTTCGAACCGACCGACAGTCCTGCCACGAGCACCTCACCCTTCTCCTTCATGATGTACTCCACGAGCACGTTCGGATCCTTCTCCGAATGCACGGTCTCTGGCCTGGCCTGCACGATGAACATCTCACCAGTCCGACCGTCCTTGGCCCATTCGATATCCATCGGCTGATGCTTGCCGTGTAGTCCTGAATAGTAATCCTCGATCTCGATACCCCACTTGGCGAGCTGCAGCACTTCATCGTCAGAGATACAGAACCGCTTACGCTCATCCTCCGAAACCTGGACGGTCCTGATGGGTGACCCGCTTTCAAGGCTATATTCTATGCGGACCTCTTTGGAGCCGAGTTCGCGACCGATGATCGGACTTTTGCCTTCTTTCAGCATCGGCTTAAAGACATAGAACTGATCCGGATTGACCTTACCCTGCACGACGCTTTCACCCAGACCGTACGCTCCGTTGATGAGCACCGCGTCGCGGAAGCCGCTTTCAGTATCGATGGTGAACATCACACCAGCGGACGAGAGGTCGGACCGGACCATCTTCTGCACCGCGACCGACAGCGCGACCTCAAAATGGTCGAAGCCTTTCTCCTCGCGGTACGCGATGGCGCGATTCGTGAAAAGCGACGAGATACAACGCTTGACCGCGTCCAGCAGAGCGAATTCGCCGTGCACGTTCAGATAAGTGTCCTGCTGTCCGGCAAACGACGCTCCCGGCAGGTCTTCGGCCGTCGCCGACGAACGCACCGCCACGTCACAGGTCCGCATCTTGCATTTCTCCGATAGTTTGCCATATGCCGCGATGACCGCCTCCACCAGATCGTCCGGAAGTTCGGCCGCGAGAATACGCTCCCTGACCCGCCTGCCGCGCGTCGCCAGATCGTTGACGTCCTTCACATCCAAAGGTTCGAGTTCCTCCCTGATGAAGTCACGCAATCCGGCACTGTCGATGAAATGCCAGTAGGCATCCGAGCCGACCGCGAAGCCGTCCGGCACTTTAACACCGCGCTGACCCAAATTCTGGAACATCTCACCCAGCGAGGCATTCTTGCCACCGACAAGTGCGACGTCATCCATCCCGATCTCGTCGAAAAAATATACGAACGGACCGCGTTTGTCCTTTTTCTTGTTGGGCATATGAATATGGTCTTAGATTCTTAACTCTCTATTTGACCGTCCTCATCTCTATCAGATTGGCGCCACCGGAAATTCCGACCGGCTCTCCGGCGACGACGATGAGACCATCACCTTCTTTGACCATCTTCTTGTTCTTCAGGTAACCGACCGATCTGTCGACGAGTTCCTCGACGGTCTCGCATTGCGGTAACACGAACGGCATTACGCCCCACGAAAGATTCAACTGACGACGCACGCGCTCATCCGCAACAGCGACCACAATCGGCAATTCCGGTCTATAACGGCTGACGATACGGCCGATATCACCCGACAACGAGGCCGCCAATATCAACTTCGAACCGACGCTCCGCGCCAGGATGTTTGCGACCTGCGACACGGCCTTCTCCGTATCCTTGGTCGAGAACTCCCTGTTCACCGGCAGATTATCGTAGACCGACGCCTCGGTCTCCATTATGATCCGGGCCATAGTCTCGACCGTCTCGACCGGATACTTACCCGTCGCCGACTCACCCGAAAGCATGACCGCGTCCGTGTGGTCGATTACCGCGTTGGCGACATCCGAGACTTCGGCGCGCGTCGGACGCGGATTCCTGATCATCGAATCGAGCATCTGCGTCGCCACGATCACCGGTTTGGACTGCTCGAGACACTTGTCGATTATCTTCTTCTGAATCAGCGGCACCTCTTCGGCCGGCATCTCGATACCGAGGTCGCCGCGCGCCACCATGATGCCGTCGGTGGCCTCGATTATCTCGTCGATGCTCCGCACCGCCTCATGCTTCTCGATCTTGGCCACGATGCGCGCGTGCGGACCGTAATGATGTTTGCTGTGCCCCGTCTTCTCCTCATGCTCCTTGATCTTATATTTCAGGTCATAGACTTCCTTGGCGTTCCGGACGAACGACAGCGCCACCCAATCCACGCCCTGAGCGATCCCGAACTCGAGATCCGCCCAGTCCTTCTCGGTAATGGCCGGAATGCTCAATGTCGCCGTAGGAAGATTCAGACCCTTGCTCGAAGTCAGCTTTCCGCCGGTCACGACCTCACAGATGATATCTTGACCCTTCACCTGTTTGACCTCGACATCCAACAGGCCGTCATCAAGCAACATCTTGTCACCAGACGACACGTCATCATGAAGTTTGTCGTAGGTCAGACTGATCTTCGGCAGTTTCGCCTTGGGGTCGGTCGAAAAGACGACCTCTTTACCCTCCTCAAGCATCACCCCCTCCTCCGGAAGCTTGCCGACCCGTATCTTCGGACCCTGCAGGTCCTGAAGTATGGCAATAGGCTGACCCGTCTCCTCGGCGATATCTCTGATGGTCTTGATGAGCTTGGCGTGATCGTCATGACTGCCATGCGAGAAGTTCAACCGGGCGACGTTCATGCCCTGCTTGACCATCTTAAGGAGTGTCTCGCGGTCCTGCGAAGCGGGGCCGATTGTACAGACTATCTTCGTGCGTTTTTTCTGCTTCATAATAGGTATATTTTTTCCGATTTCACTACTTGATGATAGCAAAATCTGGGGTTAAACCCTATAGGGAGCGGGGGCGCGACCTTCGGTCGCCAGCGGGGATAGTGGGGATAGCGGGAGAAGGGGCAGAAGGGGCAGAAGCGGGAGAAGACGAGACTCGGCAAATGTCTTATGCACAGTTTGGGGCAAAAGACATCATCCTGTCTCGCCTCTCATCAAAAAAAGACCGCGCTTGCGTACGGTCTTCATATTTTATCTCTTCCCGCTCTTTCTTCCTCACCTCTTCTTGATCCGACTCTTACTGACAAGTTTCTCCAGCTCATCCCGAAAAGTCTGCACGTCCTCGAACGACCGGTAAACCGAAGCGAACCTGATATACGCCACGGAATCGAACTTGCGCAGGTGCTTCATGACTATCTCTCCGATCTTACTGCTCTGTACCTCGCTCCCGCGCAATCGCTGGATGTCGCACTCGATCGCTCCGACCAGCGTCCTGAACCTGTCCTGAGCGAACGGACGTTTCTCGAGTGCCTTCCGCAGACCCGCCTCCAGCTTCTCCCGCATATACGGTTCGCGCCGTCCGTCGGATTTCAAAACCGCCAAGTCCATGATCTCCATGGCCTCGACGGTCGAAAACCTAAAATCACATTTTACGCATTCCCGCCGCCTGCGGATGCTCAATCCGTCAGTGGCGACACGGGAATCCACGACCTTGGTCTCGTCGCTGGTACAGACCGGGCACCGCATGGCAATCTACGGAAGTTTCCGGCGGATGAAGGCCGGAATCTCCAGATCATCCTCACTATCCGCGCCCGCCATCTGCCTCTTGGGTTTCTTGACTTCCTCTAAGTCGGCGATCTTCTTCTTCGAGAAAGCCGGTGCGACATCTTCCCCCTTCGCCCCGTCCCTGTCCCTGACTGTGATGCTGTCCTTCAACGCCTTGGAGAAGAAACTCGGCTTGGTGGACGGAGAGCTTTTCTCACCTTTGGCGAAATCCACTCCGCCTGACGAAGCGGAACGACTGGTCTCGACTTTCTGTTCGGTCTTCCTATGAACCGCGTCAAACCCGGTCGCGATGACGCACACCTTGACCTCGTCCTTCATCTCGTCATCAATGACCGTACCGAAGATGACCTTGGCGTTGCTGTCGGCGTTGCTGGTGATGACCTTGGCCGCCTCATCGAACTCCTGCATGCCGAGATCCGATCCGCCGGTGATGGTGAACAGCACGCCTTTCGCGCCCTCGATCGACATCTCCAGCAGAGGGCTCGAGATGGCCTGCTTGGCGGCCGTGACGACCCTGTTCTCCCCTGTCGCCGTACCGATACCCATCAGCGCCGAGCCGGTGTTCTGCATGATGGACTTCACGTCAGCGAAGTCGACGTTCACCAGACCGGGAACGGTGATCACTTCCGAGATGCTCTGCACGCCCTGTCGCAGTACGTCGTCCACCGCCTCGAACGCATCCAACAGAGAAGTCTTCTTGTCGATGACGTTCAGCACGCGATCGTTCGGGATGTTGATGATGGTGTCGACCTGTTCGGACAGGTCCTTGAACGCGTTATCCGCAATCTCGTTCCTCTGTACCCCCTCGAAAGTGAACGGTTTCGTGACGACTGCCACTGTCAACGCACCGCAATCACGCGCGATGTCCGCAATGACCGGTGATGCTCCGCTTCCGGTGCCGCCCCCGAGTCCGCAGGTGACGAATACCATATCCGCGCCGTTCAGCACTTCACGTAGCTCGTTCTGGCTCTCTTCCGCCGACTGCTTGCCGATGTCCGGATTCATTCCCGAGCCCAGGCCGCGCGTAATCGACTTGCCAAGCTGAATCTTCTTCTGCGCATGAGAATTGTGCAGTGCCTGAACGTCGGTATTGGCCGCGATGAACTCAACGCCCTTAATCCTGGATTTAATCATGCGATTGATGGCCGACCCTCCTGATCCGCCGACACCGATGACCTTGATCTTGGCGAACGACTCTATTGCTGGCTTGATTTCTGCCATATGGACTCAAGTGATATGGGGATATTCTATATTCAGTGTACGTTGTTACGAAGAGGTGCGTCAAGCAAAATTTGCCTAAGTGAACACTAAAATTACTCATCGCTGCCACTTCGACCACGGCACTACTTCACAAAAGGCTAAACGATGTAAGGTTATGATAAAAGAGCGGGAGGAGCGGGAAATAGAATAGGAGGAGCAGAAGAGACAAAAGCGAACTATGACTGTAACAACTCAAAAAAGGGCACTAGCCCTTATGACAATCTCTTCTCCCGCTCTTCCCGCTCCTCCCGCTATCACCATCACGACATCGCCCCAAACAATTTCTTGATGCCCTTGGTCATTTTCTCGACCGGCCTGTATTTACCCAGCAATCCCCCCCTCTTCATGTCTCCCGGCATCTCATTCACGCCCCACTGTACCAATCCCATCGCTGTCGTGAACGACAGGTCGTTGATGCGATCCGTAATACTGCTCATATTGACCGGATAGCCGAGCGACACAGGAAGGCGCAGTTTATCCTTAGCGAGATCCACCAGACCCGGCAGCTTCGCTCCACCACCCGTTAAGATCACGCCGGCCGGCAGAAGGCCGCTCTTGCCGATTTCTTTGAGTTCCTTGTCGACCTTCTCCAGCAATTCCTCGCACCTGGCCTCGACGATTTCAGAGACGTACTTCAGTGATACCTCTTCACTATCCGCCACGCCGAGGTCCTGCAGATCGATCTTGTCGCTCTTGCCGAAACCCTTAGGGAGAGCCGAGGCATACTGAAGCTTGACCCTCTCAGCTACATCGATCGAGGTCCGCAGGCCGATTGCGACGTCGGCCGTCACATGATCCGAGCCGATCGGGAGCGCCGCGATGTGCACGATGTCGCCATGCTCGAAGACCGATATGCTGGCTGACGCACCGCCCAGATTGACGACAGCCACGCCGAGCTCCTTCTGTCTGGTCGTCGCGACCGCTTCCGCCGTCGCCAGCACGCCGAGAACGAGGCGTTCGATGTTGACGCCAGTCCGATAGACGCACTTGGTCAGATTCTTGATATGTGAAGTCAGCCCCTGAATAATCTGCGTGTCCACTTCGAGTCTGATGCCAGTCATGCCGAGCGGGTCCTTGATCTCCTCCTGCCCGTCCACCGCGAACGCTTTCGGGATGACATGAATGATCTCGTAGTTTACCGGAGTCGCCACTGTCTGCGCCGCGTCCACCGCCCGCTCGATGTCTTCCTCCCGTATCTCCCCGTCAGTGCGGGAAACAGCCACCACGCCCTTACTGTCGATCATGTTCACGTGCGAGCCGGAGATGGAAACCCAGGCCGAACCGACCGGCAGGCCCGTCGTCCTCTCGACCTTCTCGATGCACGCCGAAACAGAAGACACCGCGTCCTCAATCGAATTGATGACACCGCGGTTTATGCCTTCGGACGGCGACTCGGCAGCTCCGAGAATGTGTACTTGCCCTCTCTCGGAGGCCGGCATTTTTTGGCCGACAGCGATACGTACCGCAGTCGAGCCGATGTCTATTCCTGCAAACAGCGAATCATCTGACATATGATTCGTTATGGGTCTAATACTTCAGCCAGGCCCAAATATACGGACCCAGAATGATGACTCCCACGAGCGCCGCGCCGACCGACGCCACAAGTACTCCTCCGGCCATGATATCCTTGATTTCCTTGACCTGGAGATGCATGCGTGGCTTCAGCAGGTCCACGACGCGCTCAAAAATACTGTTCATCAATTCTAGCACAAGAACCAGGGCTATCGCAAGCGTCAGAACGGCCTTCTCAAGCCTGTGCACGTCAAAGAGCATCATGAGCACCATGACTATCGCGCCGGTCACGAGCATTATCCTGAAATTCTGACCTTCATCGGCGGCGCGAACAAGACCCTGAAAGGCGTTTTTAAAGCTATTTTTAAAGCGTTTTAAGTTTAACATGGTAGAGATATAGGTAGGCCTTCGACAAGCTCAGGCGCTGATTATTTTATTCCCTGAGCGACCGAAGGGAGTCGAAGGGCTACATTACTATGCGAGAAGGTATATTCCCATCATAGAATGCCCTCTTCCATCAAAATATCCTGCTGAAGCCCGAACATCTCCCGTTCATCCTCGTCGGTGCAGTGGTCGTAGCCCAGCAGATGAAGAGTACCATGCACGACCATCAGGGAGAATTCCGCTTTGATGGTCCGGCCGGCCTCTTTGGCCTGTTTTTTGACCTTAGGTGCGGATATGACTATCTCACCCAGCAGATCATGATCCGATTCCTCGTCCGGGATCGGGAAATCCTCCTCGGAATACATGAACGAAAGCACATCTGTGGTGCTGTCGATGCCCCTATGGCGTTTATTGAGCTGTCGCATGACCTTGTCATCGACGACAGAAACGGTGATTCGCGAATCCCCCTTTCCGCCACCAGCAGAAAAAGCAGCCCCAGCGAGGCTCTCGATCAGTCCTTTAGTCACGCCAGACGGCAACTTACCCGACAGGTCGGTGGTTATCATATATGTAAGGATACATCGGTGTTGGGTGTGTGGCTAGAGGGGCAGAAGGGACAGAAGCGGGAGAAGGAATCCCGTCTGTGACGAGACTCGGCAGATGTCTTATGCACAGTTTGGGGCAAAAACAGACAGCCTGTTTCCTGCGGGGAAACAGGCTGTCTGTTTTTGCCCCAAACTGTGCATAAGACATCATCCTATCTCGCCTCTCATCAAAAAAAGACCGCACTTGCGTACGGTCTTCATATCTTATCTTTTCCCGATCTTCCCGCTACTCCCGCTCCTCAACCAGTGGTTCTTCTGGCGGCGGCTCCTCTTCGGCTTCTTCTTCAGCTTCCCCTGAGACCGGAAGCGCAGGGCCGGTGTCTTCATCTTCCGTAGATGCTTCGACCGGAGCCGCTTTCGTAATCGTCAGACTGTTCGCCATCATGGTCAACGTGACCCTATAGCGGATCTCCAGCTGATCGGCGAGGTCATACCGCAGAACGACGACCGTGGTCCCGTCTGACACGTAAACGTTCCTGCGGTTCGCGGTGATGATCTGATCGTAGCCCTTCCTGCTCACGGCCTGCTCGACCTGCCCCTCACTGAAGCCGTCCAGCGGCTGCTCCAGATACCAATTCATGAGACTCTTGTCGGCGCTCTTCTCGAAAATCGACACCTTGAACGTCTCACCGGTGGAACTCGTGAAATGCACGGTCCTCTCGGCCACGATCTCCCTGACACTCCACAGCTTCGGCCGGTAGAGCTCGATGCCGTACTCGGCGTTGCTGTAATGCTCGATGCCGGGATTGTCGATCAGCATGGCTGGATCCGGTTTCGCTGGATCGAACAAGTTCAAGACCTCGTTCAGGTCCACGAAACTGTCACCGTCACTATTGCTCTTGTTGCGGTCGCTCTTATAGATGAGATTCTCCTCGTCGTCGGTCAGCCCATCGCTGTCCGTATCGAACGCCTGGTCCGGTTCCGGCGGCATGCAGTCCTTCGGGCAATTCTTGTACGTCTCACCGAGATCCTCCTCACACTGACCGTTACCGCATTCGGCTTCCGGCGCTTCGCAGTCCCCGGGGCATGACTTGTAGTCCTCACCCGCCTCGCACTCGCCGTCACCGCAGACGGTCGGCGCTTCGCAGTCCTGCGGACAGGTGTTGTAGTTCTCCGGCGCTTCGCACTTATCGTCGCCGCAGACAGCACCCGGTTCGGGACAGTCTTCCGGACAGGATTCGTAGCTTTCATCCGCCGCGCAGGTCCCGTCGCCGCAGACCTCGCCCTTATCGGCGAAATAGAGGAAGTACGTGGTGACTCCGCCGCCCAACAACAACAGCACGACGATGACGACGATGGCGACCGGAAACTTCTTGATCGGTTTCTCGGGTTTCGGTGCTTCGAGTTTGGGAACTCCGGGCGTCGACGGGGGCGGCGGGGTCGGCTCCTTGAACTTGCTCTTCGCAGTGGCACCATAAAACCGCTCCGGTATCACGTGTATGTCCGGCTCATCCTTTTTGAGAAGCTTATCGGCACTTGCCGGCTTCTCGAACTCTTCAGGTTTTGTCGGTTTCTCTTCTGCCATATCAGTTTAGAGCGGTGGCGCCGGCAGCATGCCGGGTCCGTTGGGATTGTATCCCCCTTCGACCTCCTGACCGTCCAGAAAACCGTCACCGTCCGTGTCGGGATTCTTGGGGTCAGTGCCGTAGTTGCGAATTTCCTCCATATCCGTGAGCCCGTCGCTGTCGGTGTCTTCCGACTCCGGATTGGTGCCCAGGTCCATCTCTTCCTCGTCCGTCAGCCCGTCGCCGTCCGCGTCGGTCGGCTGACTAAGCGGGTCTGGATCGGTGACCGGCTCGATCGGTGTGGGGGAAGGGCAATCTTCGGGACAGTTATCGAAATCCTCGTCCTGGAGGCACAGGCCGTCGCCGCACACCGGGCCTTCAATCTCGCAATCCCCAGGACAGCTGAAGTTGTCCTCTCCCGGATCACAGATGTCATTACCGCAAAGATCCTCCGGCTCTTCCCCGCTATGCTCCGGCCCCGCTTCTGCGGCAGGCGCTTCCTCCGGAACCTGTTCCGCCTCACCGCGGAAGAACATGAAATACGCGCCGCCACCAAGCGCGCCGATGACGACGAGTGCTATGACGACGAAAAGCAGTCGCGACGGGCCGCGTGATGTGACCGGTTCGGAAGCAGGTGGTGGTGGCGCGACCGGCTTGACCGGATCCACTTCCGCCAGGATGTCTTCTGGTTCATTTTTTTCGTCGAACATATCGTCGTAAGTCAATTCTTTTTGACGCTTAATTCAGTATAGCACAGCGGATGCTGGCTAAGGTCGGTCTATCTTATTCGGAGTGAGCGGGTCGGTCTTGAGATAGTTGACCTCGTCACCGTCGAAATAACCATCACCGTCGCTGTCATGATTGTCTGGATCGGTTCCCAATCCCCTCTCTTCCTCATCTGTCAAACCATCACGGTCTTTGTCTACAATGATTGCCTCAACTTCCTCTTCAAGCATAGATCCCTCGTCGGCATCATCTTGAGTGATGACACTAGGAAGTGATATGGGGCCGATACTGCCGCGACGTGAAAGCAACGCAAGTGTGGTTACACCGAGCGCGATGACCACTATGACACCGGCAATGATTAGAATGGTTTTCCTGTCCATACGCTCTTATTAAAACTATCCGGGCGGCATACCTTCCCAAGTGTTCCGTAACTCAAACCTCCAAGACCAATCACCAGAATAAGCCTTAGTCCAATCACCTACATACCAATATCTATTGCCGATGACGTCATAATCCGGTCGAATCGCTTCGTAATATTTACCCTGCCAATCGTAGGTGGCATTCCAGGCGACATATACCCGAGCATCGACCTCCTCAAATCTGGCACCAGCGCTATTACTCGAAAAATCATGTATATAGAATCTATACGTGTCGTCCCTGACGGTAGTCGGACCATCGAAATCGAACAGCATGAGCTGTGGTGAGTAGTGAAAAGCGTTACAACTGGTCGGATCACCAGTACTATCCGACTGACATATCAAACGACCCCAAGGATTATCATCTAAATTATGCCCGCTCTGATTCGTATAATTGAGTTCGTTCGGGGTGATAAGGGCTCCGGCCGCAGTGCCGGGAATGCTGAGCCAGGCGTCAAGATAGCTATCAAGCCTATCATCCCAAACAAAGGCGAATAGGGCGCGTCCGGGCCTTGGTATCGGGATGAGCAGCGTAGGTTCTGCGTCCATTATTCCGGTCGCGTCATCCGCGATGTCAATCAATTCAGAGAAGTACCCGCGATCACTACGCTCCTCTATTTCGTCCACGTAGTCGGATAGATAGCTGATGTCCAGATCGCTCGGTGGTTCGAATTCTTCACCCGGATTCACGATCAGTCTATAGCGACACTCGGAGCTAGGCACCATCAGGCCCGCAAGAGTGAACTCACCATTCGAATCAGTCGTGGCGGTGGCGTAGTCCTCAAGCATGTCGATCGGCATGCCGCAGGTGGAGGTGGCGCTTATTGCGGTACACTCCGCATCTATGTCTGACGAATCCGCACCACAACGCGTCGCCAGGTCATGGGTGCAGACCATGGGCTGGACGACGACCTTCACACCTTCGATGTCTTCGACCCCCGGGAAGAACGCGTCGACTACGCTACCGTTGACCGTCAGGAAGTCGGGGTCACCCGGCGCCGCCATTGGCACCCAAGCGTCATCGATCAGACCGTTGCAGTCATTGTCGATACCGTCCCCGCAGATCTCGGCCGCGGCGGGAATCACGAGACCGGTCCCCTCAATGATATATCTCTGATGTATGGATGCATCATAAGGATCGCAGTCCAGATAGTCCGGCACGCCGTCGTTGTCGTCATCCGGATCACAGGTGTCGGGTAAATCGGTCAGCTCAAATCCCAATGGATGATCAGGATTCGACCAAGTATGCCTATCATTACAGAACTCGAATATTTCAGTACTATATTGAACGTACGCGCACGCTTCTTCTTCTATCATTCCGCCACCGGGCGGCAGCCAAAAGTCACTATTATCAGAACCCGACGCATTGTAACACGGCTCCGCGTTTCGAGATTCACAAGCGGGTACGCAGGTTGAGGCGGAACAGACAGGATATCCGGTCTGCCTACCGAAGCTCTGATCCTCTTCCTTGGTACTGACGCAGATCCAGTTGTCGTCCAGAAGCCCCATCGACGGTTCGCACGATTCCGGACCGGGAATGACCGGAGGTGTGCTGGTCGGACTCTGGATGATGTTATCACCACAGAACCCACCGGAGACAGTATTGATGCGGCAGGCCGAGGTGCAGTAATTGCAGTTGCGACCGTACTCGGGGATGCACGCGACGTTGTTCCGCGGACCGTCATCACAGGCTTCGATGGTCATGTTCTGGAATCCGTCGCCACAGACGTTGAAGTTGCAGGAATTCGTACAAGTATCGAAATTGCTGTCGTTTCCGTCGTCGCACTCCTCGCCCGTATCGACCGTGCCGTTACCACAACTGCCGGGTGCCGTGCAGGTCCAGCCGCCCCACTTGCAAGCTGTCGCGTCGTCGACGGCAGAGGCCGGATCGTTCGGATTACAGCTCCTGCGCCACCTCTGCTCGGGTTCCGGACAGGTCTCGCAGATCTCCACGCCGGGACAGTCGTCGTCGTCGAAACACGTGGTGTCAGCCGTACTGCACTTACCCCGGGTCTCCTGCCATCCCCCGTCACAATCTTCCGGACCGTTCACGATACCGTCACCGCACCTGGGTCCCGCGCCGCCGCAATCCCAGGAGCAGGTTCCGACAATGGTATCATCAGGGTCGCCCCCGCAGATGTAACGTGACGTCACCGGATCGAGATTGGCCAACACACCATTCTTATAGTATTGACCGTTCACCGGTCCGCAGTCGCAGATTTCGCTCGGATGCGGCGTATTGTCGCCGCAACTCATGGAAAACGACAGGCAGGTGCTGTTACAGTGTCCGTAGGTGCCGTTCAAGGAACCGTCGTCACAGACCTCGGCTCTGGCGGGCTGTACTATGCCGTCGCCACAGTACGCTTCCGCGCAGTCCCCCACCGGAATCCATCTCTCGCACGCGAAATCACCCTCTGACTCACACTGTACTTCCTGCACTCCGATGAGCCCCCCCGTACAGTCAACCACGTCACGCATGCCCAACTCACACAACTCACCGTCATTGATGACACCGTCGCCGCAGACGCCCTCACCGCCGATGGGGGTCCCGTGACACATGTCCGTGCTGTTGAGACCGCCGATGTTGAATCTCACTCTCGGATAATTACAGCCGGCGGCGCTCCACGCGCAACCGACACCGGTCGGACCTCCGGTCCAATCGGCATCCAGATATTCGAGATCAGTGAACAGATCGACTACTCCGGCCACGCTGTGATAACCATAGATATGCGAATCACTGCCGCATTTGAATTGACGCTCCGGGGCGCTCCAACAGGTATCCTGATCGTAGACGATACCTGACTCCGTGCACTCACTCATCCGGTTTAGAGGATCGGACGGCAATGCGGCACCCAACTCGTTTCCGAGAGTGTTCTGCCATGACGGCCAGGCGCTGTAGGTACGTGAACGCAGGAACGTGCCTTCGACGAGCTGGGGGAAACTGCCGCGTAAGAGGATGTCGCGCATCTCATGCATGTCCGACCACCGGCGCACGTCGCGCCCCAGTTTCATCTTCGGCGCGTCGCAATAGATGTCGATTATGGGAAACTCCTCTGACGGCGCGCCTTCCGCGCCGATGCAATCCAAGTCGGAGACGCAGGATACGATACTGGCGTCTTCGCCGACAGTCATCTCAACCGTGGTTATAGGGTCATCCAAACTAGTCACATAACAGATGTTCGTCTCATCGAGATTCCTGTTGAAATCGACGCGGTTGAGGATCTGATTGAAGACGGAAACCGTCTCCGCCGACGCGCCGTCATTGAAAGACAGTATGCTGACGTTGGTATAGATGTCTCCGGTATCCGTGACTGACGCCGCGTTCGTATAGACCGTGCGACCCTCCTGAAGCGCGTCATAACCGCTCACGGAGAGTGGCGCCGGAGCCCCACGGAAACTCTGCCCGTCAT
>JAYEJB010000023.1:0-16057 GCA_034716415.1 Patescibacteria group bacterium
CTTGAATGTTGGCATTGTGCCAACATTCAAGACTTGACACCTCTTACGAACCAACTCTCTCCGCCTGCACCAGACGTGGCGAAAACTCCTCGCCTCCGCCCCAATGCAGCCCGGCATACCTTCTTTGTTCTACCATTAAACAATCCTCTCTCGGTCGAAAGGCCTACCGTCCGACCAGCAATGAACGTACTACGAATTATAAAGACATCAATCTTCTTCTGTAAAGTTATCGAAATACCAGTACGACCACCCAAACACAAAACCGACCATCCGAAGATGACCGGCTCAGCAGGGGCTCGTGGACGTTGTTAGAACTCTTGTGGCTAAAAGCCATTAGCTATAAGAACGCAACGACCGATAATAGCGGTTCGAATAAGCGATGTGGCACATTCCCTCAAACGGCCATCGCCTATCGGCGGGTAATTCTGATAAACACGCCCGAGCTCGGCTGGCATAATTCCGGACCGCATCTTGCGTTCGCTTAATCGCGCCGCTTCGGATCATGAACTTGGTGATTTCAATCAGTTCAGCGGGGCTGGCGGTTTCGCCATGGAGAGTACGGACCAGCAATTCCCTGCCCGAACATGGCGATTCAGCCAACGCCTCGATGACCGGCAGAGTCAGCTTACCATGCCGAATGTCGCTGTACGCATCCTCCGGCAGCTTGGTGTCAGTACCGAGATTGACCTCCGGCGGCACGAAGTCAGCGATATCGTTGACGATCTGTTGTAGCATCCCGAACTCATGACCGAATCCGACCAGCGCACGCTTCCGTCCGTCTTTGATTCCGGCCAGCGCCGCAGCGGTCGAGGCTATCCATTCATAGAACGGATAATTGACCCTGTTCCGTAATTCATACAATTGGCGCAGTTCGACCGAATCTTCATCTTTAATCTCAGCAAAGATATTGTTACTGACTTCATAGAACTGTCCAATGTAGAATTGCCGATTCATTTCCGCAAATTTCCTAACGACGTTTCCCCGGTCCTGACAGCTCAATTTGAAACACGCGTCCTCGATGATGCGTTGGGCCATGTCACGCGTAATCATCGCGGCTACTACCTGTTCGTGCGGCTGCCCCAAAATGTCCGGACCGCCTTTGTCGTCGAAGATACGATTCGTGAAATACATGGAACAGAGCTCCAGTTCCGTGGCCGCACACGCCATCATCACGTTCTCCGTCCACGGTTCGTCGGTCAGCGCTTCGTACGCAGCGCGCATGAAATAGGCCCGCGTCTCGAAACCGCGCAGCTTCTTATCCGGCAACTCGACGCATATCTTATACAGGCACTCATTCTCATCGCGCAGCGGCTCCAGGTATTCATAAACCGACGGCGCTACCCGCCCGATGGTATCCAGCATCAATTGCTTGTACCTCTCTTTGTCCCCCATGCAGATATTGGAGTCATTCTCTCTCTCTGGGCAAGTCGCTAAGCGAGGGCATAGGCTTCACTCTCCCCCACCCGCTTGACTCCGACCTCCTTGGCGTAGGACGAGGGAACCTCAAATGCGGTCAGTATCGCATCCTTAATCTTCTTGTCCATCTCGTTCCGGTCCTCAGCATAGGTCACAATGCTGCCCTGCAAGAAGTCCTTGCTCATCGCGATGATCATCCCATCCTCTTTCTTGTACTCGAAATGAATCGGTCCGTGAATGCGAAAATAGCGGTTCAACTCATATAGGCCGCGCGGTACAGACGACTTTCCCCAGAGCAGTTTTAGCAACATATCCTTAACTACTTTGCTGTAACTCATAACGGTGGATGTTTAGCAAGATAAAAATGGTGTGTCAAATGGATTATACATGGTTAAGTAGGTTGAGTTCTATTCCCGCCGCCCTAAAACAAAAAACTCCGCTAAAATAAGCGGAATTTTTTGGCAGGGGCTGTAGGAATTGAACCCACGACCGAGGATTTGGAGTCCTCTGTTATACCATTTAACTAAGCCCCCATGATTGGCGTTAGCATGATACAACGCCGGCGGATTGTTTTCAATTCTTTGGCGGAGCAGGGGCTCCTCCTGCATGGCAGACCGGTCTTAGGGTGGTTCGCTTCTCTCTGTTGCTATGGCGGACCAGGGGGGTCCTCCGCTGAGGTTGACCGCTCCTAGGGAGCTTCGCTTCGCTCTGGGAAATCCGTGCAAGCGAGGTGTGATTTCTGCGGCGGGGCAGGGGCCCCTCCTGCGTAACTGACCGCTCCTAGGGAGCTTCGCTTCGCTCTGGCGACGCTGTGCCGAGATTAACGTGCTTTCTATGGTTCCCGGGTACATTCCTGTGTACAAGTCATACGACTTGCACACAGGAAGAACCCGGCAACAGTTCTCGGCTGACCGGCTTTCACACAGGAAGAACCCAGTGGCGGTGCTCGGCTGGCCGATATCAAATTATTTGCCTACGCAAAACGGCGGTTGCCCGCCGTGCTCACGTCACACACAGAAACCTATTTAGTCTCCTTGTGCAGCGTGTGTTTCTTGCACCATTTACAGAACTTGCTCATCTCGAGCCTGTTCTTGAGGATCTTCTTGTTCTTGTGAGAGTGGTAGTTGATGCGCTTGCATTCCCCGCACTCCATCTTGATGAGATTGTCCTGTGACATAGGTTTCGGTAGGCCTTCGACTCACTACGTTCGCTCAGGCACTAAACATTATTCTTACGGCACGCGGACCTTAGCAGATTCTCCCCCGCCTGTCCAGCCTTAAGCCGTCTTGCTGTCTCTTACATCCCGATGCTGCTTTGCTGCATGAGCAAATGCGCATAGAGCTGCCACCTACGATGCTTAATCCTATGAGCACTTACATATGCAGCACAGCGGCATCGGGATGGAGCCGACGAAGGGAATCGAACCCCCAACCATCTCTTTACAAAAGAGGCGCTCTACCGTTGAGCTACGTCGGCGTATCAAGCCATCAAACACATTCGATGGCCTGCCACGTTAGAAGTCTTCGTCATGAATACTCAAGCGAGTATTTAACGAAAACGACACCTAGCCCTGCGTCGGGCTATCATTCAAGAAAACTTCTAACGTGGTGGGCAGGCAAGGATTCGAACCTTGGAAGGCGAAAGCCAGTAGATTTACAGTCTACCCCATTTGACCGCTTTGGTACCTACCCGTGATTTTAATGCGCGTTTGAGCCGTTTCTTCAGAAAAGCCATGCCAGGCCCACTTTTCAGAAAGCGCTCCCTTCTAAATGCATCAATACGATTTGTGCAAAGTTCACAATAGATCAACGACCAAGCTCCGCCTATCCGACGAGTCGTATATACACGACCTGCCAAATGATCTCGAAGTCGACGTTTGATATCAGATGTAAATCCAATATAAATGTTTCCCTTGGTGTTTCTCAATACGTAGGTAACAAACATAGTCGGCCTAACTACTGACCGTCTTACGTCCTACCCACGATATTGTAAAGTGCATCCCGTTAGAAGTATTCGGCTAAGACGCGCCGACGCGGGGCTAGGACAGGCTGTACCTAGCCCTGCGTCGGTGCGCTCATGGCGAAAACTTCTAACGGGATGGAGCCGACGATCGGATTCGAACCGATGACCTACTCCTTACCATGGAGTTGCTCTACCATCTGAGCTACGTCGGCGTATTTTTTACTTACTGACGGAACCAGGTTCGGAGAGAAGCGGAGCCTGCCCACCGTAGCCCGCAAAGCGAAGGTGGGTCGGCCTGATTTTACGCGTCTTCCCTCTCTTCGACCTCCATCTTCTCGATCTTCTTGCGTAGACTGTCCAGCTTCTTATTCTCGGGATTCGCCTCCCTCAAGCGCTCCCATGCCGCCAAGGCCCTGTCTTTGACCCCGTCCATTATACACGCCTCGACCAACAAATCAAGATGCTTGGGATTTCCCGGCTCGAACGACGCCGCATGGTCGAATCCTGCCCTAGCTGAAGCGAAATCTTCGGCCCCCTGGCTGGCCAATCCGAAGTTGACGTACTGCTTGGCGATATCCGCGTGGGCCTCATGTCCGGCCGGACAATCGTCGGCGAAGGCCTCAAAGCGCGGCACCGGCACCCCCTTCGATTCCGATACCTGCTGACCGCATGAGCGTTTGATGAGGATCTTCACCAAGAAAGCGAACGTGTCGCGCGCCCGGTCGTATCGTTTGATACGGGTGTAGAGATTGCCCAAATCTCGGTACACACCATCGTTCAGCTCATCGAACGCGAGCACGCTGATCAGCTTCTTCTCCGCTTCGCCGAACTTGTTCTCGTCGATGAGCTTCTTCGCTTCGGCCCGCACCTTCTCCGCCCGATTGTGACCCTTGTCCGGATCGACCGGCTTGGCGATGGCGAACTGACGATCGATGGTCAGGAGCCGCTTGAAGAACCGCCGGAACGAATCTCGCGCGCTTACTGCCGCCGGACTGACCACCTTCAGCGCACCCTTCGACCACTCCTCCGCCGTACGTCGGACGCGCTCATCGATGATCTCCTTCTTGCGCGCCAGGTTCTTCTCTTTCGGGATAGATTCGGTATCGATCAGGGTGAGCTGCGCGAACTTACGGACCACGATGATGCTGATCCCGCCGAGGCAGAGGATGATTACCGCGATTGGAATGACGTAGTACATCATATTAACCCATGTCCAGGACGATTTCAGTCATGCGCACGAACTCGTCGGCGCGCAGGGAGGCACCGCCGATGAGCGCTCCTTCGATGATCGGTACTTCCAGGAATCCCGCCAGGTTCTTCGAGTCGATCGATCCGCCGTAGATGACGAAGCACTGCTGTTCGACGATATCGGCCGGCAGCATCTCCAACAACGTCTCACGGATCAGCTGATGTACCTCGGCCGCGTCGTTCGGCTCGACCGCCTGTCCGGTTCCGATGACCCAGACCGGCTCGTATGCCACGACAATGTCCTGATTACCCACCGGACGCAGACCCTCCAGAGCGGCGCGTACCTGACCGATCACTACTGCATCGCGCTTGCCGGCGTCGCGCTCTTCCTTGGTCTCACCCACGCAGATGATCGGATTGATATCATGCCGCAACAGCGCCTCCGCTTTCTTGTGCACCATCTCATCGGTCTCGCCTAATTTCTGACGCCGCTCGGAATGTCCGACGATACAATACGCGCAACCGAGCTCCTTCAGCGTCACCGGTGAAATCTCCCCGGTAAGCGCACCCTTGTCCTCCCAGGAGACATCCTGCGCGCCGAGTCCGACCGCCGTTCCCCGTACCGCGTCAGCCACTTCACCGATAGACAGATGCGACGGGCAGAGCACGGTCACGACCTTGTCGGAATCCGCGACCTGTGGCGCGATGCGCTTCACGATATCCGAAGCGAGCGCGGCGCTGTCCGCCTCGTTAAGCTGCATCTTCCAGTTTGCGATTAAATACCGTTTCATATTCATGTCGTAGCGGCAGGGCTTGCCCCTGCCTTTAATACGGATTCATTCGGGCCAGGGCAAGCCCTGCCGCCACGAACCTAAAGCCTATTGATCGAATCGATGAACGGCCGCTTCTTCTTGAACGGTCCGATAACGGCGATAGACGCCCGGTTAGCGCGAAAGACGTCGTTAGCTACGCGCTGAACATCGTCCCTGGTGACTTTGACGATGCGCGCCAACCTCTGCTCCGGCGTCATCACTTTCTTCATCAGCAGTTCCTGCTTGGCATACCAGTCGGCCTGCCGGCTAGAATCCTCAAGCGCCAGCGCCAGCTTACCCCTGACGTAATCCTTGGAACGATTCAGCTCTTCGTTGGTGACTTTCCTGTCTTTCATCCGCCGCAGTTCGCGTATGATGATCTTCATGGCCTTCTCGAACCTATCCTTAGCGAGACCGGCCTGGATGGTGAGGTCACCGATGTCCTGATAGGGGCTTGCCGCTGAACGGATGAAGTAACACAGACCTTCACGCTCGCGCACCGCGGTGAAGAGGCGTGAACTCATCGTCCCGCCCAGGATCGTCGACAGCACGCTCAGCGCGGGAAGTTTCGCGTGTCCGTACGGATAGGCCGGGAAACCGATGGCGAGCTGGACCTGTTCGGTGTCGCGCTCGTGCACATGCACGCGCGGAGCGGTGTAACCCGTTTTCTTGGCCTTAGTGAACGCTCGCGGTCTCCCCTTCCCTTTGCGACGTCCGAACTTACGATTCAACATCCGCAACGCGTCTTCCGGTTCGAAATTACCGGCGATGGCGATGACCGTGCGTGACGGCACGTAATACCTGTCCCTATACTCGACCAGGCCGGCGCGCGTCAGTCCGCTGACCGACTTGACCGTGCCTCCGATGCGCATACCCAACGGCGAACCGCGGTACAACTCCTCTTCGACCAGTTCTTCGACGAACATGATGGGATTGTCCTCGTACATGCGCAGTTCTTCGAGGATGACCTGGCGTTCCGAATCGACGTCGTCCGCCCGGTAAACCGAGTTGTAGATCATGTCGTCCAGCAGATCGACGGCGAGCCCCATCTTCTCCGACTGCAGTTTCACGTAGTAACCGGTGTAGTCCTTGCCGGTGAAGGCGTTGTAATCCGCGCCGACAGCATCCAGATCACGAGAGATGTCGAGCGTGGCCGGCCGCCGCCTGGTCCCCTTGAACATCATGTGCTCGATGAAATGCGATGCGCCGTTCAGCTTGGCCGACTCGTAACGTGAACCGACTTCGTATAACGCAAGAGTCGTCACGGCGGTCGTGCCACCGTGCGGTACGAGCATCACACGGATGCCGTTGTCGAGATGTTTTTTGATGAATGTCATTCTGATTCCGTTTATCTTGTTGCGGCGGCGGGCGGCCCTCCGCTGATACTGACCGCTCCCAAGGTGGTTCGCATTCGCTCTGGTAATGTTTTACTGTGGCGGACCAGGGAGGGGTCCTTCCGCGTGGCGGATCGGTTTTAGGATGGTTCGCTTCGCTCTGTTGCTATGGCGGACCAGGGGGTCCTCCGCTGAAGTTGACCACTCCTAGGGAGCTTCGCTTCGCTCTAGCGACGCTGTGTCGAGATTAACGTGCTTTCTATGGTTCCCGGGTACATTCCTGTGTACAAGTCATACGACTTGCATTTTCTATGGCGGGGCAGGGGCCCCTCCTGCGTAGTTTACCGCTCCTAAGGAGCTTCGCTTCGCTCTGGTAGCACTGTACCAAGAGTGACGTGCTTTCTGTGGTTCCCGGGTACATTCCTGTGTACAAGTCATACGACTTGCACACAGGAAGAACCCGGCAACTGTCGCTCGGTGATACGCTAATAACCGATACGCTCGGCGAGCATGTCGTTCAGATCTTCAATTGCTACGCGGTCCTGTTTCATGGTGTCGCGGTCGCGGACCGTGACCTTCTTATCTTCAGCGGTGTCGAAATCGACAGTGATGCAGAACGGCGTGCCGATCTCATCCTGCCGACGATAGCGCCGGCCGATGGAACCGGTCTCGTCGTACTGGACCATCCAGCGTCGAGAGAGCGCATCGCGAATCTCCTTGGCGGTCGACGCGAGCGGTTCCTTCTTCGAAAGCGGTAAGATAGCGGCCTTCACCGGCGCGATCGCCGGGTGGAAACGCAGAACGGTCTCCACATCCTTCGCGGACTCTGTGGTCGTCGTGCGCCCACCATCGATCTCCTCGTACGCGTCTATAAGAAATGTAAGGACGGAACGGTCCAGACCGAGCGCCGGCTCGATGACGTACGGCGTGTACTTCTCGTTGGTCTCCGGGTCGCGGTACGACAGGTCCTGACCGCTGTGCTCCGAATGCTGTTTGAGATCAAAGTCGGTCCGGTTGGCGCAGCCCCAAAGCTCGCCCCAACCCCACGGATACTCATATTCTAGATCGACGGTGCGCTTCGAATAATGCGACAGCTTCTCCTTGGAGTGTTCGTAATAGCGTAGTTTATCCTCATTGACCCCGAGCTCGGTGAACCAGTCCATCATGAACTGCTTCCAATGCTCGAACCATTCCTCGTCAGTACCCGGCTTCACGAAAAACTCCATCTCCATCTGTTCAAACTCGCGCGTCCGGAAGATGAAGTTGCCGGGCGTGATCTCATTGCGGAACGACTTGCCGACCTGCGCGATGCCGAACGGAATGCGTTTCCGCGACGTCTGCTGGACATTGGCGTAGTTGACGAAAATACCCTGCGCGGTCTCCGGCCGCAGATACACGACCGACGCCTCGTCCTCGACCGGCCCCATGAATGTCTTGAACATCAGGTTGAATTCGCGGATGTCGGTGAACTCGCCGCCGCACTCCGGACACTTGAGATCCTTCATGTCGACCTGTTCTTCCTTCAGTCCGGGCATACCCGCGATATGCGACTCGACCAGATGGTCGGCGCGGAAACGTTTCTTGCACGCCTTGCAGTCGACCAGGGGATCGGTAAAGCCGGTCAGATGTCCCGACGCCTCCCAGGTCTTGGGATTCATGAGGATGGCCGCGTCGAGCCCGACGATATCGTCGCGACGCTGGACCATCATGTCCCACCAGGCCTTGCGGACGTTGTTCTTCAGGAGAACTCCCAAGGGTCCGTAGTCGTAGGTCGAACCCATACCGCCGTATATCTCCGAGCCAGGAAACAGAAACCCGCGACGCTTCGCGAGAGACACTATCTTATCCATCGTTTCGGTGTTCGGTTTTGCTTCTTTCATACGAGTAAAAATATATCATTCAGCTTTATTGCGGGCAAGGTGGTCAGAGAGAGCGGGGAAAGTCCAAAAGTATAGAAGTTAAGAAGTTGGGATGATGTCTTATACACAGTTTGTGCGAGAAACAGGCTGCCTGTTTTTGCCCCAAACTGTGCATAAGACATCTACTGTTACTCCTAAGCTTTCTCACTCCAACAAAAAACGTCCGTGACGGACGCGTGGGTCATGGACGTGTAGTAGAGATGTAATCGACCTAAATCGAACTGTTATCGACCTGGGTCGAATCGTATCTTGTCTTGTACAGCCGCGGAGGCCGTTGATCAGAGAACGAACAGCATCGGAATCGACGGACTGATGGGTTGCATGAGCGCGGCTTCGAAAGCCAGCCTGTCCTGTTCGTATCCGTCGTCCTCGGTGTTCCACACCATCTCGTCCGCCTCGTCGACCGCGCCGTTTTCCCTGGCGAGATGTGCCAGGACATGTCTGGAGTCGTAGTGGCCGGAAGTTCGGTCGGTGTCGCGGGTGTCGTGCATGTCGAGTGGCCAGGAGGTCGAAATTTGAAGAAAAAGAATCTGTTGTTGCCGGTCGGACCTGAGACCCAGATTTCTCTTCACTTTTTCTTCGACTCTTGCCACGAATGCCCAAAACTTACTCGTCTTCGCCACCATTTTTCTCTCCTTCCTTCACCCCTCACGGGGAAGACCGCCTTCCAGCGGAACGGATGAACTTAGCATAGAGAACGAAGGGTGTCAAGAGTAAAGGAGATCAGGTGAGATTCTAACGCTGTCACGCCGCTAAGTGTTCGATTTGGAGCTAAGGAGCGTTCTAATAGACAATCCTTCCTGTCCTGAGCGAAGTCGAAGGGCTCTCCCCCTGTCCCAAAAAGAAAAAAACCGCCCATCTTGCGATGGAACGGTTTGTGCGGAACGATGTCCGCTAGAAATCGTCGCTAGACCGGAGTCGGCAGGGGTGTGAGCTTGAGCGTGCCGCCGAATCCCTCAAGCGTGTACTCGCCGTTTTCGATCACCCAATCTTCGTCAAGGATGATCTCGACGGTGATATCGTCGTCATCCACGATGCCCGTCACCTCATCGACATCCTCTTCCCACGCCTTCGGCGTAAGATCGTCGAGGATTTCTTTGAGGGCGGCGTCGGCCTCGGTGGGTTCCGCCAACATCGTGTCGGCATAACGCAGAAGAAGCACTAGCTCCTCCGGCAGCAGAGCCACCACGCCGTAATTGAAGTACAACGGCGTGACGAACACCGAACCGGAGATAATCTCCAGCTCCATTCCGAAACCGACATCTTGTCCGTCCCCGAACAGGTTCCAGCCGCCTTTCTTCGGGGCGAAAACCACGTTGTCGACACTCAGATGTTCGTCCGCCGCGCGACAGACGCAATCGAAAAAACCAGTCAGGTCGATACCTTCAAGGTCGACTTCGATCATGGTGTCCGCGTTCTCGAATTTCCATATCTCTATCTGCACTGCTTCCTCCTTGCCGGGCATGAAAATCCCGACAGCTGATATGGAGAGTGAAATCCAGGGTTGTCATATAGACGCCTGAACAGTGGTACTTCCGTGGGATATCTCCAGCCGAGGCCGGTGATAACCCATTTCCATGCCGTCCCAGTCGCACGACCGAAGCCGTCCTTCCGGGGGTCCCCCTCCATGTCACCTGCCGGGATACTGTAAGGAACGAATGAAAAACTCCCAATCAGCGCGCACGACCGTGTCGGGAACTGGTGCCTGTCACCCTCTCACCCAAAAGGGACAGGCAATCGGTTAGTGCCTGTCCCTTTTGGGTGAGAGGGTGACAGGCACCAAAAACTCCTAGTCAACGAAATGGAGACGGTGTTTGCTCAGGGTGTGCCTGCAAGCAGGTGCCTGAACCGATAGCGCTTACGTCGGATACTGTCAGCCAAGGCCGACTGCAACCGATTCCACGCCGTACCGCATCCTCCGGACAAACTCGGTCAATGCGGTATGTTCCTCCTCCATTCCGCTAACCAGGAGTCGTTTAACGATTAACATAGCACCATAGCATACCCCCGTATTTTTGTCAAGGGTTTATGACAAATCTTCTAAGAACTTGGTTAGTCTAGCTTTAAATCAATACTAAAAATTCCATCAAAAAAGAACGGCTTTTGGGGTCGTGGGAGGAGCGGGAATCGTTCGGCATTCGCCGAGCTAGCGGGAAGAGCGGGAACCACGGCCTCCGGCCGTTAGCGGGAGGTGCGGGAGAGTGGGACGGAGACGGAGCAAGACGGGGTTGGGCGGATTTAGACAAATCCGTTTTGCCCCGTTTGCCCCATCTTGCCCCGTCGATAAAACGGGAGGAGCAAAAAGACTGCGCTTAGCGCAGTCTTTTTTCTATCTATATTTCTAACTTTCCCGCTAGTTCGCAAAGCGAACGATTCCCGCTCTTCCCGCTAGCTCGGCGAATGCCGGGCGATTCCCGCTCCGTTACCTCAGCGACGAAATTAAACCGTCATTATCTCCTTTTCTTTCTCCTCACCGACCGCTTTAATCTTCTCGTTCCAGTTCGCCGCAACCTTATCGAGCTCCTCCAAATCACGATACATCTCATCCTCGCTCATCTCACCCTTGTCTTCGGCGGCCTTGATTTTCGACCTGGCATCCTCACGCACCTGCCGCACCTGAATCCTGGAATTCTCCAGCTTCTCGTTCATCAGCTTGATCATGTTCTTCCTCCCCTCCTCCGTCATCGGCGGAAGATTGATCCTGATGACCGTCCCGGCGACCGTCGGATTGAACCCGAGGTTCGCCTCCTGAATCCCCTTCTCGATATCCCCGACAACTGTCTTGTCCCACGGTTCAATCTGAATCGTCTTCGAATCGGGTGTGGTGATCGAAGCCAAGCCGACCAGTGCCTGCTTACTGCCGTACGCCTCGACCTGAATGCTCTCCACGAGCGCCGGATTGGCCCGACCGGTCCGCAATGAAGCCAGCTCGGTCCTCAAATGCTCGAGAGCACCCTCGAATCCCTCCTTGTGAGAATCAATTATTTCACTCATATATGTGGTGTTTGTAGTTGAAATAGGTGGTGGGGACCCCCTTCGCTGAGGCTTCGGAGGACAGGCAGGCCTTCCTCGGGCTAGGCCCTCGTCAGGACAGTCCCCGCATTGCCCCGCCTCTGGCGGGACCCCGCTATCATATGGAAATGACAGAGCGGGGCGCGGGCTTCGGGGTCAGTTCTGCTGAACTTGAACCGGATGGTGGTGGGGGCAGGCTGTTCCTCAAACTAAATTCTCGCCAGGACTGTCCCCACGCATTTTAGTTCTTAAATTTAGTCACACCCATATAGAGCACGTTCGAATTCGCGCTGTCAACCAGGAGCGCGGTCGCGGTACGGGTCGTCGGGAGCGCCTTGGGGATCCAGTTCACTCCGCCGTTCGGTGAGCGATAGAACGTGGTCGCCGTTCCATAGTAGATACTGTTGATGTCTTTCGGGTCGACTGCGACGGTGTAAACGAGCGCTGATTTGGGTGGGGTCAGCAATTCGATCGATTCCCAGGTGTCACCGTTGTCCGTCGAGCGGATAAGACCGTATTTACTGGCATGGATTAGTACGGCCGGGTCAGAGATACCGACCACCATATCCACGAAATCCCTGGCAGAGCCGAATTCGCGGTAATTTTCGCTTAAATCCTCCCAATTCTCACCGCTGTCCTCGGTCCTCCAGACTCCGCTCTTCTGCGTTCCGACAAACACGCGCCGACTATCGTCGACCGACATCATCATCTTCATGATGGGGCTCTTCAGGGTCTGCATGCTGGTCCAGGATTTGCCGGCGTCCATACTCTTGATGACGTCCCCGCCGTCCGTGGCGGTCCAGATGATACTGCTGTTGAAGTGGTCGATGATGACCGCGGTCGTCTGCCGCTCCGATCGCGAGTCTAAGTAGGTCACGTCCCAGGTGCGTGAGCAGTCAGTCGTCTTCAGAAGTGTATTGCCGGACGTGGCGTAGACGGTGCATTTGTCTTTCGGGTCGATGGCGACTGACGCGACTCTGCCGCGTGACAGTTGTGAGGGCTGAGACCAAGACTCACCGCCGTCATAGGTGTAGAACATGCCATGTTCGGTCGTACCGGCGTAGAGCGCGTTCAGGTCCTGCGGGTCTTGCGCCAGAAACACGACATCGACTCCGCCGATGTGACGCGCTTCCTGGCCGACCGTCGGGATGGCGATCTTCTGCGTCCAGATTTCACCCTTATCCGAGGTCTTGAAGACGCCGCCGTCGTTTCCGCTGGGCGCTGAACCGTCGGTCTGGAAAGAGACGCAACCGACACCGAACAAAAGAAGGCCGCCAATGACGATTGCTAGAGTATGTTTTGCTTTCATATGAAAATTTCGCTAATAAACGCTACCCTAAAGGATAACATGAGAGCGGGAAAAGCGGGAGAAGGAGCAAGAGCGGGAGAAGGATTCTTCTGCTCCTTTCTATAACGCTAACACGAAACTCTGCACTTTTTTCGCGTTCAACGGAATGCTATCTTATGCACAGTTTGGGGCAAAACACAGACAGTCTGTTTCCCGCAGGAAACAGGCTGCCTGTTTTTGCCCCAAACTGTGCATAAGACATCTACTGTCTACTCCAACATGATTGATATTCGAGCGAGATGTGGGAAGCGAGATGCCCCAGGAAAGAACCTCCCACCTCGAGCCTCCCTCTCACTCATAGTGCCAGCACAAAACTCTGCAAGACTGTTCTCGGGCCCACGTTCTCCTTAAGCCTGCGGCGAGCCATATAGAGCTCGGCCACAGCGCCTTTCAGGTCCCGGGATTCGTCGTTGGCGATGCCACGAATGGACACCTCCACATCCTTATGGATGATACTGTCCGGATTGCCGTGTCTGACCAACATGGCGTCGCGTAGAATCTCGGCCGCGAGGTCCAGGAACTCATGCGCTCGCATGCCAGCCTCCTGGAAGGAATGCTTCTTAGGCAGGAACTTCTCGATGGTCTGCCAGCGTTCGGCGACATCGGCATCGGCCATCCGTAATATCTCGGCGCGCATCTCCTTCATCTTGATGAGCACGCCGGCTTCTTCGGCGTATCTGATAGCCTGGCCCGGACAGCCGTCGGCGAGCCGGGCGATGGTCCCGGCCTGATCGGCGTCTATACCACGCGCCACGAGCGCGTCTTTGATCTCCGTGGTCAGCACGCGCGCCAACGGCAGGATCTGACAGCGCGACATGATGGTCGGCATGACCGAATCCGCGTCAGGCACGGTGAGTATGATGAGCGTCTTATCCTGCGGCTCTTCCAAAGTCTTCAGAAGCGCGTTCGAGGCCTCACGATTCATGTGTTGAGCACCATCGATGATGCAGATTTTCCAACCCCCCAAAAGCGCCCGACGGGAGAGCTTACTACGGATATCATGGACCTGATCGAGCGCGATGATAGCCCTGACCTTGCCGCTCTTCGGGTCAAGTCCCCGCTTGACATGGATGTAATCCGGGTGGGTGTCGAGGGTGACATTCTCGGTCAGGAGGTGTCGGGCGAAATGTTTGGCCAGAGTGACCTTGCCAACGCTCTCCGGGCCGGTCAGGAGATAGGCATGGGCCATCCGCCCACTTTCAAAAGACCGCTCAAGTAAGCCAAAAATCGACCCATGGCCGATAAGCTTATCCTTTTGCGGTCGTTTGCGGAAGTCCTTTCTCTCCATACGCGAATACTATAGCCCATCGGCCTGATTTGGTTAAGCCCGTACTATCCCCAATATTCTGTCAGATAATCTTGACAAAACCTCCTGGATATGCTAAATTAACATGTTGCCAATTTCGGCACAGAAAGGACATTTTATAGAGAAAAAATACGCCCCCTAGCGCCCCCAAACCGACAACCCCCACCGAAGGAGAGGCCATGCCGCCTCACAAGACGAGATCGATGAACGAGGAAGAGCGCGTTCTGAAGAGAAAGGTTCTTTCCCTGAACGGCTGGAACGTATTCGGACACTTCCGAGAGACCGCCGAGCATGGCGAGTTGACCGGCGGCCGGGTCGCGTTCCATGGAACGCGCACAGCCTTCGACGACGAAGGTTGCCCAGTCACACTCCGAGGCATCGGCCCTGTCCTGAAGTGGATGGGATGCGATGACGATGAGAACGGCGATAGCGCCGGCTGCTCGGCCGAGTTCTACGGAACACGCAACGGCCGCCGTGTGGCACTCCCGGCGCTCAGCCAGCGAGGCCGCGCTCAGGCACTCGACACCGAGAATGCGATGCTTTCCGGCATCGGCCTCGATTCAGTCGGGGTGCTCCGGCGCTTCCTGCTCTCGAGCAAGGCCGGCCTCCTCTCCAGAGACGACCAACAGTACTGCTGGGACGTTCTCCGGGAGTGCGAGGCGTGCAAGTCCACCGACGAGGCGGACGAGCGCATCGAGAGCCTGTTCCGCGACATCAAGCGAAATCTCGCCGGGCGCAAGAACAGCGACGCGAACCGCGACGCGAACCGGTTCCGCGAGGAGCTGAGGACGCTCACGGATCACCCCAAGTTCAACCGCCTGCACCCCGAGGTGCAGGACTGGACCTGGGCGATCATGCGACGGTTCGGCTACGACGGCTGGGCCAACGATGCGCGCTCTCAGCTCAAGAAGGTCCGGGACATCCTGAGCCGTCTCGAGCACCAGGCTCGCAAGCCTCGCCGCAAGGCCAGACCCGCATCCAAGTCCGGCGCTCGCAAGAGCAAGGGCAACAAGGCTCCGGCGAAGGTCAATGGCCGCAAGATCAACGACAAGCCCGTCAACGGCCAGAAGGCCAAAGGCGGACGCCGCCCGCGCTTCCACACCATCGAACTCGTCGAGGGAAAAAATCCCAAGACGGGCCAGGTGGAGTACCAGGCGCGGACCGGTCGCGGTGTGCTGTTCGTCCTCCGTCGGAACAGCACCTTCGTTCCTACAAAGGGCGAGCAGGTGCGGATCCGTGAGGACGGAGTCATCGCCCGAACACGGCGAGGACTCATCATCGCGGTTGTGCCGGCCTAGAGCCTAGCGCGACGCACGGGATCGGCCGAGCAGGGCCACCCACACGGCGAAAACGCCACTTACTACACCCCCGAAACCATTCTTGGTTCGGGGGTGAAGTTTTTTTCTTTTGTCATTGCGAGGGAGGCCGCAGCCGACCGCGGCAATCCCGTGACTTTAGCTTAAGCCGACGGGATTGCCGCGGTCGGCTGCGTCCTCCCTCGCAATGACAATGAAGTAAAAAATTATCACCCTTCACCCCGTTAGAAGTCCTCGCCATGAGCGCGCCGATGCGGGGCTAGGCAACATCGTACCGAGCCCTGTCGGGTACTTTCTATGGAGAACATCTCTAACAGGGTGTCATAGGGAAGTAGTAATCTCCGCTTTACGGGAAGTAGAATCTTCCGCCTCTGCTAGTCTGTGGGGGTATGAAAGATTTACTACCAATGACGCTCAAACAACTCGGCAGGCTCGATATAATCA
>JAYEJB010000024.1:0-15930 GCA_034716415.1 Patescibacteria group bacterium
CTCAAACCGAGCTGGCGTATATGACGCAGCCTCTGCACGTACGGATGATCGATCACCCTCCGCTCGCGGTCCGAAAAGCTGATTGTCCCGTGTATCGGGTCGCGAATCTCGTACATAAGGTCTATATCTCTAACTTAGCAGGAATGAGGGAAGCTTAAAAGTAATGTCCAGCCGAGTGCCGGACACCCTGAAGGCTTTTTGACTGTTAAGCTTTTCAGCTTTTAAGCTGATGTTCACTTGACGATCTCCTTCATCCAACCGACCACTTCGGCCATCAAGTCCGGTGCCAGCTCGAACATGGTCGTACCGTGCCCGGCCTCCTTGAACTCCTTCAGTATCGCGTCATCCTTGATAACGGCCAGCTTCCTGTTCGTCTCGAAGGAAAGCGTGTCATCTTCACTGGCAACGAGATACAGACCCTGGCTCTCCGCGAACATCTCCACCTTGTCCGGGGTCGTCACGCCGCGGTAATCGAAACCGGGAGACAGTGCGACCACCGCGGGCACTTCGTCATGCGCGCCACCGTAAGCGATGGCCAGGTTCGCTCCGATGGAAGCGCCGACCACGGCAAGCCGCCCTTTCACGACTCCCCGCTCTTCGAGCCACGCGACCGCCGCCTCAACGTCCTTGATCTTCGCCTGGTGGTCCAAATCCTCGAAATGCTTGTAATCAAGTTTCTCTCCGCCCCTATCCGTGCTCTCGCCGTGTCCGCGCAGGTCGATCGCCAACACATGCGTGAAGCCTTCAGCGAGCAGGGCTTCAGCGAAACCCAGCCAGCTCTCTTTCATCGCCGGCATCATATGCAGCAATAGGGCGGCAGGACCGTCCGGCTCGCCGGTGTAATGGTCGGCGACGATAGTGACGCCGTCTTCCGTATTGAAGCTGACCTTCTCTGACATATCGCTCGATTCCGGGATCGCTGGAGATGCAGTCGGGATGCACCCGACCCCAACAGCCAACGACGCGGTGATCATTAGAACCAGGACCGATGCCCTGCTTGTGTCGAACATAAGACCGGATTTGACGACGGAATCCCTACTCGTCGATCTCGTACGGCACCGAGCCGTTAAGATCACCGGCGTAGAAATCACGCAGGAAGGAATCCACCATATCGGCCACGATGAGATACCCAAGACTACCGCCGATATCCCCCCTGGCCGCGGCCGTGGGCAGTCCGATGAAATTACCGTGGATGTCGAAAGCGGCACCTCCGGACGTACCGCTGTCCACGAGCGCCGACGTCTTGATGAGGTCGCTGCCGACCCGCCCGCTCACCACCCCCTCCGTGAGGGTGAAAGTCTGTGCGCCGACACCGGGGTAGCCGGCAATGAAGACGGTATCGCCGAGCTTGAGCCCACGGGACGCACGCAACGCCCCGTCCATCGATATGTAGGTGAACGCATCAGGCACCTCGCCTCCCTCCAAATGCTCCATGATCTGTAATACCGCCAGATCCTGATCCGGCTGGATCGCGACGGTTTCCGCGATGAACTCGGTGTTCGGGGGCTGTTCCATGTCATCGGTAAATCCGATACCGCAGAACCTGATGAGCGTGCCGTCCGAACTGACGAGTAAGTGATGGTTCGTGACTACGAATCCACTCTTGTCCACCACGGTCCCTGAACCGGTGTAGAAGACGTCCTTGTTGACGTTGTCGAGACATATGATCTCCACCACCGAACCGAGTACGTTCTCTATGGGAAACAGGGAATCGTAATCAAAAGCCGTCCCGCTGCCCTCCCCTCTCATCACGAGACTGTCCAGCCTGTCGTCCAACGTATCCCGCTCTACGATCCGCGCTTCCTCCATGGTGCGGATGCGCCCCTCAAGCAGGTCCTGTTTGTCCTGAAAATCCTGTTCGGTCTGTTCCCGCTCCCCCGCGTACCGGTAGTAACTCATGATGCTGACCGATACCTGGCTGGCGAACGTCAAAAAAGACGCCGCGAGCGCCATCAGCATCGCGGATCTCAGACTGATCATTCGGGTCGATCTCTTCCGCCCTTGTTTGGACTCGGATTCCTGCATAATCAGAACTTGACGGTATCACCCGGTTTCAGAGGCTTCGCGTCTTCATCCCCCTTCACCTTTTCATCTTCCGATTTTCTCGCTTTCTCATTTTTATCTTTCTCCGACGGCTTCGCACTATCGGACGGGATTGCCGCGTCGCCCTCCGGGCTCCTCGCAACGCTCGAGCCTTGCTCTCGCGCCTTCTTCTCCTCCCGTGGCTTCAACGAAGACAATGATACGCCCTCACCTTCAGGATCGACCATCAATACCGGCGCTGAACTGGCCTTGACCGGCTTCTTGGGACCTTTATTCCTGAGCTTCCGGTCTTGCACGTCCCGCGTCCCGCTTCCCGCCTCCCGCTTCCCGCTTCCCGCTCTGTCCGGCTGTCCGGCTGTCCGGCTTCCCGCCTCAACCCGCCTACCCTTCGCGTCCAGCTTCTTCATGGCCGGCTTCGGCGGCTCCTGATCCTTCAGGTGCATGTGCTCCTTGCAGTACCACGGCCGCGACCAGTCCGGCTCGAAAGTCAGCTTCTGGATCTCGCCGCAGACCGAACACGGGATATCATATTTGGCCTCTTTCTTCTTCTTACCAACCGGCTTCTCCGCTTCTTTGATCTTCGGGGAGCTCTCAATCAGACTCTCCAGATTCTTCTCGTCAACGCCAAGTTCACTGGCGGCGGAGATGATATCCTGTGCGGCGGCTTCTTCCTCCTCGCCCTCCTGATCGGCCAGGCCGCTCCAACGCATGACCTTGGCCTCGATCTTGAGGCGCTGACGCGAATACCTCTCACGCGACACCTTCATGACCTTCTCCTTACTACCCATCGGATTGCCGACCGGCGGAAGCATACTGGCCGAAAAAGGTTCGGACGCGACACCGTCGATCATCAAACGCAGATAGACATCGAATTTGCGGAGGTTCACCAGGTCCTCCGCAGTGAACGTCGGCATGAACTCCAAAGCCAATATCTCCGCGTCAGCCGCACCGACACGATAACACAGTATCGTCCCGACGTTGCCGAAAACCGCGGCGCGCGTCTCATCGTCCATCTGTTCGATATACTGATGGCCGACCGTCAACGAAAGCCGGTACTTCCTGGCTTCAGACAGGATACTCGCGAACGACTCGTTGGCGAAGTTCTGAAACTCATCGACGAACAGGTAGAAGTCCTGCCGCTCGTCTTCAGGCATGTCGACGCGCTCCATCGCCGCCATCTGCAGCTTGGTGATGATCATGCCGCCGAGAAGACGCATGTTCTCCTCTCCCACGAGACCCTTCGACAGGTTGACGATCAGGATCTTCCGAGTGTCCATGATGTCGCGCATGTCGATCGTGGACTTTACCTGCGCCACGATGTTGCGGATGATACGCGCGGACAGGAACTGCCCGACCTTGTTCTGCACCGGAGCAATCGCCTCGGTCCGATACTTGTCCTGCCAGGACGCGAACTCCTTGACCCAAAACGTCTTGACGACCGGGTCCTGAATGAGCGCAACGATGCGCCTGCGGTACTCTTCATCCGCGAGGATCCTACTGATGCCGAGAAGCGTCGAGCCGGGCGCATCCAAAAGCGCCAACACGGTGTTCAGCAGGATGTATTCCATCCGAGGCGACCAGACGTCAGGCCAGATCTTCTTGAAGACACCCATCAGTCCGCTGGCGATGAGATGCTTCTGATTCTCGTTCGCTGCCTCGAAGATATTGAATCCTACCGGATTCTCCATGTCTCCGGGATTGAAGTAGACGACGTCGTTGATGCGATGCGGTGGAATGAAATCAAGCAGCTTGTCCGCCGCGTCGCCGTGCGGATCGACGAAACAGAGGCCGTGCCCGGCATTGATGTCCGACACGATGATATTCTCCATGCCGGTCGTCTTTCCCATGCCGGTCTTACCGATCATGTACATGTGGCGCCGGCGGTCGTCCGTCTTGATACCGAAAACCTTTTCCTGATTACGGAAATTCGTCTTGGCGAACAATGACACCTCGTTCTCGTGGTCGTGGTCGTATGGTGGTGGTTTCTCTGACATATCTTCGACTATCCGCTACGCAAACGGCAAATTCGCCGGTGGCTCACCCTCTTCCTCTTCTGCCTTCGGCTCTTCCGCCTCCGCTGGCGCGACCTTGAACGGCGATTCCGTAAAATCACCGGTCGGCAGACGCGACGGCGGTTCGGCGCGCTTGGCGTCCGTCTTCTTGATGAGCGGAGCCTTCACATCGAGCATCGGATAGTGATAAAGCGTGGCGAGCTCCTCGGTGTTGAGGATGAACGGCGTGCCACCCTCGTTGCTCCGACTACGGAATCTCCTTACGACCGACGTCTTCTTCGCCTGTTCCGTCCATCTCTGATAGAAATAATCGCTCTTCGGCGTAACCTTGCCGTAGGTCTTGATCTCATTCATGTCGAGCGCCGAAAACTGCATCATCGAACCCTTCAGCGCGGTGAAGCGTTTCTTGGAGAAGATGTCATGCTTGCCGGCGTAGACGACCCTGATCTTCGTCTTGAAGCCGATCTTCGAAAGCTTCATCTGGATCGCCTCAAGCACCCCCCGCTCCCCCGGACTCATGTTCAACATCTTGAATTCATCCTTCTTCTTCTCTTCCTTCTTGGGGGGTTCACCGGTCTCGAAGATGCCGGCCAGCTCCTTGGCGACGCCCTTCGGCAGCCACATAAGGGCGTCGAGCGGCGAAGCCTTGGGTTTGACGGTCTTACCCATCATCTTGTCGACCGCCTTCTGACCATCGTCCTTCCACTTGGAGTCGGTCGGAGTTATCAGGAACTGGACCCAAATCTGTTCGTTCGCCTTGAGGGACGCCAATATCTCCAAGAGTGTCGACAACGGATCCTTGAACGGATATTCGGCTGAAGTGTGTTCGAACTGGAAATAGGTCCTGATCGGCAGATGGCTCGGCCGTTTGAGGGTAAACTCCGTCCCGAACGTGTTCCATTCCGGATTCGGGAAAGTCTTCGGGATGGTGTCCGTGTAATCCGCTATCTCGATAATTTCAGCGTCAGGGTACTGCGCATAGATGGCCGCTTCGACCAGGTCGCGATGCTTGTTCCAGGTATGCACCATGAACTGCACGTATCCGCCGACGGACGCGATCTCGAAACTGAAGGTCGGCTGAATCTTACCGAGCCAATATTTCTCGTACCGATCAAGACCGGAATACGCTCCGCCCAGCGTGCTGAAGATGTGCTCGACCGCCTTGGCGGTCTGCTCATTCTGTCTCGGCACATCAATAGCCAGAATCGTGGTCGTGACCTTGTTGGCGACAAAGAGATTCTGACGCCACAGCACCCACAGGTGCCAGCCGCCCCAAATCACGATGAAAATGAACGGAATCCAGCCGAAATCCAAGAAAATCCGTACCAGCATAAGTGGGTACGGTAAATCACCGAGTTGCGTAAAATAGCCGGGCAGCCCCTGATACCAGCTCATTAACCAGCTAAGGTCGATTACGATGGGGGTCATTTCCGGATTGGATATAAATTGAGTCTATGCCGGACAGGCCGACACAGGAAGATATTAGCATATTTAAGGGGAGTTGGGAAACTGAAACGTGATCGGGTGAGAAAGAGAGAAAGAGAGAAAGAAAGAAAGTCATATTGGAGTCCGGGTTGTGACCGGACACGTATTTTTAGCTCTCTCACTCTCTCACTTTCCAACAAAAAACCCGCGAGATGCGGGTTGCGGGTAGCCTGATCAGCGTCCGATCCGGTCGGTCAGAGTATCGACAGCCCCTTCAGCCTGGTCGATAGCCCTGTCGGCTCGTTCGAGCGCCTCCTCGACGTCGGGCATGGATTCGACGATGATGTCGGGTCCGAGTCCGATACCATCGAAAGCGGCTTCGAGATCCCTGTGCACATCACGCAATTCCGTGATGTTCTGACGGAGATCGAGCAGTGCGCTCATGCGTCGCCGATCCGTCATGATACCGCCCCGGTCAGGATTCTCGAACAGCGTTCCATCGGCTTCACGCAGCCAATTCTGGACCTCACGATACCAGAAATCGACCGCAGTCCCCCATCTCCTGTCGTCCGAGATGCCGGCCGCATCGGATACTCTCGACAGCCCGTGAGTAGAACTCACGAGAAGAATCGAGGCTTCCCCGAGCGGATCCTCCGACGTGTCATCGGCATCATCGTTTACCGGCATTTCCGTGGGTGTGGTCTCCTGGTATGGAGGAGCCGTATCCCGGGTCACGCCGTCGAGGGATCCCGCGCAGCCGGCCAGGGACATGGTCAGAACCGTCGTCATGACCGACAACATTCGTGTCATCGTCTTCTCCTTGGTGTTTGGGTCGAAAGGAACCTTGCTTACCTTATCCCTGCGGATGCCCGTCCGTCAATCGGCGCTCGGTCAAATTGACTTAGAGGGGCCGATTCGCTATGTTTACGAATCGGAAAGGAGATGTCGATGACGCTCTTTGAACGAATTTGCCGCTGGTATAACGTGGGTACGACGCACACCGTCGTCAAGGAAGAACGGTTCGAGGAAAGGAAGCCAGTGGAACAAAAAATCGTGGGATTCCGCCAGTCAGCCATGACCGTCGAGGAAAAGGTAGAAACGTGGACAGAACATTACGCGAGTCCCGACGGCATGGGACTGCGGAGATCGATGGTAAAATTCCTTCGTCGCGCATTCATCATGACGCTGACGCTCGCGGTCATCGCCGCGACTGTCGCTATCGTCGCCAGTCAGATGGACTGATCGTCCGTCCGAGGTCCGAAATTTCAACACGGATCTCTTTTTTATATGAACGAAATCGGATAAGAAAAGACGGCTTCAGTGAAGCCGCCGTGTCGGATGTCACCCGTTCGCGATCTGCGCGACGAGTGTTGCCCAGGAAAGGACCTCATCGGCGTCGTCCGACGCACCGAAGACGCGGACCTCGACCGTACCGTGGATGCTGATACGTACGAAGTTCCAGCAATCACGCGGATTCTGCTCGAATCCCTGCGACCGCGCCGTCTCGAAGAGATGTGTTCGCGACCGGTACGACACCGGTTTCCAGAGCGGAGCCATCACCTTGTAGATACGGATACGCTCACCGTCCGACTTGTCGCCCACCCGAATAAGATCGTCGAGAAAGAGAGTGAGTCGGTTATGCATCTCAATCGCGTGATCCAGATCCAATGCACCGATGTGGATGTGCGTACCGGCCACGCGACAGGCAGCGAGCAGCGTCTCCCGGGGAATCACCCCGGCGATCTTCCTATAACGCGCATCCGGATAGACGTCGAGCGGCATGTCCTCGCACGCGACACTCATCGCCGACATGCGACAGCCCATGCTCTCCGCTGTCTTGCGGCCGAGGTCGGTTCCCTTGTCGAGATTCGCCCGGAGCGTGTCCGGGTCGCCGCACGGTGCGGTGCGGTGCTCGACCTGACAGGCCGACAGCTCGTGGGTCCAAACCTTGTCATCGTGGACGCGGCGCAGAAAATCCGCTGAACGAGGTATCGGTGCGCCCGTGTCCGAATCAAGCAGGAAGAATTCCCGCTCGACACCGACGTACCCGACCAATTCCGGCCGGAATCTGAATTTCCGAAAGAACGATTTCATTTTTTACCTCCTCTTTCTTTTACAGAAGATCGTGGGGATTGTCTATATGATAGCGGGGATAGCGGGAAGGAGCGGGAGCCGTGTGCTTCGCACACTAGCGGGAAGGAGCGGGAAAAGAAATTCTCTTCCCGCTAGCCAGGCGAATGCCGAGTGATTCCCGCTAGTGCGCGAAGTGCACGGTTCCCGCTAGCGACCCTAGGTCGCGATTCCCGCTCTGTCACCCCATCTCAAAACGGCGCCCGCTAAGACGCCGTTCTCGATTTGGATTGATGCGGGACTAACGTTTCTTCGAACTCTTCTGGAAAACCACCAGCAGTGGAGAAGCCAGAAATATCGATGAGTACGTTCCCGCGACCAGACCGATCATCAGCGCCAGCGAAAACCATTTCAGGGTTTCACCTCCCCAAAGCCAGATGGCCAAGAGGGGCAGAAGCGTGGTCACGGTCGTGTTGATGGAACGGGCCAGCGTCTCATTGACGCTCCGCTCGACGATGTCCTGGAAGCTCCCGCTCGTCTTCAGGAGATTCTCCCGGACGCGGTCGAACACCACGATAGTGTCGTGCACGGAGAATCCGAGCACGGTCAGCATGGCCGCGATGAATGCCGAGTTGATCTCCACCATCAGCACCTTGCCGAGAATGGCGAACACACCGAGCGGTATAAGCACGTCGTGCAGGACCGCGGCGATCAATGTAGTGATACCGTACTTCCACGACGCGACCGGACGCGACACCTTACGGAACGCATAAGCGACATAAGCCGCGATGGCGATCAGTACGAGCGACAACGACCACAGCGCCTTACTGCGCATCTCCGCGCCGACGGTCGGACCGATCGACTCGAAACGCATCTCCTCGACCCCGCCGAACCTGTCACGCAACGCAATCAGGGATGCCTGGTGCTCCTCTTCACCCAGGGTCTGTAGCCGCACCAGCATTCCGTCGTCACCCAAAGGCTGGACGAGCGCTTCGCTGTATCCCTGCCCGTCCATCGCATCCCGCATCTCCGCGGCCGCCGGTCTCTCACCGCTGAACTTCAACTCCATCAACGAGCCGCCGGTGAAATCGATACCTAAGCGCAGCGGATACATGACCAAGGCCGTGACACTCGCCGCAACCAGCACGCCCGACAGGGCGAACCAGATTTTCCTGTATTTGATTATCGGATACTTCATATGCGTTCAGTCTTCGCTTTCATCATCGTCTTTCTTCCCTCTGCGTCCGCGGCCGAAACCCGGCTGATACAACATCTCTGCTTTCAACCAACCCCAACCGGAGAACAGACGGAGCAGTGTACGACTCACCGTAATCGCCGAGAACATCGACACCAACACACCGATACCCAGCGTGAACGCGAATCCCTTGATCAGACTCGAACTGGTGTAGAACAGGATCGAACAGGAGATGAGCGTGGTCAGGTTACTGTCGCGGATCGAAAGCCAGGCGCGCCGGAATCCCTCGTCGATCGCCGACTGCAGAGTGCGTCCGCGCCACAACTCTTCTTTGAGCCGCTCGAATATCAGGATGTTGGCGTCCACCGCCATGCCTACCGAAAGTATGAAACCGGCTATACCGGACAGCGACAATGTCACCGGTATCAACTTGTAGAGTGCCAAGTTGATGCTGGTGTAGATCGCGAGCGCGATGATGGCGACCAGACCCGGCAGACGATAGTACATCAGCATGAACAGCGCCACGACCAGGAAACCGATCAGTCCTGCGTACAGGCTCTTCGTCATCGAATCGTTACCGAGGGTCGCGCCGACCGACTGCTGTGTCTCCAGATGGATCGGCACCGGCAGGGCGCCGGCGTTCAGACGCCGTGCCAGGAGTTTCGCTTCCTGGATATTGAAACTGCCAGTGATGACCGCGCTGCCGCCGAAGATCGGCTCGTTGACGGTCGGAACACTGATCGGCTCCCCGTCGAGGAAAATCGCGACCGGCGCACCGACGTTCCTTTCCGTAATCTGACCGAACATTTCCTGACCCTCTTCGTTGAACTCCAGGGTCACCTCCGGCTCGTTGGTCTGCGGATGGAACGTAACGGTCGAACGCTTCAGCTGTTTACCCGAGAGCTCGGTGTTCTTCCATTCGTCCACCAGTGGCACGTAGTCGGCCGGGGTCTGCTTGATGATCTCGATATGCGCGAGCTGATAATCGGTCTTGCTCCGCTCTCCGGTCTTGTAGATGATGTGAAAACCGAATTCACTCTCGACCGGACCGGTGATATCACCTTGCCCCATCGAGAACGCGGACTCTTCGAACGCCGGGACCATCATACCCCTGCCGAAATAGCCGAGCTCCCCGCCCTGAGGTCCGCTGCCGCCGTCATTACTATGTTCCTTGGCGAGGTCCGCGAAGTTATCGGTCGTCGCCTGCCCCAGCAGTTCGTTGACCAGCGTCGTGGCTTCCTCCTTATTGCGGTCTGCGTCACAACGGGTGGCACCGTCCCAACAGATCAGGATGTGCGAGGCCTCCACCTCCGCGTCACCTTCCTTGGTGCCGTCGAACCTGACGACGTGATAAGAGTCTTCGCTCTCGACTATCTTGGACACGAACGAACCCTGCACGGTCCCGTCTTCCTTGATCGCCTTCACCAGCGCGGCGTAGTAGCCGTCCTCCTGGACGTTCTCGAGCTTGCCGCCGTTGTCCTTGGTCAGTATGTCCTCACTATTGTCGCGCGCGAGCGCCTCGAAATCGGTTTCGAGCTGACGTGCCTGACGTAGCAGGTCGCCCATCTTGATCTCGGCTTCCTTATTATACGTGTCGAGCTGTGTCTGCTCCTCCGCGGTGAGTTCACGCGGCGGCTCGTCATTGGCTTCCTTGAATTCCAGGATCGGGGTCTCGCCGATCAGCGTGATCGCTTCGGAGATGTCTTTCACTCCGGCCAAATCCACGATCAGCCGCCACTGCTCACCGGCCCTGTTGGTCTGCACCAGCGGCTCGCTGACACCGAACGCGTTGACCCGGCGCTCGATGACGTCACGCACACCGGCGATGGAATCGTCATGCTCTGACGCCGGGATGTCACCCATATCCGCGACATACACGAGGTGCGTGCCGCCCTGCAGGTCAAGCCCCAGCCTGAACGGGATATCCCAGCTCGTGGGCACCTTCACCCAGGAGAATCCCGGCGTGGATTCGGCCCAGCCGTTTATCCGGTTAGCCGTGTCGTTCCAGACGTTCGGATAGCTCAACAGACCCGAAAAAAGCAACAGGACCACGATGAAGAGTGTCGCGCGGCGTACACGGCCTCTCGGAGTCGCCGGAGCGACAAACGAGCCGAGCTTGCTCAGAACGGCTGTCAATATTTCACGAAAGCTGTCTCCTTTCGCATCTTTCATATCCTTACAGTATCCGACGGGAGAAAAAATGAGCGCAACATGACGCTCGTGCCGTCATCTGATTAATTCGCAACTGGAGTAATACTAGTCGAGAGCCTCGATTTTGGCAACCCGGCTTTTCGGGGCTTTTTCGACATGAGTCCCGGGTGGACAATCCCTGGCGCCGCAGACCGGACATCCTTCGATCACGATCAGCGAATGATGGGCGATAGTGTCGTGGTCGACGAAGTGGAATGAACCCGCGAAACGCTTACCTGCCAGGAAAAGAGGCAGCCAGAGCTCGTCGTCGACCCACATCTCGTCGAATGGAATGACGTCCTCATCAAACCATTTTGGCCGCATTTCCTCGCTTTCACTCGGTTCACCCGTGATGACGCGGCCTTCGAAGACATGCACATCAAGCTCCGGATCATTACCTTCGAAGGTGAATGTGAGACGACCCACCGCGAACATCTGATCGACCGCTATTCCGGCCTCTTCCATCAGCTCGCGCCGCGCGGCTTCCTCGATCGATTCCCCACTCTCGACCTTACCGCCGAAACCGTTCCATTTCCCCTCCCCGAATCCGCGTTTCTTGCGTCCTAAAAGCAGACGGCCGTCTTCGCGCACGAGCGCCAGGGTCAGCGTCAACGTCTGCTTGGATATGTTTTTCTTTGACAACGCCATACTACGACTAATATTATGCCCCCAGCGGAACGCTTCCGCAATAGGAGGAGTCAGAAATGTACCTTCTGATTACTATCGTCGGACTGCCCGCAAAAATTCGGGATGCGTTCGTAGTCAGATTCCTGAAGAAATTGGCCGCGAAAAGACACATTGAAATCGTGAAATCATACACGACCGGCGCGCGACGGTCTGACCGTGATTACGAGTATCACGTTTTCATCTCGAAACGAGAGTTCCTGGAACGCAAGAGGCACAATGAGTTCTTTCGCGTGGAACAGCGTGGTGACGCGTATTACGGTCATCGCTGGAAGGATATCGCTGACGTCATGGTCGACGGAAACGGCATCTGCCTGTTCGGCAAACTTCCGCGAAATAAAGCCGATCAGCTAAAGAAGTTCGACTGGAAGCTCATGGTACTCAACGACCTGCCAGAAGAACTGATGCCGCTCGGTACGGGTAACGCGCTGCATGACACATTCTTCCAGAACCCCGGCAAAAAAGACGGCGAAAAACCGAACTGACGCACGACCGGTCCCGACGGGCCGGTTTTTTCATGATCATCGGAATCAAGAGACGCGCCTAAGCACGTCTTTTCTTGATCTGGATCTTGTCACCCCAGCGGCATGAACAGCCGATAGAGAGAACTCCAGGCGTGGAGGGTGACATAGCTCTCCGAGAGGGAGAGCGGTTCGGCTGGCGGTCGGTGCTCGTTGACCCGGACACCTCTCGCTCTCATCTCGGCGGGGTTGAGTCCTTTGGCTCTGACGAACCCCTCGGTCATCGGGGTGGGGATGTTGCGGTGGATGTGTTCGGTGCGTCCGTGGTGGGTGACCTTGATGTCGATGTCGGTACCACATTCCCAGCAGGAGCCGATATCGGTGAGGGTGAACTGCAGGGCCTTGTAGTCGGTGTTGACGTCGGTAGTGAGTTCGTCATGGTCGGCGATGAAGCCTTCCGGGGGTTCGACCGTGACCGTGACACCCCAATCCCCTTCCGAATCGAAGACAAAGGGGTAGAGTTCTTGGGTGTCATCCCATTCTATGTACTCCGGTTCGATGATGTAGAGGACGGAGCCGTTCCTCTTGGTGGTCTTGGCGGGGACACTGGTGCCGTCGGCGCGGACGATGACGTTGAGGCGCTTGTCGATTATGTCACCGTCGGTGAGAGGTCCGGAGTGGACACCGGCCGCGACCGTGGTCTGAGAGTCTTCGGAGACGAGGATGTATTCGCCCGGATCGAGGGTCATGAGAGCGAGACCGTCGGAGCCGGTGGTGCCGGTGCCGTCAGGGGTGCAGGTCGAGAGGACGGTGGAGTAGTCGTGGGGGTTGTATCCGATGATGTCGGCGCAGGAACCGGGGGTCTTGGTGTATGCGTTCACCGTGGCACCGACGACATCTTCTTTACTGCTGCCGGGGTCGGATCCTTGCCCCACGGTGTGGCGGCGGAAGAGGACGGAGATTTCAGCCAAGGGCAGGTCGATAGTGATATCGAGCACTTGTGTCGTTTCATCGTTACCAGCGTTGTCTGTTGCGCCGAAGTGAATGGTGTGGGCTCCATCTTCGGTGAAATTGACCGGAGCTTCATACTCGTTCCAGTTGAGGCCGCCATCTGTAGAGTACATGAGCGACGCAATGCCTGTGCCGTCAACACCGTCATCGGCCATGAGAGCGACGGTGACCGGCGTAACGTACGTGACACCGTCGGAAGCGAGCGTGCCGGAGACCTCGGCGACCGTGATCGGTGCCGTGGTATCGACAACACCCGGAGCGATAGTGACATCCGTGGTACCGGAGATAGCATGAACTATCTCTTCGTCCGGTTCGATGACCTGATCCTCGAGGGTCGTTGAGGTGTAGATGCCGGAAGCCGAATCGATGTACCGGGCGTATATGTCGTATACGTCGTCGGTGGAGGTAAGCTGGCTCGTGATGTCCGGATTCGCGGCCAAGAACACCGCGTTGTCGTGCGCGGAGACCACATGGCGGCACCCTTCGTTGCCTGCGGGTGAAAAGAATATCCACTCCGGCGCGCCGATGTTGTCGCCGTTCGTGATTGTATCGTTGATCTGGACCTCGTACTCGCCGGTGTCGTAGTTCACGCCCACGTGGCGGCCGTCGTCGCAGAAGACGTGGAGATCGAGATCTGGTTTGCTTGTATTCGTCTGTGGCACCAACTGTATCTCAAGATCGAACGGTCGCACAACATTCGTTCCTCCCACATTGTGATACCTTCCTTTTCCGTACATGTACGAAAAGACGCTGACAAACATTATTAGGATACCGACAACCGCAAATACCGATATTCTCAGTATCCGTTCTTCCCGCTGCGGTATTTTCTTTCTCAAGACTAGCCACAATATGAACATGGCCAGTGCTATTACGAATACTATGATGCCATAGCCCATCACGACACCAATCTTCGTGTGCCCGTACGGCGCGCGATTCACAGTGTACGTTTCAAGGTCAATGTCTTGACTTTCAAGTTCGACACTTGCTGCATAGTCAAAGCTAGTAGTAAAGAATTCCGCATACTCATCAGCTATATAATCTGCTGATCTCAATATCGCCCCGGTAACATTGTCCTCGAACGCTGTCAGCTCGCTTACTTCTGCGGTTGCGACATACACCCCATCCTCATCCCTTCCATTGCTTGCAGTGATGACCAAACGGTTATCAAAATCGTAATATGATTCATTCAGATCCGGTGCGAGCACACCATCGTTCACATTCGTACTGTCATGCGTTAAGCCGTTTCCTGGAATCGTTACATGCAGTTGCGAACCTACTTTATCGACATAATATGCAAGGACATGACCTTCAAATAAACCCGGTAGATCAGTGTCCCATGTAGAATATTGGCTGGATCGATTGCGTGTCTCCAACAAGTAGTATTGAGGCGTTGTGGAAAGTTGATTATCAATAAGATTGTAGCGCAGTACGGAATCACCATATTTTGCACCGACATGGGACCGAACATCATACGTTCCATATTCTGAATAGGGCCGGATGTCTTCTACGAGTAAGCGGTCATATACTTTGGTAAACGCGCTCATGTGGGGTGGCAGCGACCCATCGGGGTTGGGACCGTCCGCATGCCCAGACCCCAATGCCATCAACGCCCAATAGTTCGCGTCTCCGACCTCGGCGTATAAATCTGCTGCGTGCAGCTGCGCTTGACTCAAGTACCCCCCAATGGAATGACCAAACTCGTGCACCCACGCACCGAGTGGGTCATGTTCAGCCAATATGACACCCGAAAATCCCTGTGCAGGCTGCCACGTAGCTGCCGTTAGAATCCGGGGTGATGTATCGCTGTCATAGACAGGATATTGATTCGAATCATAACTGTGCAGAGCGACAACAATGTCGCCAACATCTCCTTGGTTTAATGCTATATTGTACGCTTCTTGAACCAACTTGAGGTGACTCGCGTCATCAACCGCGTAGTATGGCCCACTATTCTGAAGTTGAAACCACTCGCCATCTGACTGCTTCAACAGACTGAAGTCAAACTGCACTTTTCCGTATGTATTCTCGGAATAGTAATCATTGATACAGCTGAACATGTCGGTGAAATACTCGTCAGAATGTCCAACATAGGTCTTTTCCGGTATGAGCTTACACGGCCGCGCAACAATTGAATCTTCCACGCGAGTTTGCACCGGCAACTCACTCATTACAACAGTAACACGAAGTACGTTCGTGTAGTCGATAATAGTGTCGGTATTCCCCGCGCTTCCAAACTCCACCCATTCACCTGCGTCCCCGCTCGTATCCACCGCGCGTGCCCTCCAGTGGTACTCATCATCCTGAAGACCGACGATCGGGAGTGATGCGATGCTCCCGCTCGGGAGAAGGCCGGAGTCGTCGGTGACCGTGCCGTCGAAGGCTTCGCTCACCGAGCGGAATTCTACCTGGAGGCGGATGTCGAAACCGTCGGTTGATATGACCTGCGCGTCGATGCGGAGATTCTTCGTCTCCGTGACGGTGTCGCCTTCAGCGAGTACCGTCGCGTCTCCTTGAAAGGAGACCTGGTATTGCGTCAATGTCCCCGCGGTGATACTCGGGAGTGGCGATACTTGCGTCGGATCATGCCCCAGCCACGGATCATACAACACATGGTCGGATACACAATCCCCGAAACCGCCTGGATTGATCGTCGTATGATACGGCCCGCTCGCATCGCCCCACCAGTTGTCCGTGGCGTCGACGGTCAGCGAACTCGCGACATAAACTCCGAAGGTGCCGTTGTTTGCGATTGAGCTGCCGTGAATCGTCAGGCTGCCGGACGAGGGTGAGTTGAAGGTGAAACCGTGATAGAGGTTGTCATGCACGGAAGAACCGGTGA
>JAYEJB010000025.1:0-15767 GCA_034716415.1 Patescibacteria group bacterium
ATATTCAAGAAACAAGTCATTAAAAATTCCTCTCTACCCCTTCTTTCACCCCCCGCGCATATAAAAAACGACCCTCTCGGATCGTTGTTGCGATGTCACTTCCGCCACCCCTGCAACAGCAGTGCCCCTCGGTATTGCCAGTCGTAGACCAGGTCGCCGTCGCTGAAGAAGATGAGCGTGCGGATGTCCTCGCCGTCGCCGGTCGAATTGACGGTCAGGCAGTCGCTGACGCAGATGTTTTGGCCGTCGAAGTCGAAGACCGTCGCGCCGTGCATCAGGTTGCGCAGTTTCGTCGCGTGTGATTCGACGTACTCGTAGATGAGTTCGCAATTCGGATCACTGATGCCGTAGTCGCGCGCGAACTGGGCCGCGCGCTTGTTTTTAGGCGCCTGCGCCGACCTGATGGGGCGGACGGTCAGTTGTCCGATGTCATGTCGGCGACAGAACGCGAGCGCCTCTTCGATGTCCTCGGGTGTTCTGACACATCCGTCGCCATGCATCATCATGACGCAGAACCGGATGGTGTAGCCGAAGCCGCGCAGGTAGGCGACGGTGGTCGCCAGGTCCGGATAATCCGGATGGTAGATGCGCGCGTTCGCTTCGTTGCGTATGCCGACGACCGACAGGGCGATCGTATTGAGTCCCAGCGCGCGCCAGGTGTCGAGCGTCATGCTGTCGAGACCGGCGACGCCGGACTCGCCGTCGCGGGCCAGCCGTCCGAAGGCGAGGCCGTTCGTCTGGAGCTCGATCGGCGCGAACGGACGTCCGCGGAAGAACTCCAGATAGCTGGTGATCTCGTTCGGATAGAGCGTGGGTTCGCCCTTGCCGGTCATCAGGAGCGTAGTCGGCGTGCCGGTGCCGCACATGGCGCAGGTGGTCTCGAGGTTGTGGTAATTGATATCACGGTCCTTGCCGCGACCCATATGTTCGAACCCGGTCTGCTTGCTGACACAGAACGGACAACTGGCGTTGCACGCCTTCGTCCCGACGACGATGCTGAGTGTTTGAATGGACATTATCTTCTCCTACCGACCATTCGGTCGGATGTATGATTTAAGCGTATTTCGGTCGGGGAGTCAAGGTGTGGAAGGCTATCGTGCCGCGTGATAGACTTAAATCGTGGAAATAAGACGTCTGTCATGGAAACAAAGCGAAAAATCATGTTCGTGACCGGGGGCAGTTACGGCATCGAGCGCATGGTCACGAATCTCATCGGTTGGCTTTATGGAACCGGAAGGTGGGACATCGTTGCGGTGCTTATCCGTCAGGACCCTGAAGGATACGGTGACCTGCCTGATGGGGTGGAAGTCCAGAGGATAGTGAAGTGCAATGTCTCGCGGGGTGTCTTGGCGCTCACTAAGGCGATTCAGGAGGAGAGTCCGGACGTTATTTATTCGACGCAGATTCATTACAGCATAGCGACTATGTTGGCCTGGCTCCTCGCCGGGCGCAAAGGCAAGGTGGTCGTAAGTGAGCATGGCTGTCTGATGAAAGAAGTGGAATTCAGGAAGGGAAAGCGAGGGGTGAAGTTGCGTGTATCGATATTATTGGCCAGATTGCTTTATCGGTTCGCCGCGAAAGTGCACATGATATCGCACAGGGCGCTGGAGAACGATGCGCTGTTGTTGCACCTTCCAGAAGACAAGATTGCCGTATTATATGATCCGACCATCGATGAGCGGGTATACAGGATGGCACAAGAGGATTGTGATCATCCGTGGGTGAAAGACAGACGGTTTCCAGTTATTGTTTCAGTGGGAAGACTCTCGCTTCAAAAAGGTTATCGGTATCTGGTCAGGGCGCTGGCCGAGGTGAATGCGAAGCTGGAATGTTGTCTGATAATTCTTGGTGAAGGATTCGAACGTCAGATGTTGCAAGATCTCGCGAAGGAGTTGGGTATTGAATCGAAGATAGATTTTATAGGGTTCAGGGAGAATCCATATCCGTTTATGCAGGTCGCGGACCTGTTCGTGATGTCGTCGCTCTGGGAGGGATTCGGTATTGCGCACGCCGAAGCGATGGCCTGCGGCGCACCGGTCGTGTTTACGGACTGCGACAACGGCCCTTCGGAAATAGTGGAAGACGGCGTCAGTGGCCTGCTTGTGCCGATTCAGGATGTGGACGCACTAGCCGATGCTATATTTGAGTTACTGTCAGATGATGCCAAGAGGTCGCGTTTCAGCGAGGCGGCCAAGCTCCGCGCGCGGGAGTTCAGTATCGAGGCACAGGCTCCGGGTTATGATGACCTGTTTCGAAGTCTGATCGACATGTAGTCATCTATGTACAGAAAAGGACTGGTGGCGAAAAATTCATTCTGGCTTCTTTCCTCTGAAGCCGTCGGTCGCGGCATCAAGTTCGCACTGCTCGTTTACGCGGCGCGTGTTTTGGGTTCGTCCGGTTTCGGCGTATTCAGTTTCGCGTTCGCGTTTGTCACTCTGTTCGTGTTGCTGGCGGATCTAGGGGTGGGCTCGATCGTCACGCGGGATTTCGCGCGCGATCCCGACAAGGAAAAGCAGTTTTCTGGCATCTTCACGCTGAAGCTACTGCTCGCCGCCGCGGCGTTCCTGGTCGTACTCGTCAGCTCGTTTTTCGCGACGGCCGACCCGCAGGTGCGACATATCATCTGGCTGCTGACCGGTTTCGTACTGATGAACAACGTGACCGATGTCATGTTCGCCGTTTTCCGCGCTCGTCAGAGGATGCGTGCGGAGGCACTGGCCAAGGTCGGTCAGGTAATCACGGTTTCCGGACTCGGTTTCATCATGCTTTACCTGTTGCCATCGCCGTTCTCGTTATCCGTTGCGTATTTCATCGGAGGAATCGTGATGCTGGTGATATTTTTGTCGGTCTTCGCGGTCTTTCTGCGTCCCGTCTCGTTTTCCTGGGATCCCGCGTTGTGGAAACAGGTCTTGCGTGAATCGTGGCCGCTCGGCTTCGTGGCGTTGTTCGTCGGCATCTATAATTCCATCGATTCGGTAATGCTCGGCTTTTTAGGTCTTTTCGATCAGGTCGGCTGGTATAACGCGGCCTATCGCGTCATTAACCTGTCGATCGTGCCGATGGTCATCCTGTCGCAGGCGTTCTATGCGCCGTTGAGCGCGGCTTACGGCAAGTCGGTTCAAAGTCTTGGGCGCGTACTGCGGGATTATTTCTGTCTCGGTTTCCTGTTGGCTTTACCGGTCGCCGCCGGTGGCATCATGGTCGCCGGTCAGCTCATCGAGTTCGTGTATGGCCAGGAATTCCTGCCAGCCGCCACCGCGTTTCGCATCCTGCTGATATCGGTCTTCTTCATCCTGCTGATGAGTCCGTTATCTCACGTGCTGATCGTGATCGGAAAACAGCGCCTCAATTTTTTCGTTACTATGTTCGGTGCGCTGTTCAACATCATCATCAATCTGTATTTCATTCCGAGGTACGGCATGAACGGCGCCGCGTTCACTACGGCGCTCACGGTCGGTCTTCTGGCAGTCATCTATTTCATCATCGTCGTGAAGAACATCGGTATCGGATTCCTCGGCAGGCACGCCTTCAGGTGCGCGACCGGCGGTGTGGTGGCTGTGACCGTCATGACGGCGACACTCCTGTCCGTCCAGTCCCTACATCTGCCGGTCCTTGTCTCAATTCTCGTGAGCGGTATGGTTTATGTGGGGGTGCTTTTCCTGCTCCGGTTGGGGTGGAACAGATTCAATAAGGTCATAGCATGAGTCGATACGTCGTACCTGATCTGCCTACTGTCGACAGGAAGGTGGATGAGGACATAAAAACCATAGTCGACGCTCTCCGGACAGCATTGAAAAGTAATCTTCGAGCTGTCCTGCTTTGCGGTGGATTCGGGCGTGGCGAGGGTAGTGTAATATCGGTGGATGGGGAGATGCGGCCGTACAACGATTATGATCTGGTGCTCGTCACGAAGCGGTATGTACCGAAAGCACGGCTACAGGAACTCGCCGAGCGGCTGGCTCGCCAGATCGGTATTCGCTTCGTTGATCTCGGTGTGATTCGGGAATCGATGCTGGGGCGCCTGCCCCGTTCGGTGTTCGTCTGCGATCTACAGGAGAGCCGTCAGGTGTATGGCGATGAAGACGTGCTCGCGCGGACAACCAAAGTGTCTCCGGACGGGATCGGTATCGAGGAAGCGCGGATACAACTTCGTAACCGCGTCATCTGTTTTTTGGAACTGACTCCGGACGAGTGGTTTCTCGGTCAGCCGATGAAGGATGATGACCGCCGTAGGATGGTTCTGCAGATAAGTAAAGCCATGACCGCATCAGTGATCTCTGATCTTATCAGGGTCAATCGATACGTCACCTCGTATCAGGCACAGCTTGAGACATTCCTGGCGACAGGTCAGCATCCGATGATCCGCGACCTGATGGAAACCGCTTACGGAGTGAAGCTCGGATTGAAAGATTCTCTGGAAGTCGATGTGAATGCGTTTTGGCTCTCCGCTCGGGAACTGTTCCTGGAGAGATATGGACGCCTGGTCGAATCCGAGTCAGACGCCAAAGTTCAGCCCAAGTCCATTTCTGCGACCGTCAAAGATATCGTGAAGCGTCTGATGTACGGAGAAAAGACGGTGTCGGAGCGCGCCAAGCGGCGAGTCCGAAAAGTGACATGGTTGACGCTTAGGGCTTTCGACGAATCGAATCACATCGACAAGGAGATCGGCGTCGAATGTTCGCGCCTGCTCTCACAATGGTTCGAGATCACTGTCGCACCCGATGACTGGAACGGCATGAGGCGCGCGTGTTCCGAATTGTGGCAACGTTATCATCATTAGATATGCCGCGTGTCTCGATAATAATCCGCACCAAGAACGAGGAGAGTGGCATGCGTTCTCTCCTGCCCAAGATCGAAGAGCAGACGATTCGTGATGTCGAAGTCATCATGGTCGATAACGATTCGACGGACGGGGCGGTTGAACTGGCCCGCGCGGCCGGGTGTCGCGTATTCAACATTCCGTCTGATTCTTTCTCGTTCGGACGTGCGCTCAATATCGGGCTAGAGGAAGCACGAGGAGACATCGCGATCATCATCAGCGCGCATTGCCTGCCGAAGGACGAGTTCTGGCTTGAGCACCTGATCGGTCCCATGTCAGAAGACGGCAAGATCGCCGGGGTCTACGGTCGTCAGATACCTTTCGATGACGCGAGTCCGATCGAGCGGCGCGGGTTGGCCGAGGCGTTTCCGTCCGGAGACGGTTTACGCATGCAGACGAGTGAGATGTTCTCGAACGCGCATAGTGCGGTAGACGTATCCGTATGGAAGAATTTTCGGTTCGATGAAGATCTCACGGGAGCGGAGGATATCGAATGGTGCGGGCGGGTCCGTCAGGCAGGCTACTCGACCGCATACGAACCGCGATCAGTCGTGTATCATTCTCACAAGGAAACGCTGAAGGGAGTCTATCGTCGTTTCTATCGCGAGGCGTTGGCACTCGATCAGTTCGAGAATCGTTATATCCGACCCTTCGGAGTGTTGGGTGCAATTTTGAGATGGGCGCGATCCGTCTGTCTGGATTGGAAATATCTCGTCACTGATTTTGTGAGTCCCCAATATCTGATCAAGTGGTTCTTTCTGATTCCGATTTATCGTTCAGCTGTCTACTATGGACAATACAAAGCCATCAGGATTACCGGTAGGAAGAGATAAGGCGATTTTGTTCGTCCTGATCGACGCGTTCCGCTGGGATTATCTCACGCTGGAGGATGCGCCGACGATTTTTGAATTGACGAAAAACAGCGTCTATGTGAAGAAGCTCAAGTCATCTTCCGGATTCACGCAGCGCTCGACCATCTTTACCGGTGCCATGCCTGACGAGCATGGGAACTACACCATGTACGTCTACGATCCGAAGACCTCACCGTTCAGGATGCTTAAGCCTTTTACAGGAATCCTGAAATACCTGAAGCCGGGGAGCTTCTTGTATCGCGTAACGAGAAAGTTCATCAATCAACTCCCGAAGCTGACAGCGGATTACGCGCCACCGGGCCGGATACCGTTCGAGCTGTTGCCGCTGATTTCCGTTGTCGAAGACATGACGCCCATCCACGAGAAGGGGACGCTTCCGCTTGAGAGCCTGTTCGACACGATGCGTGAGGCGAATGTCCCGTTCGATTATCACATGGCGCCGGTGTCCGGACATGATGAGCCGACCATGCAGGAAGTGTTGGCCGAGATAGATCGGGGCGGGCAGGTCTTCTTCGTGCAGTTCTCGGATACGGATGGCAAGGTGCACGAGGCTGGAGTAGCGAGTGAGACACGTCATCGTGTCGTGCGTGAAGTCGATGAGCGCGTTCGTAAGCTGAAGGAAGCCATGGAAAAGAAATTCGGTGATCCGTGGATAGTGATCTGTGGAGATCACGGCATGGTCGATTGCACCGAGTATATCGATATCTGGGGAATGGTCGAGAGGCACGGTTCCGAAAACGGTCTGGAGAACGGCAGGGATTATCTCCTGTTTCTCGATTCGACGTTGGCGCGATTCTGGTTCTTCAACGAGAAGGCGCGAACCGTCCTCAAACCTTTTCTTGAGGAACATCTGCGGGATAAGGGCGAGTGGATCGACGAAGAGTACATGAGAAGTCAGCACATCCCCAAGAATGACGCCTGGCACGGGGAAATGATATGGAAGGCTGATGTGCGAGTCGGTATTTTCCCGGATTATTTTCATGGACCCGATGACAGATATATCGGCATGCATGGCTTCGATTGTCGCGAGGACACGATGAAAGGGGCGGGTGTCTTTTCACATAAAGACATGATTGGTCAGGTATTGATTGAAGAGGGCGGATTGGAACAGATCTGCGCGACACTGTGCGATATGCTCGAGATTCCGAGGCCGGATACGGCGACAGGTGAATCTTTTTTTCGAACACAGCGATAGCCGATCTCGATAAGGAATCAAAAAAGCGGCCGCGGGCCGCTTTTTGGTTTGGTCAGTCGTCGCTTTCCTCATCATCCTCCTCTCCCGCCGTGCGCGGGTATTCTTCCATGTCCGCGCCCTCATCGTCCGGCGCGGGGAGGCGGTCGTCGCATTTGATGAAGCCGCGGTCCTCGACGCACTGGAGGTGCGCTTTGCGGAAGAAGTACGACATGTTGCCTTCCGGCACGTCGACTTTCCTGAATTCCGCCGATACGATGCGTAGCCTCGCGCCTGGCAACAACGACCGTACGTCCGTCTTCAGCCAGACCGGCGAATCTCCTTCCGTAAACACCGGGAATACGAACTCATTCTGCTTCGGCGGCAACGACACCGGCAGGGGATTGCGCCCACCTTTCGCCCAGACGAAGAAGCGCGGCATCCCACCGATGACCGGAATCGCCCCCCACGGATTATTCACCTCGTAGCGCAGGCGCACCGTCCAGATGTTCCTGTCGTCGGCGTCGGCGAACCGCATGATCGCCATCGATCCGCCGGCGGTGACCCATGCGTCAGACCATTCTTCGGCTATGTCTGCGACCTCGCCCCGCCTCGTCCATACCGCGCCTTTCCATGTTCGGTCGCGGTAATCGTAATCGGTCGCCACCTGCTCGAAGAAATCCCAGTGCGACTGCCACAGCCACTCGTTGTACAACAACCACGGGTCGGTCGTCACCACCACCTCCGGCCGCGCCGCGGTGAACGACTCGGCGTACTTTGCCCGTCGTTCTTCACCAAGCGTATGGATGATGTAGTCCGTGTCCGGATTGAAGATGCCGAGCTCCGCCTCCGCGATGCTGGCGTAGGTGGACCAGAGTGGCACCGCCGATTCTTCGGGCCGCGTTTCCGCCAGGTATCCGTTCACCATATCCCTATGCTCGGTCCATTCTTTGTCCATGGTCACGCCCAGGAGCGCGGTCTTCTCCGACTGTGCCTGCATTCCGGCGATGATATCGTTGAAACCCTTGCTGATGCGCAGGGTCATCACGCCGCTGAATACGATGTACGCCGCGATGATCGTGACCGCGAACGCGAAGCATATCCGCATCAAGAGCGGCATCAGACCCTTGCGTGACCGAAGCGCCACCGACGATTTTTCAATCGCCGTCGACAACAGCGCTACCGCGCAAAGCATCACGCACCATTTCAACGCGTCGAAATAAGCGGGTTTGATGTAGCCGAGGATGCCGATACAGCTCAACACACCATAGAGACAGAGATAAGCGATGGCCGCCGCTCGTCCGTGACCGAGCCTCCCGCGCGCCACGAGCGAGACCGATCCAATCAATAACGCGATCTCTCCGGTGATGACGAGCCCGAGATGTTGGTTTACGCCTTGCCAGGAATAGAAGAACGGATGCGGCGGGACGCCGAAGTACCAGAGTTGATCGCCGGGGGCTTCGATGAAATGGAAGCGCAGAGTCTCGAGCAGCTGCGGGCCGGTCGCGAGTCCGTACAGCGCGATCGTTCCCATGATGGCGGTCGCGATGAAAAATACCGTGTTCTTGATCGCGCTTCTGATCGACGCGGACATCGCTATGAGCACCAGTGTCGTGGCGAGCGTCATGACCGCGCCCTGGTCAGGGCTGACGAACATCGCGATCGCGGCCATACCTCCCAGTCCGAGAACGGCTGGCGACGGCTTCAGTCCGACGCGATCCAGTCCCGCCCGGTCGCGGAATGCGTACAGCAGCAGCGCCGCTGAAGCGACCGGCACCGCGGCGCGCAGGCCGAACAGCGAGTTGTGCCCGATGGCCACGGTCATGAACCACTGGAAGCCGAACCAGGTGGCGAGTCCGGTCAGGAAGAGCGCCACTCCGGTGCGGCGCATCAGCACGCGCAGGAACGCGAACGTCGCTCCCATGAACAACGGTGGCGTCATCAGTATCCGCGCCGCTTCCGAAGCCAGCAGGTCGGCGCCGTACAGCTTGAAAAGGGGATAGTGCAGAAGGATACTGCCCGGACCGTAGAAGAACTGGAAGTCACTGCCGATCGACTGCCCCGCGGCGAGCCGGCGCAGGGGATTGAACATCTGGAAACAGCCGTCGTTCGCTGAGCAGTTGAAGAAGCTCGCGGCGGCACCGGCCTGCTCCAGGTTCATCCACCAGAAAAGGCCCAGCGCGATCACACCGACCGTGCCGAGCAAGGCGTCGCCGTACTTGGTCATCCACCGGGAGAGTATTCGTATTACGTCACTGCTTCGGATCATATTTATGTGTGCACGCGGACAGGAGTTGTTTCATCAGGTCCAGCTTGCCGCGCCATGAATGTATTTTGGTCGGTGTCGCCTCACCGGACGGATAGACGCGACTGACCGGAATCTCTTTCGTCCTGAATCCCAGCTCGGGCGCGCGATGCGCCAGATAATAATGAAGTTCGTAGGTCATGAAGTCGTCGCGGAACGGTTGGACGCGCGGGTCGAGCAGGAACTTCCGGCTGTACGCGCGGAAGCCGTTCGTGGTGTCGGTATATCTGAATTTCGAGAACAGGCTCATGAGCGGCGCGTGGACGAGCCGTACCGCGAGCATCCGGTCGAGCGGCGTGTTCGCGTGATGTCCGCCGGGTATGTACCGCGAACCCTGCACGTGATCCCAGCCGTCGTTGAGCATCTCGACGAAACGCGGAATCGCTTCCGGTCCGTCCTTATCGTTGCCGTCCATGACGATGACGCTGTCGTAGCCTTCGCCCATGGCATAGGCGAAGCCCATTCGCATCTGCGCGGACAGTTTGCCCGGTCCGGTCTTGGTGAGAAGCGCGCGTACGCCGTTCTTGCGCAGGTATTCCTCGTCGAGCGAACCGTCCGTACTGCCGCCGTCCGCAATCACGATATCCACGGCATACGCGTACTTCTGCATCTTGGCGAGTTGTCGTCGCACGCGTTCACCTTCGTTGATGACGAAAACGCAGAGGCAATACTTGCCGCTCTTCGGTCCGAACTCTTCGGTTCGGTGTTCGGGGATTTGGTGCTCGTTGGAGGTCATGATTGATGGATTAGGGGCAGAAGCGGTAGCTTGTCTTATCCCCAGCTGGAGACCAAAACAGGCAGCCTGTTTCGAGCGCGAAACAGACTGTCTGTTTTGGTCTCCAGCTGGGGATAAGACTGATGCACGGAGTTGGGGATAGGGGTAGAAGGGACAGAAGGGTGTGTCTTCTCGGCTTTCTCGCTTTCATTCTTCCTCACTTTCTAACTCTCTCTTACGCATGTGTCTGTTCGCATTTCTCGCGCTCCGTTCGTTTGACCACGTTCAGTTGGTCCGTGTCAGCAAGCACGGTCGAGCTCGTTTTCTCGTCGGCCACGGTATAGGTCTCCTTCGGCACCACCTCGTTCATCAGCTTGCCCAGGTATTCGGCGAACACGGTCAGGATCAGGAAGACGAAGAAGAACATGATGGCCGACTGCAGGGAGCTCGTCGTCCAGCCGGGTTGCACGTCCGACTTGAACAGGTAGATGCCGACGATGTACAGCATGTAAAGCAGGTTGATCGCGCCCGCCGCGAGACCCAGGTATGTGACCGACCGCAGGGGATGCGACGAGTTCGACACCGCGATGTCGACGGCGGTCTCCAGTTTTCGTCGGAAGCCGGTGTTCTGGGTCTTGGGTTTGGCGCCGGGTCGCGCCTCCTGGTCGTAGGCGAATTCCTGACTGGCGAGACCGGTGTACTTGCCGAACAGACGCAGATAGTTGCCCTTGCCCTTGATCCGGATAAGCGAGTTGATCGCCTGCCGACTTAATATTGCCATGCTGGTCATGCGGCGCGGCATGCGGATGACCAGGAATTTTTCGCAGTACCAGTGGAAGATCCGCGCTCCGATTCGCGACATGAACGATCCCTGGCCGGCGTCTTTCCTCACCCCGAAGACGATGCCCGTGCCTTCGGCGGCCTGCGCGACCATCTGCGGGATGAGCGCGACCGGATCGGTCGAGGCGCTCATGACCACCGCGTAATCTCCGATTACCGTGTCGAGTCCGGCCATGACCGCTTTTTCGCGTCCGTACTGCCGGGCCAATCGTATGTAGCGTACGCACTTGCGACTGGCGAGGATCCTGTCCGCTGCCTCCGATGTCCCGTCATCGCTACCGTCATCGACGATCAGCAGTTCGTAGTTCGCGTAGTCCCTTTCGAGCAGATCCGTCGCTTCGGCCGCAAAACCGGCGAGTGCCGCGGCCTCGTCGTGTACCGGCGCGATGACCGACACGAATATTTCGGCTTTTCTCATATTATGTGTCCTTTTCCTTATTGTCATTGCGAGCGAAGCCCGAGGGGCGAAGCGCGGCAACCCCGTCGGGATTGCTTCGGTCGGTTTTGAGCCTCCCTCGCAATGACAAATTTATTTTACGGCAGTCTTGACGAAAGTCTTATCGAGCTCTTCAAGGGCGTCATAGATGTTATCGACCTTCCCTCCCATCACACAGGTCAGTCCCTTGAGTCCGTGATCCTTGCGGAACAGGATCGGCCGGCCGTCGTCGTTCTCGTTCATCGGCAGGACGGTCTTGATCTCCCAGAGCGAATCGCGTTGGCGGATGCCGCTCATCTCCGGGATGTAGCGTTCGGCGTCCTTGACCATGCGTAGGAACGCCGACTTGCGTTCGACCGTGTCCATGAAGCCGTGCGCGTCACGGTACTCCGCGTCTTCGCGGTCGTGCCATTCGCAGTGCGGGGTGTATCGCACATGACTCAGCGTGTGTCGGCCCAGAGCCGGAAACGGCATGCACGAGAAGAAAGGTCCGCACATCACGGTGACCCCCAGGTTCTTCATCGCCGGCGGGACGTCGACGACCGCTAGTTCCGTCAGTTCGTGTTTCAGCGGCACGATCGGCAGTCTCGAGTCCACTAGCAGGCGGTTTATCTGCGAATAGGTGCAGTTGAAGACCAGGTTCGCTTCGATGCACGCGGCGCCGTCCGGACTCCGACATTCGAGCGTCAGTCCGCCGCCAGATTCCGTCACCCGCTCCGCCGCGGTATTCAGACGTACTTCCACTCCGGCCTCGCGCAGTCGCCGTCGTACGATGGCGCGCAGCTTGTCCGGATCGAAGGCGAACTCCTTGCAGACGAACACTTCTTCGATAAGATCCGGATTGAACCTGTCCTTGATCTTGGCCGGAGCCGGTTCGATCGGTACGCCGATGCGTTCCGAGAACAGGCGGAACTGGTTGCCGGTGACCTTGCTGTTCATCTTAGCGACCGCGTAGACCTTCTCGAAACTGTCATCCACGCATTCGCGGAAGTCGCCGACGAAGCGGGGGAAGTTCACGTGCGAACGTAGCGCGGTCACGATGTTCCGCGGGTAGTGGTAGCCGTTATGGATGCGCGCCTGGTTGTTGTAGCTGGCGCGTCGCAGGAGATCCGGGCCTTTCTCCAGCACGATGACGCGCTCCAGACCGCGGCGACGCAGGTAGAGCGCGATGACGGCGCCGAAGAAACCGCCGCCGATGATCGCCGCATCGTACGCCGGAGTGAAATCCGTTTTCCAGCCGTCAGTCCCCATAGGTGTCGAGTACGTATCCGGTCGCCTGCCGGATTCCGGTCATGATGTTTTCGGTCGGCTTCATCTCTATCGATACCCAGCCCGCATATCCGCTTTCGCGTAGGGCGCCGGCCGCGGCCGTATGGTCCATCTCCGGCGCGCTGAAATCACCCAGTTGCGGTTCGCTGGCATGGAAGTGCGCCAGGATGTCCGCGTTATCGCGGATGCTCCGGGCCACGTCATCACCCGCGAGTGTCATACAGGCGGTGTCGAGGTGCAGCCGGAAACCGGGCGAGTCCACCTGACGCACCAGTTTCGCGGCTTCGGAGGCGCACGACGCGAAGTTGCATCCGTAGATCGGGGGATTCGGTTCCAGGCAGAAGGCGACGTCACGGTTCGCGGCATAGGCGCCGAGTTCGCTGAACGCACGCAAGGCGATCTCCCTGCATTCGCCGAACTCACGACCGAGACGGTCGCGTGATTTCGGCGCGCCATAGACGATCCTGTCGCCGCCGCACCAGACCATCAGATCGATAGTCCTTTTGGTGAAGTCGATGAACCCCTGCCTGGTCGAGTCATCGAAAAGGCGCAGCTCCGGACGGCCGAACAGATATGCCTGGAACGCGACGATGCTCAACCCTTTGTCTTGGACCGTCTTGCGATACTCGGCTGCCTGCGCTTCGGTCGTTTTCCCGACGTCGTCGAACACTTTGGCCGGAGCGATCTCCAGCCCGGTCAGGCCGGCGGACGCCAAAAAGGTCAGCACATCGTCATCTGCTCCCGGCTCCCAGGCCAGATTGGAGAAAGCGATTCTCATGCGGGCTGTCCGTAGTCATTGATGAAGCCTCCGAGTGATTCCATGACCGCCGACTGGTCCAGCATATAGCGGCCGTCCCGTCCGAACGATCCGGCGTACTTGGTCCCGATGTCATAGTGGGCTTCGTCTCCCGCGTCCGCCCCGACACGGTCGAATTTACCGGAGAAGTAGGCGTCGATGATGTCCGCGGTGTCGATCGGTTCAGTGGCGAAGTTCACCAGATCCAATTCCGATTTTGTGGCCGTATGTATGTCATTCCATAAGCGGGCGAGCGGATAGTACTGGAACGAACTCTTGTCGTTGATCATTTCCAGACAGTTGTCGTTGAGCAGGTCGAAGATGACGTTCTTCTTGAGTCCTTCCCCGAACAGTCCCGGCAGTCTGACCACGTGCCGCACCGGAAACGTGCGACGCACGAACTCCTCGACCAGATAGCGATGGTGTCCGTAGGCGTGATTGCTGTCCGGATCGATCGGGCTGTCCTCGTCCACGCCTGCGGTCTTCTGATAGACGTCGATGGTCGAGATGAGGACGAAGCGGTCGGCGGTCACTTCATTGAGATGAACCAGCAGTTTTTCGATGCCGTCCCAGTCGGCTTTCGGGTCCTTGTTCGCCTGCCATTTGATCGCGTTGACCCCGGAACAGACCACCAGGTCGAACTTCTGACCATCGATCCTATCGATGTTCTTGGAGTTATACTTGTGCGTGAATTTATGCTGTCGGTCCAGATTTGAGCCTACGAATCCTGTGTGTCCGATGAGTGCGGTGTGCATATAGCTTTTTTGGAGTAAACAGTAGACGTCTTATACACAGTCTGGGGCAAAAACAGGCAGCCTGTTTCCCTGCGGGTAAACAGACTGTCTGTGTTTTGTCCCAGACTGTGTATAAGACGTCATTCCGTCTAAAAATAAAGCCGATTTCGAGCGGCGTGATTACTTTAGATATAGTAGCACGGTGAGAGGTTTGGGCAATCGGGGGGTTGAAAAGCTTGAAAGCCAAACAGCCCAAAAGTCAAAAAGCTTTTAACCCGTTGAGCTGTTTAGCTGTTGAGCTCGGATAATATAAAACCCGGATCAGCGACTGCAGTAGTCACCTTACCGGGCGTAACTCGATTTTTTGAGTATCCCTGCTGAAGCCACCAGCGTCTGATGGATTCGGGAGGGACATCTGCCGAGAAGCGGCAGGGTGGCCGGTCAGATGCATCCCATGCAGTCGCCCAGCGTTACTGCCAGGCCGACTACGATGGCGATGACGACCGCTCCGAAGATGGTCTCAAAGTCCATCGGCGTTCTCCTTTCTGCCGATCGGCGTTCTGAGCGCGCACATGTCCCCGAACCAATCACTTTCGCTCCGGTTCAGGGCAGGCCCCGCAGAGAGCCCATGCATTTTTGCGTGCCCAGGACGCTGACCGTCAGGCCTCGTTTTCTGAACGCGCGATCCGTCTCGCGCTCGGAAAAGGAGGTGGGGCGTTCCGCATGGTTTGACAACGCATGCGGAACGCCCCGGAGGAGGTCGCCATGGTGCTGGGTAAGGGGTTGCCACACCCCTTTCCTGCCGCAGACACCGATCGGAATCGGTAGCTCTGGCAGGAGGCGCTGTGATGTTCAGCGCCTTGATTTAAGACGGGGGCGGCTGCAGTCCGCCTGTTTTGGGGCTGATATCGGATCTTATGTCAGATCCGAGTGGGGAATCCGGCAGCGTTGGGCGTCGTTGGCCCGGTCGTTGTGGGCGCGAGTTGCGCGACTGCGTGCGGGCGATGATGGCGCTGGCCGCCGGTGCGTCGAGGGGTCGCGATGCTGGTCGACTACCATCCTATGATCGAGTCGCTTTAAGCGACCCAGGATGATTGCCGGCTGCAGTGCGTGCCCTCGTCTGAAACCACGAGATACTCGTGGGCTCGGATGAGGTAGGGAGCGAGTCAAGATGACTGCTCCCTTTCTCGAAGTTCGTACCCGGCTGATGCCAGGGACTTGCCCGTCGCGTTAGGTCAGGGCTGTTTGAGGGGTTGGGAGGGAGTGGTCTAGCGGTGGGTCGCCTCGAGCACCAGCTCGGCGTTTGCGACACCGGCACTGGGCGTGCTTGCGGTTACCTGCGTGAACAGGGCGACCGAAGCGATGAGCAGGGCGGCGAGCGTGATGGCGACGATATACTTGTACATGGCTTCCTCCTGCTGCGTAAGGCCGCAGCGTACCCCATGTCCATCCTTCGGACAGCGGGTTCGGCGCACCTTACGATGCGTCGGACTCACTGTCCGAACGGTGGAAAGAGCGGGCTTCTCATCCTGATCTCCACGACAAGTCGAGATCATGGTGAGAAGCCTGTTTCCGGTCGCGTCTTCTTCCTGTGACGCGCTCGGGAATAGGCTTCCCGCTATCGTTTTGCAATGTTCTTTTCTCTTTCTTCATCCTGACAAATGCACTATAGCATATTATGTCAATCTTGTCAAGACCCCGAGGGGGAATTTGGCTAGATTTGGCTAAAATAAGCTGTCAGGAAAGGTTGACAAAACGACAAAACCATGGACGGAAGCGGCGCCCGGGCCGAAAGCCGGGGGGGGCGGGC
>JAYEJB010000026.1:0-3911 GCA_034716415.1 Patescibacteria group bacterium
GTTACGGACCTGCATCAGCAGGATGTCGCGATTACGGGTTACCCAATCACCGTGCGGGGTGCCACCTCGCCGTTCACTCTTGATTGTGTCTAACAGGTTTTCGACTTGCTTGGGATTCATCTTCTTCGCGCAATACGTCGCCCAAGGCCTTAGTGGCCCGGTGTGCGATCACTCGCACATTAGACGTTGATTTCCCTAGCGCGGAAGCTATCTCCCTGTGGGACATCTCGTCGAGGTATTTCATCACTACCACCTCGCGATATTCGTCCTTCAGGCCGCGGAGCCTTTCGAGGGCCCGCGTTACGTCGAAGTCGGTCTCTATCGCCTTCAGCAGGCGTTCGGTGCCGGCACCTGACGCCTCGCTGGCGATCGCCTCATCAAGAGACACATCGCCACGCTCGTGCGCCGTCGAACGGTACCAGTCCACGACCACCGACCTGGCCACGCTGTACAACAGCGCCTGCAAATGCGGTACGTCCCTCTTTTTCATCAAGTACTGCCATGCCTTGAGGAACGCTTCTGACGTGAGATCCTCCGCGACTTCCGCTGACGGGACCTTGAAGTAGATGAAGCGGTAGATGCGGCGGACATACATATCGTAAAGTTCGCCGAACGCTCCGGAGTCCTTCTTGGCCCTTATGCGGAAGAGCAGGAATTTTTCCTTTAACTGACCTTGCATCCCATTAGACGGTAAAAAATAGACGTGCGTTACACTTCACACGAATTTCCTACATTATAGAGCTTCGCGCCCAGGTTGTAAATGTCGTGAGAGTATACTTAATTAAGCGGAATTTGTCAAGTCTATATGGGACTACGCGCGCGCTTGGTACCTGGTACAAAACAGGGGTTTTGTACCAGGTACCAGTAACAGGACTTGCCAACAGGGCTAAAATTGTCTACAATGGTGTAGACAAGTAGATTCTTTAGAGAGGCGGGAATCGTTCGCTTCGCTCACTAGCGGGGATAGCGGGGACCACGGCCTTCGGCCGTTAGCGGGGATCGTCCGGCATACGCCGGACTAGCGGGGATAGAAATCTCTTCCCGCTGTTCCCGCTTTCTAAAAAGTCAGGCAGCTTGTTTTGTAATAAGATAAGGAATGATGTCTTATGCACAGTTTGGAGCAAAAACAGGCAGCCTGTTTCTCGCGGGAAACAGACTGTCTGTTTTTGCTCCAAACTGTGCGTAAGACATCTACCTAATCAGAGAAATAGATGGACATCATCCGAGTATCCGTATCCGAGGCCGCCCGACTTTTCGGGGTCTCGCAGAAGACCATCCGCCGCGCTCTCGCTGAGGGTGATCTTGTGTATGTCGTCGTGAGAGGCAGATACAAGATCAGCTTTGAAAGCCTGGTCCGTTGGTCACAGAGGCGACCGCACGTGAAGAACAAGCTGGCCCGTGAAGGCATTGGGCAGTTTGTCGATCAGTGGAAGATCAAGAATCGGTTGTATAGTCCGAATCCGAAGGTTTTGAAACGTGAAAAGAAGAGTGCGTAATATGGAACTAGAGCGGGTAAAGCGGGGACCACGGCCTTCGGCCGTTAGCGGGGATCGTCCGGCATACGCCGGACTAGCGGGGATAGAATTTCTTTCCCCGCTCTTCCCCGCTATCCCCGCTATTAAATTTGCTGTCGCAATACTGCTTGTCGCTACTTCTCTGCTCATACCGATCTCTGACGCGGGCGCTCGGCTCAATGTTCCCTCCGATAAGTACGTCCGCTCCGCGAACTATTATCTTCGCGCCGGTTCTGATATCAGGGCCGAGCACTATCCTCTGCTCGCGCGCTACGACCTGCTGGTGCTCCCCGCCGAAGCGCAGGTCTACAACCGTTACATGTTCTCGCGCTTGCGGGAGCTGAATCCGGACATCACCATCCTGGCTTATGTGCCGTCGAAGTCGTACAACCACGCCTGGGGCGACAGCCTGCACCGCGATCTCGCGAACCGCATCGACAGCTCTTGGTGGCTCACTGATCCGGACGGCCAACGCATCTCGATCTGGCCGGGCACGGAGATGCTGAACACCGTCTCGCCATGGAGCCGCGAACTGCCGAAATTCGTCAGCGAGGAGATATGGTCGACCGGACTTTGGGACGGCATCTTCTACGACGAATTCTCGGCCAACATCTCCTGGGTGAACGGCGGCTGGATCGACATCCACCGCGACGGACAGAAGGACGATCCGCATCTGGCGGATGTGGCTTGGGAACGCGCGACCGTGAACATGCTTAGGGAAACCCGCACACTCCTCGGACCGTCCGCGGTCATCATGACGAACGGCGACTCGACCGCCTCGCTCCAGCCGTTCGTGAACGGCCGCATGTTCGAATCCTTCCCTACTCCGTGGCACGGACAGGGTCGCTGGCAGGACTCGGTCTCCAGTTACCTCGGTCTGCATCTCGAGGTCGGCTACCGTCCGACGTTCATCATCAACGGCAACAGCGGCAACTCGGGCAACAACACCGACTACCGCAAGATGAGATTCACGCTGGCGTCCACGCTGATGGGCGACGGTTTCTTCAGCTACGACTTCGGCGAGCAGGACCACGGCCAGCTCTGGTGGTATGACGAGCAGGACGCGCAGCTCGGCGAGCCGATCGGTCCGGCCATGAACCAGTTCTCGCTCGACAGCGCTGATGTGGTTCCCGGGCTCTGGCGCCGCGACTTCCAGAACGGCGTCGTGTTCCTGAACAGCACGGGGCAGACCCAAGCGGTCCATTTCAGGGCGGAACTCGAGCACCTGAAAGGCACGCAGGACCCTTTCACTAACGACGGCAGTCTCACGAACGCGGTCGCGATACCGCCGAATGACGGAGTGATACTCTTGAAGCCGGTCATGCGCATCACCGGCAGCGCGTTCCCGAACGGCGCCTTCGCGCGCATATATAATATGAAAGGCCAGGAGGTCAGGAACGGCTTCATCGCTAATGAGAGAGGACACAACCGCTCGAAACAAATCATCATGGAGGATCTGGACGGTGACGGACGCACGGAACGCATCGTGGCCGGCGCGACCGAAGTGACGGTCTACGGGGAAGACGGTCGTGTACGGGCTACATTCAAACCGTACGGTCCGGACTATTTCCTGGGGGTCAACATCGCCGTGGGTGACCTGGACGGCAACGGACGCAAGGAAATCGTGACCGGCGCGAGTCTCGGCGGTGGGCCGCATATCCGGATCTTCGGCCGGGACGGACAGCTTTTGAGTCCGGGATTCTTCGCTTTCAACTTTCGGCTGCGTGGAGGGGTGAGCGTGGCGACCGCGGACCTTTACGGTACCGGGCGCGACGTCATCATCGCGGGCGCCGGGCCGGGCGGCGGGCCGCATGTGAGGGTGTTCAACGGTTACGGCGGCATCGTCTCCGAGTTCTTCGCCTACGACCACCGGTTCCGAGGGGGTGTCAGGGTAGCGGCCGGTGACCTGGACGGTGACGGCAGGGCGGAGATCGTGACCGGTGCCGGGCCGGGCGGCGGGCCGCATGTGAGGGTGTGGAACAGCTGGGGGCGCTCACTCGGCGGATTCTTCGCGGGAGATCCAACGACCAGGGGTGGGGTTCAGGTCGCCGTGACCGATACGGACGGGGACGGTGTAGCGGAGATTGCGGCGTTGATAGCGGATATCGTTCAGTTGACGGGGTATTAGATAGCGGGAGGAGGATGTCTTATACACAATTTGGGGCAAAAACAGGCAGCCTGTTTCTCGCGGGAAACAGACTGTCTGTTTTTACTCCAAATTGTGCATAAGACATCTACCGTCATGCGAGGAAACAGACTGTCTGTTTTTACTCCAAATTGTGTATAAGACATCTACCGTCATGCGAGGAAACAGACTGTCTGTTTTTACTCCAAATTGTGCATAAGACATCTACCGTCATGCGAGGAAACAGACTGTCTGTTTTTACTCCAAATTGT
>JAYEJB010000027.1:0-15114 GCA_034716415.1 Patescibacteria group bacterium
TGTCAAGCTGGGTTCAAATTCGTAGTGAAGCCCAGGAGCCGAGGAGCCGAGGAGCTAAGGAGTGATTGGGAAAAACTCCTAAGCTCCTGAGCTCCTGAGTTATCAATAAAACCGACCTTGCGGTCGGCTTTGTCGTTTTAGACGTCTTTCTTTTTCCCCAGAAGCTCTTCAAACCTTTCTTTCTCTATCGTCTCATGTTCGAGCAGTTCTTTTACGATCTTGTCGAGGTCGACGCGCTTATCGGTTATGATATTCGTCGCCGTCTTCTTGGCTTCTTCGAGCATCTCGCTGATCTCATGGTCGATCTGTTCGGCCACCTTCTCGCTGTAGTCGCGCTGTTCATGGATTTCCCGACCGAGGAAGATCATCTCTTCCTTTTCGCCGTAAGTGCGGGGACCGAGCTTTTCGCTCATGCCGAAGTCGGTCACCAGTCGCCGCGCCAGACGCGTCGCCTGCCGAAGGTCGCTCGACGCGCCGGTAGTAAGATTGTCGCGTCCGAAGATCTCCTGCTCGGCCACGTAACCGCCCAGGGACATCGCCAGGTCAGCCTGGAACTCTACTAGCCGATGCATGCGTTTTTCTTCGATCGGCAGCTTAAGCGTGTAACCGGCCGCACTGCCGCGCGAGATGATGGAAACCTTATGGATCGGATCGGCGTCCGGCAGCATGTGCGCCACCAGCGCGTGTCCGGCTTCGTGGTAAGCGGTCACTTCGCGTTCCTTCTCGGACAGGAGGTGGCTCTTGCGCTCCGGACCCAGCAGGACCTTCTCGATGCTCTCCAGCAGTTCGTCCATCGACACCTCTTTCTTGTTCCTTCGCGCCGCGAGGATCGCCGCTTCGTTCAGCAGGTTGGCGAGGTCGGCTCCGGAGAACCCGGGCGTGCGGACGGCAATGAGGCGGAGGTCGGCCTCTTCCGCGAGTGGCTTGCCTTTCGCGTGGATATCGAGAATCGCCTGGCGGTCGTTGATATCCGGTTCGTCCAGCACGACACGACGGTCGAACCTGCCGGGTCTCAATAGCGCCGGATCGAGCACATCCGGTCGGTTGGTGGCGGCTAAGACGATGACGCCCTGGTTCGGGTCGAAGCCGTCCATTTCGACCAGGATCTGGTTCAGCGTCTGTTCGCGCTCGTCGTGCGAACCGCCCACTCCGGATCCGCGCTGGCGACCGACTGCGTCGATCTCATCGACGAACACGATGCACGGCGCGTTCTTCTTGGCCTTGTTGAAGAGGTCCCTGACCCGCGACGCACCCACGCCGACGAACATCTCGACGAACTCCGAACCGGAGATGTGGAAGAACGGCACGTTGGCCTCGCCCGCGACCGCGCGCGCCAGCAGGGTCTTGCCGGTACCTGGGCCTCCCATCAGCAGTACGCCTTTCGGAATCTTCGCGCCGAGGTTGATGAATTTCTTGGGGCTCTTCAGGAACTCGACCACTTCTTCCAGCTCTTCCTTGGCTTCCTTCACGCCGGCCACATCCTTGAACGTGATGCGATTCTTGCTGTCCTTCGGAATCTCGCGCGCCGACGACGAGCCGAACGACATCGCCCGCGTGTTCGCGCCCTGCACCTGACGCATCATGATCCAGATGAAGATGGCGATCAGGCCGAACGGGATGATGAACGGCAACAGCGTCACCATCCAGTAACCGAAGCCGGACTGACCTTGTATGTCGACCTCGATACCGGACATCTTCTCCGGCGCGACCTCGTAGTTCGACAGCAACGTCGTGAATGATTCGCCGCCTTCTTTCTTGGTGATCTCCTGCGTCCCGTCGTTGAGTTCGATCTCAAGCGAGTCGCCCTTGACGACGACCGTCTTCACTTCACCCGCCTCGATCTGCGAGATAAGCTGGCTGACCTGGATTTCTTCCGGTTTTTCCTGCGACAGGTTGTACGTGCTTAGGAGCGCCGCGATGACCAGGAATATCACGACGGAGATGATGAGGTTCTTTGTGATGTATTTGGTTGCGTTTTTCATAACGATAGCTAGTTCAATAAGTAGATATAGTATAGCCGTGATATATGGTCAAGGAAAGCGGAGGCCGCGCAAACGATAAGATACCGGTTCCTTGTGCGGCCACAGCCCTGTAGGCGGGGGAGATGCGCCGCTCGATAGATGTAACGAAAGCCGTCAGGCGTTTGCAGCAACGGCGAGGGGGAGGCGATCTCCGCGTCGCCTTACGGGGTCGGAGGCCGCGCAAACGATAAGATACCGGTTTTCAAGTGTGAAGGAGAGAATGAGAAGGGGACCCACCTACGCTCCTCCTTCACTGAAGTTTCGGTGGGCAGGGAAGGGGCAGAGGCGGGATAAGACCAACATTGTCGAATTGAAGGATGTTTTATGCACAGTTTGGGGCAAAAACAGGCAGCCTGTTTCTCGCAAGAAACAGACTGTCTGTGTTTTGCCCCAAACTGTGCATAAAACAGCTACTGAAATCAAAAGACCCCGCGTAAGCGGGGTCTTTTCGGAATCCTTATTCCTTTTTCTTTTCTTCGCCCCCCGCAGCTTCAGCGGAGGGGGGTTCCTCCTTGTCTTCTGTAGTTTCAGCGGGAGCCTCCTTTTCTTTCTCCTTCTCGCCCCCCGCAGCTTCAGCGGAGGGGGGTTCCTCTACACTCTCTGACTCAGAGGTATCCGTTTTCTCTTCTGCCCCTTCTCCCGCTTCTGCCCCTTCTGCTCCTCTCGCGTCATCCTCAATCGGCTCATCCTCGAGCGCCTTCAACGACAGACCGAGTCTGTGCTGTTCCGGCTCGATGGAGACGATGATGAAGTCCATCATCTGACCGACCGTCGCGAGCGCGTGCGGGTCGTCGACTGGCTTGTGCGACAGCTCCGAGATGTGCGCCAGACCGTGGATCTCCGGGTCGAGCTCGACGAAGAATCCGAACGGATTCACCTTGAGCACCTCACCCGTGACCTTTTGGCCGATGCGGTAGCGGTCTCCGACGTCCTTCCATGGGTCGTCGATGAGTTTCTTCATCGACAGGAAGATTTTCGAGCTCTCGATGCCGATGATTTCGGCACGCACGTTGTCTCCGACATTCAACAGGTTCTTCGGGTGGTCGATGCGCTGCCAGGCGATCTCCGAGATGTGCACCAGGCCCTCTAGGATGTCGAACTTGATGAACGCGCCGAAGTCCGCCAGCGCGCTGACCTCGCCTTCGACGATGTCGCCGAGGCTGTACTTGCTGATGACGTTCTTCTGTTTCTCTTCCCAGATCGCCTTCTCCGAGACGATCAGCTTCTCCTCGGATTCGTTCACGTCGATGACGCGCACGTCCATGTCGTGGCCGACGAATTTCTTCAGCTTATCCAGGATCTTGCCCTTGTCGCCGCCCGTGACGCGCGGATAGTTCTCCGGCGCGAGCTGGGAGACGGGCAGGAAGCCCGGGATGTGGTTCAGACGTATCAACAGGCCGCCCTTGCTGGCCTCGGTGATCCGGGCCGGAATCGATTCGCCGTTACGGAACAGCTCGGCCAGATTATCCCAGGCCTTGCGGTGTCCGGCGAAACGGAACGAAAGTTCGACGTCACCGTTCTCGTTCTCGAGTTCGATCACCGTCGCTTCGATCTCATCACCGATTTCCACGTCGCTGTACTCGCGTGACGGGTCGATGATCTCGCGACCGCGCACTACGCCGGTGCGGTAGTTCGCGACGTCGATGCGGACTTCGTTCTTGCCGACCGCGATCACTATCCCTTTGACGACGTCACTCACTTTCGGAATCTCCAGGAACTGCTTATCCTCCATCGCTGTCCTGAATTCCGACTGCTTCGTTGTCGTATCGTTCGCTTCTGACATATTAAAAAATTTTCTTAACCCAGCCGCCCATTCGGACCGCCAAGCCCCGCTATTTGCGGGATTGAATTAATATAAGGTATGTCATGTGCGGAACGAGTATATAAGATAGAAGGGGATTTGGCAAGCCCCGTCGCTCGTGAGCGGCGGGGCAAGGGGGCAGGCGTATCGGGCGGGAAGCGGGACGCGGGAGGCGAGATATTTCCCGCATCCTGCTTCCTGCCTCCTGCTGTTCCGTTATACCTACGGCCTCCAATCTGATAGAATCCCTATAGGAAAGAAGACCTACCGAACAAAGTACGTATGCGCCACCCGCACGAATACACACTTCAACTTTTCAATCTCGCCGTGAAGAAATTGCCGCCGCTCTATGATGAGAAGCGGAAGGCTTATTTTTCGCGGAAAACGGAGGAATTCAGGGGTGACGTGAAGACCCCGTATGAGCATATCCGGCTGACGATTACCCAGCTTGGTCGTGAGAGCTGGCCGTACCGTCAGGCATATCAGGACATGTACGGTAATTACGGCCGTGCGTCAGAGGAGGCGTTCCTGTTGGAAAACCTGGACGAGGGTGTGCGCAAGAAGTACGAGCAGTTCCTGCATGAGGGCGGGAAGCTCAACTATCTTGAGAGCATGCGTTCCGCCGAGGAGTGGACCGCGCCGACGCCGTTCGAGCAGTACTTCACGCCGGAGGAGAAGTTCGGAATCGCGCAGGCGTTGCTGGTTGCGCGCGACTACGCCAAGAAGGAGATCGAGGGGTTGGTCACCGGCGAGAAGCGCTCGGAGTACGAGGATCTCATCACCGGGTATATAGAGAAGGAAGGCGCGATTGAGGCCAAGGTCGAGGCGCTTCGCAAGATGGCCGATGTCAGCGAGAAATGGGAGCCGGCGATCATGGATCGCGTGCGTGTCATCGAGGAGGGTTGGTCGGTCATGGAGCAGGATATGGATGAGGAGCGGTTGGACCGCGAGCTGGAATACTGGCGGGGGACGCTGGAATCGTTTTTGCAGGCGTGAGGGGGTAGAAGGGGCAGAAGGGGCAGAAGAGCGGGAGAAGACATAGATAGTAAAAAGGGGCTTGCGTCCCTTTTTGGGTTTAGGTTTTCAGGTTTCCGGTCACTCCTCTCACTCCGATTCTCCGACTCTCAGCCCCCCTTTTTTGTCATTGCGGGTCACGTCGTTCGCGAACGACGTGGCGGGAAGAGAGAAGGATAAAGCGGTCGCGCAAAGCGAGAGAGTGAAAAAAAGAGGGCTTAACCCTCTTTTTACGAATCGATTCCGTTCGCGATGTCGTCGAGACGTTCGGCGATACTGCGGTGGACTTTCGCGAAACGCGACAGCAGATGGTCGAATCCGTCCGCGGTCTCATGCCGGCCCAACAGGCGACCCGTCGTGCCACCGACCACCCTCATCAGCTTCCCGAGCGAATCGGTGTCCATGTCGCGCACTGCGACGGCCAGCGACTCGGCGGCGGCCATCTTCATGCCTTCAGACCTCGAATCGTCGAGGTCGACGATCCAGCACAGTCTGGTCGCGATGTATTTGTTCGGCACTCTCGCCGCCAGTCCGACGGCGAAGATGACATCCTCCTCGTCGGATCCCACGAGCTCCTCCACGAGTCGGTCGCTGAACATCTTGACGGGGGTGCAGTCGACCATGGCGTTCAGTGCGTTCAAGCGAGTGCGTCGGTCGCCATGAGTCTTCGCGTTATGGCGGATGATCGTCAGTGACCCGTCGAGCCACAGCGCGCCCATCGAGTCGCGGATGCGCAGCAGGGAGCCGCGAGCCGCGTAGCGGTGCAACCCTTCGGGGTGATCCAACAGGTCCACCAGCGCCGCGACCGCCGCACCGACGCGGAAGTTACCCAATTCATCGATGGCTTGGCAGTCGGTGCCGGTATCGTGGGCCTCGTCAATCAGAAAACGGAGCCTCTCGGCGCTTCGGTCTATCTCGTCAGTCAAAGGACTCTCCTTCCCGGTTTCCGCCCACTTTCGGACAGCCCAAAACAGTGCCCTTTCCAGCCTCATTTGTCAAGTCGATTTACCCCTTTTCCGTACTTCACAAAAGCGCTCCGGCGTGCTATTCTGGCTACGCTAACGAGAGATACAAGATACAAGTTTCAAGACCCAAGTCTTGCGTCTTGAGTCTTGTGTCTTGAGTCTAGATTTATGGTTATCAGCTGGCACGGATACTCGTGTTTTAAACTCGAATTCAAGGCGTCCGGTCATAAGGTCGCCGTGGTTACCGATCCTTACTCGCCGGAAGGAAAATCTCGTTTGACGAAGAATTTTCCAGCGGATGTAGTCACGGTGAGTCACGACCATGACCGGCACAACAACGTCGCCACGGTGGGCGGTGATCCTTTCGTTATCGACGGTCCGGGGGAGTACGAGGTCAAGGAAGTCTTCGTGCATGGCGTCAGCGCTTTCCATGACGATGAGGAAGGTAAGAAGATGGGCGACAATACGATGTACTACATCACCGCCGAGGGTCTGCATATCGCGCATCTGGGGGACCTCAAACACTTGCTCAAGGAGAACCAGCTCGGTGACATGCATAGTATCGACATACTGTTCGTGCCGGTCGGCGGAGGCGACGTGCTGGACGCGAAGCAGGCCGTCACGGTCGTGTCGCAGTTCGAGCCGCGCGTGGTGGTCCCGATGCATTATCGCACTGACAAGCTCGGCAAGAATATGGATAAGGTGGAACCGTTCCTGAAGGCGATGGGTGTCGCCAGCCCGGAAGAGATGTCGAAACTCAAGATATCCGCGCGGGACCTGCCGCAGGAGGAGATGAAAATCATCGTATTGCAGCAGCAATGAACATGATATTCGGAAAAGACGAGGGGCGTCTTTCGAGGGCGGAGGGTGTGCCGAGGATCAGCAGGGCGCGACACGAAGAAGACGAGAAGAAGCGCGCCATGCTGACCGTCGCCGTCATCGCAGTCACGGTGGTCATAGTGACTGCCTGGCTTTTGACTTTGCCGATGCAGCTCCGGAAGTTCGAGATACTCGATAATGAGAGCGTCGCCAGATGGTACGTGGTCCGGGAGGAAATGGAAGGGGAGACCGGTAACATTCAGGAACAGCTCGACAAGATAAAAGAACAGCTCGACGTGGCGGCAGGTGAGTTAGAGATCGCGTCCGGCCTCGGGATATCGGAGGGCGACAGCGGCGGTCTGTCTGCCGAAGGCTTGGCCGAACGCCTGCGCGCCAAACTGATGGAAGCCGAATCACTCAATCAGAACGAACAAGATGCCACGCAAGAAGACTAGCGACAGCAAAAAGAAGAAAGGGCAGCCGGAATTGCCGATAGCCGAGAAGAAGACCGACGTCAGGCTGATCGAACAGCCGATCGTCGACGAGATGCAGGAGGCGTATCTGGATTACGCGATGACGGTGATCGTCAGTCGCGCTCTTCCTGATGTCCGTGACGGATTGAAGCCGGTGCACCGTCGTATCCTGTACGCGATGTGGAAGATCGGACTGAAGCCGGGGGCGAAGTTCAGGAAATCGGCGACCGTCGTCGGTGAGGTGCTCGGTAAGTATCACCCGCACGGCGACCAGGCGGTCTACGATTCGCTGGTCCGTATGGCGCAGGACTTCAGCATGCGGCACATGCTGGTGAACGGTCAGGGGAACTTCGGCTCGATGGACGGCGATTCGGCCGCCGCGATGCGTTACACGGAATGTAAGCTGGCCGGCATCTCGGAGGAGATGCTGACTGATATAGAGAAAGATACGGTCAATTTCGCGCCGAACTACGACGGCGAGCACAAGGAGCCGACCGTACTGCCGACCAAATTGCCTAATCTCTTATTGAACGGAACGGTCGGTATCGCGGTCGGCATGGCGACGAGCATTCCGCCGCACAATCTTGCTGAGCTCTGTGACGCCATCATGCACCTCATCGAGGAACCGGACGCGACGATCGAAGACCTGATGGAGTACGTGCAGGGGCCGGACTATCCGACCGGCGGCATCATCTACGACAAGAAGGCGATCGAAACGGCGTACACTTCCGGACGGGGCGGCATCGTGACGCGCGCCAAGACGGAGATCATCGAAGAACGCGCCGGGCGCTACCGCATCGTGGTCAGCGAGATACCGTACATGGTCAACAAGGCGACCCTGCTGGAGAAGATCGCGATGCTCGTGCAGACCAAGAAGATCGACGGCATCAGGGATCTGCGTGATGAGTCGTCGAAGGAGGGTGTCAGGATCGTCATCGATCTGAAGAAAGACGCCTATCCGAAGAAGGTGCTGAACCGGCTGTATCATCAGACATCGTTGCAGGATACTTTTCATGTGAACCTGATGACGCTCGTGGATGGGATCCAGCCGCGCGTCCTGAACCTGAAATCGGTGCTGGAGCAGTTCATCCTGCACCGTAAGGAGGTGGTCAAGCGGCGCACCGAGTTCGAACTCGCGAAGGCCAAGGCTCGCGCTCACGTGTTGGAAGGATTGAAGATCGCGCTCGACAACCTGGACCTGGTCATCAAGACCATCCGCGCATCGTACGACCGCGAAGAGGCCAAGGCGAAACTGATCAAGAAGTTCAAACTGTCCGATATCCAAGCCGACGCGATCCTTGAGATGAAGCTGCAGTCGCTCGCGAACCTGGAACGCAAGAAAGTCGAGGACGAGCTGAAGGAGAAGCTCAAGCTCATCAAGGGTCTCGAAGCGATCCTGCGTTCGCCGAAGAAGGTCATGAAGATCATCAAGGACGAAACGACGGAACTGAAAGACAAATACGGCGAGCCGCGTCGCACGCAGGTCGTGAAGCACGGCGTGAAGGAGTTCGCGACCGAGGATCTCATCCCGAACGAGTCGACGGTCGTCATCATCACCGAGAGCGGTTACATCAAGCGCCTGCCGCCGGACACGTTCAGGACGCAGACCCGCGGCGGCAAGGGGATTGCCGGATTCAAGACGAAGGATGAGGATGTCGTGACCGACGTGTTCTCGACGACGACGCACGCGGACATGTATTTTTTCACCACGCGAGGCCGGGTGTTCAAGATGAAGGCCTACGACGTGCCGCAGTCTTCGCGCACGTCGAAAGGGCAGGCCATGGTGAATTTCCTCCAGCTGTCGCCCAGCGAGTGGGTGACTGCGGTGCTGTCGGGCGAGGATTTTTCCGACATCAAGTACCTGTTCATGGCGACCGAGCGCGGCACCGTGAAGAAGACGGAGATCGCCGAGTTCAAGAACATCCGCAGTAACGGCCTGATCGCCATCAAACTGAACGAGAGTGACAAGCTGCGCTGGGTGAAAGGCACAAGCGGCAAGGAAGACATCATGATGATGACCAAGAAGGGGCAGTCCATCCGGTTCTCGGAGAATGACGTGCGGTCGATGGGTCGCGTGGCCGCCGGTGTCCGGGGTATCAAGTTCAAAAGCAACGATCTGGTGGTCGGCATGGATGTCGTGCCGGCGAAGCTCACGGAAGGCAAGCTTGATGTATTGATCGTGATGTCCAAAGGTTACGGCAAGCGCACTGACGTGAACGAGTACCGTCTGCAGGGTCGCGGCGGTAGCGGTATCCGAACCGCGCGTGTCACCAGCAAGACCGGTGACATCATACGCGGTATGGTGGTGAACAGTGCGGACGATTCGGATTTGATGTGCGTGTCGACCAAGGGGCAGATAATCCGGTTGCCGTTGAATACCGTGAATCGTCTCGGAAGGGATACGCAGGGCGTGAAAGTCATGACGTTCAAGGAATCAGGGGATAGTGTCTCTTCGGTGACTTTGGTGTAAGAGGAGCAGAAGTGGAAGAAGGGGCAGAAGGGGCAGAAGAAACTTTTCTACCACGTCTGTCCCTTTTGCTCCTTCTATATCTTCCCTGCCTGCCGGCAGGCAGGTTCCGCCATTACCACTGCCGGACATCAAGCATTTGACGTCAAATATCATATGACCATCCTTCAAAGAATCCGCGGTTTTTTCATCACCCTCGGCCAGAGCTGTTACAACATGGAGCTCTACCGTCGGGTGCGTACCGGTCCCTGGACGCGTGCGTTCATTTACGCGATCGCGTTTTTCGCGCTGCTGTCCGTGATGCTGACGATTTCAGCCGCGCCGGGATCGTACAAGTTGTTGGGTGATCTGGAATCGGGCATCAACGAATCGGTGCCGGACGGCGCGGAATTCGAGATCAAGGACGGCAAGTTCTCATCGACACTGACACCGGGTACGGAGTTCGGAAGCGAGGAAGAGTTCGTGTTGGTGGTGGATGACGGCGTATACGGTAAGGAATTTCCGAAAGCGTTCGAGGACCGGATCGGAATCTTCATCGGTCGCGACGCCATCTTCGCGCAAGAAGATGACGGGTCACGTGAGATCATGCCGCTCGAGGGTGGACCGGACGTGAAAGTGACCAAAGAGAACGCCCTTGGTTGGATTACGAAATTCGGCGCGGTAATAGTGACTGTCCTGTTGATCCTGTTCCTGTCTCTGCATTTCTCGCTTTCGTTGCTCGGCGCCGTAGTCTACGTCGCGGTGACCGCCCTGCTGACGATGATCCTGGGAAAGCTCTGGAAGGTCAGATTACCGTATAAGAAATGGTTCGCCATCGGTCTGCACGCCATCACCCTACCGACGCTGATCGATTATCTTTTCAGTATCATCGGACTCGACGTCCCGTTCGCGTTCACGGTCGTCTTCTTCATGTTCATGTTCTCGGTCATCGCGGATGAACGGGCGAGGCCGGTGGGGGGAGTGGGAAAAGGGGCAGAAGGGGCAGAAGCGGGAGAAGAGAGCGGGGATAGCGGGGGTGCGGCCTCCGGCCGCTAGCGGGAACCACGACCTCCGGTCGTTAGCGGGAAAAGGGGCAGAAGGGGCAGAAGCGGGAGAAGGAATCCTTCTGCACCTTCTGCTCCTTTTGCTCCTTCTGCCCCTGAAGAAATGACCTTACCTAACTGGAAAAGATTTTAAGGGGAGAGAAACCTAAGACCGTGCTACGCACGGTCTTAGGTTTCTCTCCCCGCTCTTCCGCTTCACGTCTTGACCCGTGGGTCTGAATGCTATATTTTTCGCGCGTAGTCCTTTCATGGAACGGAGGTCAGTATTGCCTTCAGATAAGACCATAGTCGCGTTTGCGAGCCGGAAGACCGGCTCCTACCCGACGTTCGAACGGACGATCCTGCCCATTCTCCGACCTCATGCCACGACTCTTCTCTCCTCGACCAGAGAGGAGCTGTATCAGGCCGTGTGGCACGCCTATACGCTCAAGCCGGACATTTTCATCACCAACTGCGGTGACGGCGGGTGGCATGAGATCATCACGGCGATGATCTGGTGGTCGCGCCAGCTTGGCGTTCCCGTGCCGAAGAACCTGATGTTGCCGATGGGCACGATGAACATCGGCGAGAGCTCGTTGAACGATCGTTCTGGGAACTTCTCCTGCACATCGATCAGCTGACCGGTAATGAACCCATTATGGGTGTCGATATCGATGTCCTGCCGCGCGCTGTCATCGAGTACAAGGAGCCGACAGTGGTCATGGTCGATGGAGAACTGAAGCCACCCACGGTCCGTGATGAACTGGCTCTGGGTCCGGAGCTCGAGATCATCGTCGGATGACGACCACTTCCTCACGAGGTGGTTTTTCATAAAAAAGACCCGGCTTCATAGCCAGGTATCGCCGTCCATCTCTCGGGATGGACAGCCTAGGTACATGTGTCGCGCAGGACATCGGCGAGCAGCTCTACACTGTCGTCGTCACCGGACATCGTCACTTCGATGTCTTCGCCGGCACCGCCCTCCGCCACCACGATTTCGAGGTTGCCGAATCTCGGATCGCTTGCGGTGTATCTGGTCTGCGACTTGTTGTTGACGACCGCTACGGGACCTTTCTGGCTTATCGCTTTGCCCTTGACTAGAATGTCGATCACATCACCCAGGTCTCTGAGATTCGTATAAGGAATTTTGACCGTCTCTTGGGCCATATCAACCTCCTATCTCAAGTATTCGACCTTAGCCGATATCATCACTTTCAGCAATCCAGACCCCATCCGTTGACATCGTCCTGAAAATCAGCTATATTCAAGGCGATTCCGGGGTTCACCCGGCTGAACGACATTTAAACACGGAATAAGGCTGAAATATGGCTCTCCCAGTCAGAAAGACGACCAGCTCGAAAAGGAGGAAGCGGAGTTCGCATTTCGCGCTCAAATCGACCAATCTGGCCGTTTGCCCCAAGTGCAAACAGCCGAAGCTTCAGCATAACGCATGCGCCAACTGTGGCACCTATGGTGGCCGGCAGGTACTGAAGCTCGACAATCCTTTGGACAAGAAAGGTAAAGCAAAGAAGTAATCATAGGCGTGCGCTTGCGCACGCCCTTTGCGTAGTTCATTAGCTCCAACAATATGTCAAACAGACATCTCGCGAGAACGATCGCCATGCAGACCCTCTACCAGTGGGACTTCACCGGCAAGACGACGCCCAAGGTCCCGGAGTACATCCGGACCAACCTTGAGGACTTCGCGCCGGACTTCGACGACAAGGGATTCATCACCGAACTCGTCGAGAGCGTCATCACCAAGGCCGAGGATATCGACGGCACCATCACCAAGTACGCGCCCGACTGGCCGATCGATCAGATCACTAATGTCGACCGGAACATCCTGCGCATCGGCGTATACGAACTAAAATTCTCCGAGACCGTTCCGTCCAAGGTGGCTATCAACGAAGCGATCGAACTCGCCAAGACTTTCGGTGGCGAGTCTTCGGGGCGTTTCGTCAACGGCGTCCTGGGCGCGATATACAAGGACATGATTTCTGCGGGCGAGACCAAGGAAGTGGACAAGGTGGAGAAGCCGCCGAGGAAGAAAGAGGGTGATAAAGAGGAGGCGGAGAAAGAAGAAGGGGAATCCCCCTCCGCTGAAGCTGTGGGTGACAAGGAGAAAGAGAAAGAGAAGTAGATAGAAAGTCCAGGAGTATAGAAGTTCAGAAGCATAGGAGAATTTTTGATAATGTTTCCATACTCCTAGACTCCCAAACTTTGATAATCAACCCGACCGTCAAGTCATGGCTTATGGCAAATTGTGCCCCGTACGCGGGGTGAATCTGCGACAAGCGATGGTTTCGCCGCTTAGCGACGGTCGGTTCACGACAATACTATGGCGGATACCAAGGATTTTTCATCTCTCGAGAAGAAGGTGGGGATCACGTTCGATGATAGGGACGTCCTGACGATGGCGTTCGTGCATCGTTCATATCTCAACGAGCATCCGAGCTTCGGGATCGAACATAACGAACGTCTCGAGTTTCTCGGCGACGCTGTCTTGGAGCTTGTGGTCACCGAGTACCTATACGGCAACTATCCGAATCCGGAAGGGGAACTCACCAATTGGCGTGCCGCTCTCGTGAACGCCAAGACCCTCGCTGACGTGGGGCAGGAACTGGGTCTCGAGGACTATCTCTACCTGTCGCGCGGCGAAGCCAAGGACAGCGGCAGTAAGGCCCGGAGTTACATCCTCGCGAACGCCATGGAATCGTTCATCGGCGCCATCTATCTCGACCAGGGGATAGACGCATCGCGCAAATTCATCGACCAGTTCATCATCTCTAAACTGCCGCACATCCTCGAGCACCGTCTCTACATCGATCCCAAGAGCCGTTTCCAGGAGAGTTCGCAGGAGAAAGTGGGTGTAACGCCGAACTACAAGGTGCTCAACGAGGAAGGGCCGGACCACGCCAAAGTCTTCACTGTCGGAGTCTACCTGGGCAGTGAATTGGTCGCTGAGGGTGAGGGGATGTCGAAGCAGGAGGCGCAGGTCGCGGCGGCCGAAAGTGCGCTGGAGGCCAAAGAGTGGTAATATATCCATATATGGAACCATCACCAGACAAACCGAAGGCTCGCGAGGTAATGGACCGTCTTTTCAGCATGGCTGTCGAGAGGGATGCGTCCGATCTTCACTTGGTCGTCGGAAAACCACCGCTCCTCCGCATCTCGGGGGATATCGTCTCCATCGAGGACGCCAAGGAGCTCACGCCGGAGACGGTCAAGCAGCTCTGTTTTTCCATCCTGTCCGATCAGGAGCGCGAGAAGTTCATCAGCACCAAGGAGTTGGATGTGGCGCATCAGATCCCTGCCGGAAAGCGCTTCCGTATCAACATGCACTGGGAGAAGGGGAACGTGGCCATGGCCGCCAGGACGATTCCGTCGGACATCCCGACGATGGAGAGTCTGGACCTGCCGCCCGTCGTACATGAGATGGTCGACTACCCGCACGGATTGGTGTTGGTGACAGGTCCGACCGGTGCCGGTAAATCAACGACGTTGGCGTCGTTGATCAATCGCATCAACGGGACGCAGCCGGTGAATATCATCACGCTCGAGGACCCGATCGAATTTCTTTTTGAGGCTAAAATGGCGGTTATCAGGCAGAGGCAGCTGGGACAGGACTTCATCACTTTCACGGAAGGTCTGAAGCATATCCTGCGTCAGGACCCGGACGTGGTGATGGTCGGTGAGATGCGTGACGTGGAGACCATTTCGACGACGCTGACTATCGCTGAGACCGGTCACTTGGTGTTCGCCACGTTGCACACGTACAGCGCGTCGCAGACCATCGATCGTATCATCGACGTCTTCCCGGCACACCAGCAGAACCAGATCAGGACACAGCTGGCGTTGACGTTACGGGGTATCATCTCTCAGCAATTGCTACCGAAGATGGGTGGCGGACGGGTAGCCGCCAGGGAGGTGCTGGTCAACAATTACGCGATAGCCAATCTCATCCGTGACAGCAAGATCCAGCAGATCAACAACGTCCTGCAGACTTCGGCATCGGAGGGTATGACGACACTGAAGCAGAACCTGAAGGATCTCATCGCGAAGAACCTCATCAGCAGGAAGACCGCGGAGGAGCATATCGTCGGTGGCGGGGGATTGGATGACGATGTCGGGGCCGGAAAGAAAAAGAAGAAATAGCGGGAATTCTCTCTTAATTACGGTTGACAGCCCGGGGAAACTCGGGCTATTTTGGTACATAGTAGTTTAGGAGTCCAGAAGTTCAGGAGTACAGAAGAAAATGTTGAGTACGCTCTTTTACTTTTTGACTTCTGTACTCCAATATTCCAACCATGCGGGCGTAGCTCAACGGATAGAGCGCTGGTCTTCGGAACCAGTGATGGGGGTTCGATTCCCTCCGCCCGCACCATATCAAAGCCGGCCGAAAGGCCGGTTTTGGTTTAGAGATGATGCGGGAATCGCCCCGGTGCCGAGTCGGCTTACGAAACGAAAAAGCCCCCCGTCGCTCCACAGCGCTTCGCGCTTAGTGGAGCTATGGGGGGCACCCCCCATAG
>JAYEJB010000028.1:0-14910 GCA_034716415.1 Patescibacteria group bacterium
GTGGAACGACCCCTGTTTTTGCGGAATGTTTTAAATGGCGGTGCTTCTTGGACGAGGTTCGAACGTTTTTCGGGGGGAAACCGGATTGCAGTCCTTAAAATTTGCATCTGCCCACGGCGGACATTGCGGCTCATCATTCCTCCCCCTGACCCCCTTCTGACGAGCCGCCCTTGCTTGGTATGAACGGTTGATTGTTTACAATTATGCAATATTTTAGTACTATTTCAGTGGTGGTTGAAGATATCTCTTGCACCTATTTTTTTTACTACTAAAATAATAGTTAAATGCCAACCATTGCAGATAACATACGAAAAGCCCGAAAGAAAAAGGGGCTTTCACAGGATAAACTCGCCCACAAGGCGGATGTTGCCCACAATACTGTTGTAAAAATTGAGTCAGGCGAAAACCAGAACCCTACCATTGAAACCCTGCGAAGCATTGCAAGAGCGTTGGATATTACTGTTGATGAATTAATCAATTAAAAACATACTATGGACGACTTATTTTTACTTCTTTTTTTCGCCTCGATTGCCGCTCTGATTGTCGGAATTGTTAAACCGAGTGCCTTTTCTCGAATTCTTAAGGATCGAGCAACAAGAAAAGGAACAGCCGCCATTTTTGGTATAACCACGATTGCTTTTTTCATTTTATTTGGAGTAACAACTGATTCTTCCTCGTCAAGTCAAACTGCTAGCAGTTCTCCAAGCACGGATACAATAGTAACTGTCGAACAAGAACGGCAACCCGCTGCAGCTCCAACCAACACTGAGAAAAGCCCGGTTCCTGCCAATACGGAAGTTGAGCCGGCACCGTCTGAAACGCAAGCGGAGCCAACTCAGTCGGAACAAACAGACAACCAGAGTATTTCACAAACCTCAAGCGAGACAGTTGGTCAAAAAAATGCGTTGGAAAAAGCAAGGTCATATTTGGAGTACACGGCATTTTCCCATGATGGGTTGGTTGACCAACTAGAATACGAACAATTTTCACACGATGATGCGGTATACGGTGCAGATAATTGTGGTGCTAACTGGAATGAGCAAGCAGCCAAAAAAGCTGAATCATATATGGAATACTCGGCTTTTTCGCGCGGCAGTTTAATTGACCAGCTAAAGTTCGATAAATTCACTCAAGCACAGGCAGAGTACGGAGCTAGCGCGGTTGGTCTATAAAAACATGGAAAACAGAAGAACTCACTTAACCCTGATACAAGGAGTCATCAATAGAATGGCTGGAAATTTATTCTTTTTACGAGGGTGGACGATAACTTTGATTGCGGCGTTATTAGCTCTTTTCATCAAGGACAATGAAGTCGCCTACATCATCTATTTTCTTCTCGTGCTCGTTTTGGTTTTCTGGCTTATGGACGCATACTTTCTATCGCAAGAACGATTATATCGGGCTCTGTATAATAAAGTGAGAAAAATGAATGAGAATGAAATAGATTTTTCTATGGACGTAAGTGAATTCAAGCAGTTAAAACAAAATACAGTTATCTATGCAATGTGTTCACGCACTCTGTTGGTTTTTTACACTCCATTGGTCGGTATAGTGCTTACGGCGATATATTTAACAAATAACTAGATGTAATATGGCGAGACGAGTATTTTTTAGCTTCAAATACGACGATGTATCGAGAGCAATGGTGGTTAGAAATAGCTGGGTTACACAGGGAAAAGAGGCAGCTGGTTTCGTAGATGCAGCTGAATTCGAAAAGATAAAAAGACAAGGGGAACAAGCTATTAAAAATTGGATAGATTCCCAACTTAAAGGAACGTCAGTCACAGTCGTTCTGGTTGGGGCTAAGACTTGCAATAGTCGTTGGGTTAAGTACGAGATTGAAAAAAGTAAAGAGATTGGAAACGGATTGTTGGGCATAGACATCAGCAAAATAAAAGATTTGCAGGGAAGGACTAGCAACCGATGCAGTCAGCTTCCAACAGGTTACGATTTCTACCTGTGGAATAATGATGAAGGGTATAAAAAAATGGGCGACTGGATTGAGAAAGCAGCTAAGGAGGCGGGGAGATAACACGTTTTACCAAGCAAGGGCGGCTCGTCAGAAGGGGGTCAGGGGAAGGAATGATGAGCCGCAATGTCCGCCGTGGGCAGATGCAAATTTTAAGGACTGCAATCCGATTTCCCCCCGAAAAACGTTCGAACCTCGTCCAAGAAGCACCGCCACGCAAAAAACACCGTCGACCGGCGGTGTTTTTTGTGTGGATATACTTTTTAGTCGAAGCTCGACGAGTTGTAGCTCCTCCTTACTGCTATCAGAGTAGATAATCGTCTCGACACCTCACTTCTTATCGGGGACTGTCCCCGATAATCTCGTGGGGCCTGGCCCCAGTTAAGCCTGAGTGGGGACACCTCTCTATCACCGACGATTGTTTGGGGACTGTTCCCGATAAGGCTGACGAAGGGACACTTCTCGGATATCGCGTGTCTGTCGACGCATGCTTTCGGCCAGGCCGATGATGATCCAGAAGAGGAGTGAGATGTCGTTTTTGAGATAGGGGACGTCGACGAGGCCGTGTATCAACAGCGCGATCATCGCGGCGATGACGCCGGTCGGTAGCCATTCTCCTTTGCGGTCGCGATAGAGCCTGATGGCCACCATGAAGAACGTCCAGACTATGACCAGGAATCCGGCCAGGCCGATGATGCCGGTCTCGGACCAGAAGTTCAGCAGGAAGTTGTGCGGGTACATGAAGATCTCGATGTGTTTCGCTTCGTGGTACGGCTCGAGCGCGGTCTGGTAGCCCGCGAGTCCGGCACCCATGATCGGACGGTCGTAGAGCATGTCGAGTGATTCCTGCCAGACGATCTGGCGGACATGCCACGAGTCGTCGCGCATCGAAAGCATCAGTGATGTGTAATCGGTGAGCGGCTTATAGAATATAGTAAGCGCGCACGCCGCGATCAGTACGATGAGCGCCGCTTTCCGAAGCGGACGGTACAACAGACCGAACACCAGCAGGCCGGCCGCCACACCGAGCATCGCGCCTTCGGAGACCGCGAACAGCACCGACAGCACGCCGAGTACCGCGGCCATTCCGCCCAGCAGGAACACCGTCAGGTTGCGGAACGCGCCGTCTTTTCTTGTCGACGAAACGGTCCACCCCGCCATGAGCACCGTAATCGGCGCGGCGATGAGGCCGACACCGTTCGGGAAGCCGAAGAAACTCGTCACCCGGCGCACCTCCTCCGGCACCCAGACCGGATTCGGGATGCCGAAGCCGGTCACTTTCTGATAGACGGCCGAGATGCCGATGACCGAGATTGAGATGCCGAGCGCACCCAGGACCATGCGCCTTGTCGACGCGTCACGGACCATGTCCGTGAACATGACGAAGAACAGGACCGGCTCCAGGAAATACGCGCGCCATACGCCGAGCGCGGCGATCGGATCAGGGGACACCAATACACCGACTACCGAGCCTATCAGTAAAAGCGTAATCCCAGGCAACCACACGCATAAACCTACTTTCTGCCCCTTCTGCCCTTCCTTTCCAAACAGCAACCAAGACAGGAACAGCACGACGAAGAAAATCTCCAACAGCGTGGTCGGCAATCCGTCGAGCGGTCCGAACGGGAGTGTGATCGTGAATCGGATCAGGTAGACGGGAAGCAATGCACAGAACACCGCCAGTGCGAGCTTGCGGTCTAAGACGCATAGCGAGAAGAACAGCAGTGCGGCGATTACGGCGAATGTGGTGGCTGGATCCATATGGGGCAAGCGGGGATAGCGGGGACCTGCCTGTCGGCAAGCAGATAGCGGGGATAGCGGGGAGAGATAAAAAATATCCCTTTCCCCGCTAGTCCGCGAAGCGGACGATCCCCGCTAACGGCCGAAGGCCGTGATTCCCGCTTTTCCCGCTATCTGAGCGTCATTTATTTATCTCAACCAAACGGTTTAATTCTTGTCATTCGGACGTGCGAGGACCGATCGCACCGCCTCCATCGGGACTCCGCCGAGCGCCAGGAGAGCCACTGAATATGTCGCCGCTCCGAGCACGACCCTCAACAGGACATGCAGTTGCGGGACAAGTATCAGGACCGCGAACATCGCGGTGCAGGCGATCATTATCTTCGAAAGGCGCACCAGGTTCGGTCTGAACTTCGTCATCCGTGTCACCAACACCGTCGTCGCCGTGGCGACGAACAGTTCACCGAGCGCGGTCACCGCGGCCGCGCCCAGTCCGCCGTATCTGCCGATGAGCACGATGTAGAGAGCGAGTGACAGCGCGGCGTTCGCGGCGTAGATCCAGATGAAGTCCCGTTGTCTGCCCATGGCCACGAAAGCGTGCGCGTAGAGCGACTGCCAGTATACGGCGAGCGCGCCGACCATCAGTATGGCCACATAGATGCCTGACGCGCGGAAATCCTCGCCGGCGATGAGCGCCATCAGGTCCGAGGAGACCGCAATACCACCGAACAATAGCGGCACGGCGATCATCGCCAGGAAGTCGAACGACATCGAAAGTTTGCGGCGGAATCCGGCGAAGTCGTCGTTCGACCAGGCCCGGGTCAAGAGCGGCAGTGCGAGGCCCATGAAGATGTACGGCACGACGGTGATGACGTCGAGCACTTTGTACGCGGCGCCGTAAAGTCCGACTTCGGACTGCGTGCGCATCACGGACATGATGACGATGTCGCCTTTCAGGTAGATGAGGTTGAAGAGGATGCTGACGCCGATCGGCCAGGTCTCGATGAGCGTCTTTTTCCAGACCGGACGCTCGAATTTCAGGCCGATCGGACCGTGCTTCCTGGCGAACGCGTAGGTCATCGCGAACTGTACGACGTTGCTGACAGCGAGCGCGGCGACGAACGCCAGCAGGCCGAAGCCCGATGCCACTGCCCCGGCGACACAACCGAACATGATCAAGCGGCTGGTCATCTCCGAGATCGATGATTTCCAGGTCGTCAGGTGCTTCTGCATGATCCCTTTGATCGTCTCCGATAGCGCGAGCGCCAGGAAAGAGAACGTGCCGACGGCGATGCCGATCTTGACCGCGTGCGGGTAGGGGAAGGCGAGCGCCACGAGCGGCGCAGCGGCGAAGATGACGAGTCCGGACACCAGCCGCATCGCAAAGATGTTCGAGACCAATCGTCGTTCGTCCGCGCCTTCGCGCGAAATGAGGCGTGTCATCGTCAGCGGTAGACCGAACCCCGCGGCGATCGCGAAGAACTGTAGGAAGGTCAGCACGATGATGAACTGACCGTACCCGTCGGTGCCGAGGTAGCGCGTCATGATGCCGACCGTCAACAGGCCGAGGCCCGTGGCCACGACTTTACCGCCCATCTGAAAGGCGGTGTTGCCTGCTATGCTGCGTTTGATCGACATGATGAAAAAATAACCAGGCTATCTGGTACTGATTCAAAGTATAGCATGTTCTCCTCTCTGCCAATCCGGTTGAAAACGAGGCTAAAATATGGTAAAATATAGATAGAGAAGGCTGTGATCCGGAAAAAATAGAAATAAATATGCGTGTCGAGCGATACATCAGGATTCCAGTCCAGGCCGCCTTCGGGACGGCCGATTGTCCGTCAAAGAGCAGAACCCGGTCCTTCCGGAGGAAGTTGTCGGGTTTTTTTGTCTTTGTTGCGGTGTTTTTACTGCTTTGGGCGGTTGACGCGGAGGCGGCGACTTACGGCTACGAGGCTCAGGAAATGATTCGTTCAGCGCAGGTCGTGGAATTGGCGCCCGGGCAGATCGCTGATTTCACCATGAGTTTCAAGAATACCGGGTCGTCGGTCTGGCGGACGGACGGAGATCGTTTCGTTTCGGTCTATACTTACGGTCCGAAATATCGGCAGAGCGCGTTCCGTGACGTTTCCTGGTACAAGGATGTCCAGCCCGCGAAGATCGGCGGTGAAGTGCATCCCGGACAGCTCGGCATGTTCAGGTTCCGTCTGCGCGCGCCGAGTCAGGAGGGGACATATTCCGAGACTTTCCATCTTGCCGCCGAAGATCTGGCCTGGATTCCGGGCGGCGAGTTCACCGTGCAGATTCGCGTCAGTCGATCGGCACCGGTCGCTTCATCTATCACGACCGCATCGTCGTCTTCCGTGTCCACGGGATCATATTCGGCACAGGAGGTCTATCGTTCACCGAAGGAGATTAACATGGCGCCGGGAGAGATAGTGACATTGACGATGGGTTTCAGGAACACCGGTAGCGCGACCTGGTATCCCAGCGCGCGTAACTACGTGTCCGTCTACACGTATGACCCGAAGTATCGAAAGAGCGATTTCGAGGACGTGTCCTGGTACCGATACAATCAACCGGCGCGTATCTCGACGCAGGTGACCCCGCCGGGACAGATGGGGGAGGTGAAGATGCGTCTGAAGGCGCCGACGACACCAGGTGTCTATCGCGAGACTTTCCACCTCGCCGCCGAAGACCTGACTTGGATTCCGGGCGGCAAGTTTACGGTGGTCATCAATGTGAGCGGGCCAAGTACGACTTCTTCTGCTCCTTCTCCTGCTTCTGCTCTCCTCTCCAATCTTCCCGCTGGTGGTTATGCCGCGGTCAGGATGGCGTCTAATACGGATCGACCGACCTTGGATCCGGGACAAGTACAGGAGCTCCGCATTGCGTTTAAGAACGTCGGTACGCTTCCGTGGGTCAAGTACGGTAATGAACCGGTGCGGCTGATGGCGCTGGAGGGTAACGCGTATTCGTTCCGTGACGTATCGTGGAACAGCAACATGGCTTCGGCGATGTTGCAGGACCGCATAGATTCCGGTCAGTTGGCGTTCTTCAATCTCAAGATGAAAGCGCCGCAGTACGGCGGAACGTATCTGGCGCGGTTCGCGTTGTACGCGGGCGATCGACCCATCGAAGGCGGTACGGTCGATATACCGATCGAGGTCAAACAGGGTTCGGTTCCGGCGAACGTATCGACGAATACCACGAACGAGTTCGCCGCGTCCGGCGACCGCGGTCCGAACATCGTGGTCGGGCTCCTCACCACGACCGCGCCGGTCACCGTTTCATCCACCGAAACGTATCAGCTCGTCGACGGACGGAACCATCAGCCGGTCAAACGTCTATCCGGCGTGACGACGGTGACGTTCGACTTCAGCACGTTGGTCTACACCGTCCGGAACGGGACTTATACCTATACTTCGAACTACCACGTGCATCTGCGGCCGGACGACATGCGCAATAATATCTTCGAGATATCGAGTTATGAGAATCGCGCGGCCTGGGACCGGAGCGTGAACTTCAACAAGTTCCGCGGTGACCTGGCGGTACACTATATGCGTTCGACCGGACGGTTGTGGGTACTGGAGGAACTGCCCATGGAGGATTACATACGCGGCCTGGCCGAGACGTCGAACGGTTCCCACTTCGAATACCAGAAGGCGCTCGTCAGCGCGGCGCGGACTTACGCGCTGTTCGTGCTGTCGATCGGCGGCAAGCATAAGTCCGAGTATCACGATGTGAATACGACCGCCGGTGATCAGGTGTATAAGGGCTATGTATCGGAGTTGGTGCGGCCGAACGTGGTGCGCGCGGTCGAAGAGACGCGCGGTTCGATGGTTACATATAACAACGAGTTGGTGGTGACGCCGTACTTCTCGCGTTCGGACGGGCGGACGCGTGCCTGGACCGAAGTTTGGGGCGGTTCACACAAGCCATGGTTGGTGTCGGTGCCCGCGCCGTATGATCAAGGTAGGACGCTTTGGGGCCACGGAGTCGGCATGTCGGCTTTGGACGCGCTGGGTCGGGCTAAAGATGGGGCGTCTTGGACGCAGATTCTTCAGCACTACTACACGGGAACGCAGATACAGCGGGCGTATTGAGGGAGAGCGGGGATCGCCCGGTTTGCCGGGCTAGCGGGAACCGTCCGCTTTGCGAACTAGCGGGAATCACCCGGCATCCCGGCATTCCCGGCATTCGCCGGGCACGGCGCCGGGCACGGCGCTGAACTAGCGGGCCACGTCGCTCGTAAGCGGCGTGGCGGGAAAAGATTTTAAAGATAGAGAAACCAAAGACCGTGCGCAGCACGGTCTTTGGTTTCTCCTCCCGCTCTCCCCGCTCTCCCCGCTCTCCCCGCTCTCCCCGCTCTCCCCAAACTTGGAGTTATCGGCTCCAGGTTTTAGAATGTAAGCAATGGCAGTAATACCTAAAAAATCATTCGCGTTATGTGTCGTCATTGTAGCGGCCATATTTCTGGTTCCGGGAATCGTCCGCGCTGAAAGCGACGCGTTGCTGCAGGCGCGAGTCGAGCTGAGGGCTGTCCTCGAAACGCGAGCCGATCTGCGATCTTTGTTCGACTTCAACAGCTGGGTCGCCAAGCACGATGCCCGTACTACCGGAATCGTCGATCTGGAGGATTGGGCGCGACAATACGGATATAAGGAACACGGCGAGTTGTGGTGGTACGGGACCGATGCCGCGAAACAGGGAAGTTCGACCGCCGATGTGCCATCAGCACCGCGTGCGTTAGCGGTTCGACCGACCACGTCGTCTCCGGTGTGTCCGGTCGCGGGACCGGATCTGTCTGCTGTCACCGCTGATTCCATACTGGTTTTGGATTTCGATTCGCGTCGCGTCATGTATGAGAAGAATGTCGATACTGTACGTCCGACTGCGTCGGTCGCCAAGTTGATGACGGCGATGGTCGCTCTGGATGCGGGGTTGTCATTGGACAGGAAGGTGGCGCTGACCGCGGCGGATGAAGTCGGGGGGGCGAGACTGGCGGTTCCGGCCGGCACGGAGTTCACTGTCGATGATCTGCTTTTTTCGATGCTCGCCGGACCGGCCAACAATGCGGCGGAGGCCGTGGCGCGCACCGCGTCGTCTGATGGTTTCGTCACCGCCATGAACGCAAAAGCACAGTCACTCGGTCTGGCCGGAACGACGTTCACCGATCCGTCCGGTCTGGATTCAGGTAATGTCTCGACCGCGCGCGATGTCGCCGCGCTCCTGATTGAAGCGTTGGAGTTGCGTGATATCCGACGCATAACAACGACGACGAGGCGCACCGTCAGTTACTCCGGTGGGTCCTTCCCGGTCACGAACACCAACGTCCTGCTGACCGATCCCGATAACGGGCTGTATGTGTTGGGTGGCAAAGTCGGATATCTGCCGTCGTCCGGCTGGAATGTCGCGGTGAAGATGAAAGACGCGGCCGGACGGGAGAAGCCACTCGTCATCGTACTCTTGGGTTCGGAGAGCAGCGACAAGCTGTTCGACGAGGCCGCTCTGGTAGCACGGCGAGTATGGGATTCGTTCGAATGGCGCAGTGGAATATCAGTCCCATCACCGCAACTTTCGCCACAGCCGGAAGAGACGCAGGGGAGTCCGCTCGTCGTTTCGTCAGATGGGTCATTATCGCAGGCGCGGAATTTGCTCAAGGGCGTTTATGGGAAGCGCGGCGATCTACAATCACTGTTCGATTCTGTCAGTTGGTTGCCAGCCAGGTCGGATAGGACGATCGGACTCGATAATCTGGAGGACTGGGCTGCCAAGTATGGTCATCGGGAACATGATGCGTTGTGGTGGTACGGGACGGAGCAGGCGCGACGAGTCTTGTCCGGGGGTGCGGCGGCGCTTCAATCTACGCCGCGTTCTCTGGTTGAGCGCAGTGGCGGCATGGCGCCGGTCAGGACATCTGCCGCTTCGTTCAATCCGACGAGCGTGACCGCTGACGCTGTTTTCGCGATAGATGCCCCGACCAGGAAGGTGCTCGCGTCCGTGAATGCGGATGTTTTGCGTCCGACAGCGTCGATAGCCAAGCTGATGACCGGGGTGGTGGCGGTCGATGGCGGCACGGCGTTCGCGACACGAGTATCGTTGTTGCGGCTGGATGAGATCGGCGGCGCGCGTCTGCGGGTTCCGGTCGGCGCGACGATGACTTTCGAGGATATGATGTACTCGATGCTGGTGGGTTCGGCCAATAACGCGGCGCATGCGATAGCGCGCGTGTCCGGCGCGGGCAGTGTCAGCACGTTCGTTGACAGCATGAACGCGAAAGCGATCGAGTTCGGTCTGTCTAACACGAATTTCGCCGATCCATCCGGGCTGGATGTCAGTAACGTCTCGACTGCACGGGAGATAGCGGCGCTGGTGCTCGAGGCCATGGAACGTTTCGAGGTGCGGAAGATGTGCTCGACCGCGGAATATACTTTCGAGGCGAGCACCGGGGAGCACACCATCAGGAATACGAATGGCTTGCTGACCGATGAGGATAACGGGCTGTACGTATTCGGCGGCAAGACCGGCTATCTGCACGAATCCAAATGGAATCTTGTCGTCCAGCTACAGGATGCGCGACAGAAACCGGTGCTGGTGGTGGTGCTGGGTTCGGATACCAAGACGCAGTTGTTCGAAGATGCCGAGAGGGCGGCCAGATGGGCCTGGGACAATCATCGGTGGCAATAGAGAGGTGTCCCCACTCAGGCTTAACTGGGGCCAGGCCCCACGAGAAGTGTCCCCTCGTCAGCCTTATCGGGGACAGTTCCCAAATTAAATCGTCGGTTATAGAGAGGTGTCCCCACTCAGGCTTAATTGGGGCCAGGCCCTAATCAAAAAACCCGCGTGCGTCGCGGATTTTTCGTTTGTGGTCAGTCCTTCAGCGCCTGTATCTCTTCGGCCTTGCGGTTCACACTGCGTATCTTTTTCTGTTCTTCTTCGACCAGTGTCAGCAATCGTTTGCGGACCTCTTCGGGTTTGGGAATCTGTTCGAACACGAAGCGTCCTTGCTCGGCCGCGGTCTGGATCTGCACGTTTCCGTAGCCGAAGAAGAACGGGAACACGCCATGAATCTCGGAGGTTATATCCTGGATATTAAGCAGGTCCAGCTCGGAGACCGTCCGGTTGAAGAGTCCTTTCTGCTCGATGTTGAGGATGCGGTCGTTCGTTACTACCCAGGCGTCCAGGTAGTAGTCCACGAAGTTCGCGAAGAAGAACAACAGGACCCAGAAGTAATAGGCACTTGCGGCGAGCATTATCGCAGGGCCGATGAGTTCACGCTGGAACAGTTGTGGGTAGTACTTCATCACGCCGAAGTACGCTCCGATCGGGATGATCGCCATTAGCGAAATGAGCAACATGCCGCCGATGAACACGATGATGTGTCGGCGCAGGTAGAAAATCACTTTCTCCTCGGGTTTTTTGTGGATCAATTCATCGATATGCATAAGTTTCGCGTCAGAACTGTTCGATAGCCCCGGTCTGCATCAGCTGGAAGGTGATCTCCCGCGCCCAGTCGATGTCGTGCAGGAACCACCAGCTGGCGTAGGCGATGAGTACCGAGCCGGCCAGGAAGCCGAAAGTGAATAGGAAGCTTGTCCTTGTGGTCGCGCCGTAGGTGATGAGGTGGTAGACATTCAATGCCGCGAACAGCAGGAAGCCGCCGACCGCGATGAAGTATGGGATGAGTAGTAGACCGAGAGAGAATGACATAGATTATTTCGTCATGGACATCTGCCTGTCCTGAGCCGGGTCGAAGGGTTTATCCGGCGAATGCCGCGATTTGTCGGGCATCTTGATACCGAGATGTTCATAGGCGCGTTCGGTCGCCTCGCGTCCGCGCGGCGTGCGGCGCAGGAAACCCAACTGTATCAGGAACGGTTCGTGGACAAGCTCGATAGTGTCGGGTTCTTCGGATACCGCGGCGGCTAAAGTCTGCACTCCGACCGGTCCACCGCTGAACTTTTTGATTATCGTCTCCAGTATACCTCGGTCAGCGTTATCTAGCCCATGCTTGTCGATTTCGAGCATGTTGAGCGCGGTCTTCGCGACTTTGGTATCGATGTGACCGTCGGCCTTCACGTCTGCGAAGTCGCGCACGCGTTTCAGTAGGCGGTTGGCGATACGTGGCGTGCCGCGGGAGCATGATGCCACGACATGTGAAGCGTCTTCGTTCATCTCCGTGTTCAACACTGACGCATTTCGTTTCAGGATCTGCGACAGGTCGTCTGTGGTGTAGAAGCCTAGCTTATAGGTGGCGCCGAAGCGGTCGCGGAGCGGCGCGGAGATGAGTGACAGCCGCGTGGTCGCGCCGATCAGGGTGAACGGCGGGATATCAAGCCGCACCGTGCGCGCGGACGGACCCTTACCGATGACGATGTCGAGCGCGAACTCTTCCATCGCCGGATAGAGCACCTCCTCGATGACTTTGTTCATGCGGTGGATCTCGTCGACGAACAGGATGTCGTTCGGTTCGAGGTTGGTGAGGATCGCCGCGATGTCGCCGACGCGTTCCAGAGCCGGACCGGAAGTGGTGCGGATGTTCGTGCCGACCTCGCCGGCGATGATGTGCGCGAGCGTAGTCTTGCCGAGTCCAGGCGGGCCGTATAGCAGGACATGTTCGACTGGTTCGCCGCGCTTCTTGGCCGCCTCGATGAAGATATCGAGATTTTCCTTGAGTTTGGGCTGGCCGACGAATTCCTCAAGGCGTTTAGGACGCAACGCGTTATCGAAACCACCCTCGTTCTTCTCGAGGTTCGGGGTCAGCAAGTGCTCGTGTTTCTGGTTTTCGGGCAGATTTTCCATAGTTTCGCCTTATTTTCAGCCGTCCCTCCTGAGGTCAGTTTATATGATGGGGGAGGTAAAAAAAAGTGGGCCGTTCCGTGATGGAACGACCCGTACGAGCCCCTACGAGCCCCAGTGCCGTGTAGCACGATTGAATTATGTCGGAAATGCATGATTGTCGTCAAGCGAGATAACCCGCCGTTGCCGTCCGGCTTTGGCGGGTTCACGTATAGTATGAATAATTGAGGCGAAAAAAAGCGGCCGCCTCCCGTGAACCTGGCGGTTCGGGGAGGGGCCTCGAAGATGGTATCGTGAGGAGCTACTCGTCTTCGTTGTCCTCGGGGAACTCCACGTCGTAGTAGGGGTACTCGCCCCCTGCGTACATGACCGGAAGGCCCATGTACTCGTCGGGGAAGTCGTGAAGTTCGTTCTCCGGCGGGATCTGGCTGGGATCGGTCCCTGCCACGCGGGGCTTGGTGATTTTCCAGTTCACCGAAGTCTTTACGACTTCATCGCCCTTCTCGTAGACGGTGGCCGCGGGAACCCACGTGACCAGGATACACTTCTCGTCGGCGGTGACACCGAACAGCTCGAGTGTCTCCTCGCTCACCTTCGACGGCCCTCTCGCTTCGATGACCTTGATCACCTGATCCTCACCGACCACCCTTCCGCACTGATGGTGGAACTGTCCGAAGAAGTGCATGGCCTCTACGCCCCCCATGGCCTCTCCAAGCAGGCGCTCGTGCTCCTCCTGTGAAAGTCGCGGTCCGTTCTCCTCTGTCATCTGTCACTCCTTTCCTGAAGTTGGATACTATCGCACTCAACCCCCCCGAGGCCGCCGTTGCCCACGCGAGGAAGAAAAAATCATCCGGGAGGTGAGCGGTGTACGTCAAGTCACGGTTTCCAGAGTCGCAGCTTCCTGATCTCTGACTGCCGTCCGACGATGTCGGGACCCTCGTCCACGTTGAAGGATATCACGGTTTCGCCGTCTGACATCTCCCGACTGGACAAGCTAAGGACGAGGATGTGCATATGGTCACGATTGACGCCGAAGTCATTCAGCATGGCGTCTGTCGCGGCAGCACTTTCGGTAGAGTCTGCGTGGAGCTTCAACACCCATTGGCCGCTATCGTGGAGTTCCAAGGTGGCCTTCATTTCTACGCGCTTCTTCATCGATCTCTCCTTTCAAAGGGCTTGCCATTTTATCGCCACAGGTGGCGGGTGTCAACTCCGATACCGTCCTGTCGCGTATATTCTACAAATGAAAAGCGTCCCCGCAGGGACACTTCTGACCACTTACGCTTCGGTGCCGGAATACGACACTTACCCATCGGGCTCCACGCAAGATTTACATCACTTTCAATATAGCATGATTTGTCCGGATTTGTCAATCGAATTCGCTGATCCATCAAGCTCCGAATGAGTCATAGGGAAATTTGATGCCGTGCCTCCTGTGGGGATTCAGGATGCGATAGAAATGACCCTTAAGATAGCCGTACCGTCCGAGCACAGTATTCGATATCACGTCGGCCGTTTGGATATGCGGGCTGGAGAAAGAGTCATGATAACTTAACGACAGATCATGGCCGAATCCCCACTCTGTCCACGCCTTCAGCTGGAGGTACTCCTGCAGTGCCTTGCCTGACGTGACCTTGATATTTCGGGTGTCACAGGCGATCGTGATGTCCTCGTTGGTTGATTTAATGATTGACTTGAGAAGGTGAGCCGTCAGGTAGTTGAAGCAAATGTGCTTGTTGGCTACGAGTTCGGGCTTCAGGTGGTTCTTATCCGCGACGATGTAGGCGAATTCGAAGTCTTTTTTTGCGGTGAGGCGATTAAGAAAGTCTTGCCGCTGCGGAAAGGTCATTTCACGGCCCTTGAGTTCCTCTAGTGGTTTTATACTACCGTTCTTCTTGCGCGCACGCCGCACGATATTGGTGATTCGTTTGTGGTTATGCGGAATCAGACAAGCAATTACGAAGAACCGTCCTTGTGATCCTAGGTTTCCCGATTCATCGATGTAGATATTCATATGCGCGTTTTCTATCATGGTTCCATGATGGGGGCAAGAAACATCTCAATATAGCCATATTACAAAAGACGAACGCAGTGATGCGGTCGTCTTATGATGGTGCCCAGGGTGGGAGTCGAACCCACACAGCCTTGCGGCTAAGGGATTTTAAGTCCCTCGTGTCTACCATTCCACCACCCGGGCGCGTCTACTTTATATAACATTGAAGCCCTGCTTGGCAATCCAGCTCATTTCCGACGGGATTGCCGCGTCGCTTCGCTCCTCGCAATGACAGGGTGGGGGACGGGATTGCCGCGTCCCCCGGCTCGCGGGCCGGGGTCCTCGCAATGACAGGGTGGGGGACGGGATTGCCGCGTCGCTCCGCTCCTCGCAATGACAGGGTGGG
>JAYEJB010000029.1:0-41266 GCA_034716415.1 Patescibacteria group bacterium
CAGAAGCCGGCTTCTGTGCTTCTATAAACTTTCTCCCTCTCTCAAGGCTTGCTAAATCATGAAATTCTGCTATCATGGCAACGTCAACAATCAATCTATGGCGAGGTAGCTTCCCCCTTCGCTGAAGCTTCGGGGGACAGGTCAGAGTACGAATTGGGGGGGCAGACTCATAAGCCCAAAAACAAAATCATATCAAATACGTGGCGAGGTAGCTCAGTTGGTTAGAGCGAAGGACTCATAAGCCTTAGGCCGCGGGTTCAAGTCCCGCCCTCGCTACCATTACAAAAACTCCCTAGAAGGGGGTTTTTGTGTATTTAAACACAAAAAGACGGCCCTTAAAGCCGTCTTCTATATAGTAGGGAATTAGTACGTCGCCGTCGCGATGAACGTCACAGTCTCGGTGTAGTCAGCGTGGGCCGGAGTGTCGGAGGCGATTGCCGCCTTGATGAAGATGCGGGCGAAGGCGTTCTGGGAGGCTCCGGAGAGGGTCCAGAGTGACTGGGTTGATGTGGTGAGCGCGCCGACGTTGTGAGTGGTGGTGTTGCAGGTGGAGCTGAACGGACTCTGGGCCGTGGGGCTGGCGCCGGTCGGAGTGGTCGCGTCGAGGCCGGTGTGCCCCCCGTCCGAGCCGACGCAGATGCCAAATCCCTCAGAACCGGCGGAGAGGGTGGCGGTGGATGAGTTGATGGTGTCGGCCGGGACCGAAGTGGAAGTGAGCGCTCCGTAGAAGGCGCGAACCGTGACCGCGGCGCCGTTGGTGGCGTTCGTGGTGACTCTCGTACAGACATGGTTGACGCCGGAGACGTCGGAGGTGGTGACTGAAGCAGTGGTGAGAGAACCGAGAGCAAGCGTCCCACCGTTGCCGGAGTAGGTGCCGTCGCAGGATGTGCTGGTCCCGACATTGAAGGAAAGCGTCGGATCGACGTCAGAGGATACCGAGACCTGATCATCGTCGACGATATAGACCTCACCACTGCCGTTGTCGTTGGTCCAGCTGATGGTGTAGGCGCCTGGTGTAGCCGGGTTGGTGACGGTCGCGCCTCCGAGGGTGATCGCTCCGGAGCATGAGGTCTTCGTGGCGACCAGGGTGGTCGCGGTATAGCTGAAGTTGGTCAGACAATCGTCCGAGCCTGGATCGTCGCCGGCCGAGGTCACGGTGAAATCTCCCGGGAAAGTGACGGTCAAGGTGCCGGTGTCGGTTCCCGTGAGGGTAAAGGTCAGAGCGAAGTCGACGTTGGTCTCACTGACGGCGAGACGGGAAAGTGATATCTGGTTGTCCGTGGTCTCACCGGCGACGTCGAAACTGCCGGTGTCGGTAGCGGTCGAATCGTCGTCACCCGTGGCGCGAACCGCCATGGTGTGATTGCCGGCCGAGAGGGTGCCGAGGTTATGGTTACAATTCTCGGGACTGCCGGCCGGAGAGAAATTACAGACCCTGATCGGATCGTCGACGCCGATCGTGCCGTCGAGCCAGAGTTCGATCTTCTTGACGTCACCGGAGTACGAGGCCTGAGAGTAAATCGTGACCGGATCGTCGGTGGTGGGATCGCTGGGGCTGGCGTAGAAGGAATCGATCGTCGGGGCGTTCAAAACTTCAGTGACCACGCCGTCCGATCCGTTGTTGGTGTTGGTGCTGACTCCACCGGTCGCGGTCGGCGTGCAGGTCATGGAATCGGTGAAGTACGCGATACGGACGCGTCCGCCACCACCGCCACCACCGTCGACTGACGTACCGCCGTTCGCGCCGACCCCTTCGCAAGTACCGTTGAAGGTGTCGGCCTCCAACCAGATACTTCCTCCCGAGCCACCACCACCGTCACTTGACGGACTGTTCTGACCGTCCATGGTGATAGTACCGTTCACGGTGAAGGTCCCGGTCGCGATGATCTTGATGGCGCCGCCACCCGAGCCGCCGTAGTCTGTACCGGAACTGGTGTCAGTACCACCACCGGAACCGAGATCGTCCGGAGCGGTCTGGGTGCCGTACGTGGAACCTCCGGTCGCCGCGCCGGAACCGTTTCCGCCCGCGCCGCCGTATCCTCCGCCACCGGCGCTGGTCGCATCATCGTCACCCTGGCCGGTCCCGAGGCTCTCATCGAAACCGAGCGCATCACCGGTCACGGTCGCGCCGGACTCAATGTTGACGGTGACCGCCGTGATGTCGATGACCGCAGCTTTGGATGTCGAGTTATCGGAGTGTGTCAACGTTCCGCCAGTCTTGATCCAGACCGTACCGACGTCAATCGTTGTAGTGTTCTCTTGAGTGAACGTTCCGCCATTTTCCACAATGAGGTCGGAGCCGGAGAAAAGCGCGGCGGTCGACTGTTGTCTGAAGTTACCGGAGTTGCCGACCGTGAGAGTCGTCAGACCGCCGGAGAAATTACCGCTGTTGGTGCAACTACCGCTCGTGCAGGTGAAGTCCGATACCCCAGCGATCGTCCCAGTGTTGATCCAGTTCGCGTTCTGGTTGGTGAATGTCGTGGCCAGCGTCGCTGTACCGTTATTCGTTATGGCACAGTCATCGATAGTGCTTGATTCCGAAAGATCCAGCGTGCCGCCGGAGTCGACGGTGATTGATGGTTCCGGTGTTCCGCCACCGGTGAAACTACCGCCGGAAGCAAGCGTCAGGGACGCACCGGTCTGTATCCGATACTTCGCCCCATCGGAAACAGTAATATTATCGAATGTCAGACTAGTAGACGTCCCGATATCGGTATAGTTCGCGCTAGTATAACCACCCGCGTCGATGGTCAGGTCGCCGTTTGTCGCTGATGCCTGCTTCAGATATATCGTTCCAGCCCCACCGTCAGTAGTGCTCGCTGAATCGTTGCCGTCTCCACCATTCACCGTAAAAGTGTAAGAACTCGGATTACCGCTGGTGTAGTAAACGGCTATGCGTCCACCTCCGCCGCCTCCGCCGTTGTTCCCCTTGTTGCCCCCTTCAGTGGAGACAGCACCCGATCCGGCGAGAGTGGCGGCCTGTAGCCAGACCGAACCACCGGCACCACCGCCGGATATGGTGTAGCTCACTCCGACATTACCGTCTGCCGTAATGGTGCCGTCCAGGGTCATGGTTCCTGTCGCGAAGAGCTTGACTGCGCCACCACCCTGACTGAGTCCAGAGACACTGCTTCCTCCACCTGTACCGAGACTGTCCGGCTGAGTCACAGAACCGTTTACCGGGCCACCGTAATCGGCGGCTCCGATCCTATCACCACCGACTCCGCCATGACCACCACCTCCGCCTGGACCGATACCCAAACCTGGACCCTGCGCACCGTCGTAACCTTTATCATCGACATCGACTACACCACCTGACTGAATATCGATCGTGGTTGCGGATATATCAACAACGTTGACCTTACTGCTCGAATTATCTTCATGAGTCAAAGTCCCGGTATTCAAGACGTTCAAGGTGCCCACCGTTAACGTGCTGGTACCACTGGCGGACATCGTGCCTGATGCGCCGACGTCGATGTCCGGCGTCCCCGCACCGAAGGTGGCCGTAGCCGCATTGACGGTGTATATGGAATCGACGACTGTCAAATCAGTGATGATATTGATCGCCCCCTCGTGCGTGACATCGACATCATTGAACGTGAAGGACGTGGCACCTGTCGTATTCAACGTGCCGCCGCTGGCTAGCGCCAACTCACCGTTCAGCGTTCCCCCGCCGGTCAGGCCGCCCCCTGTATCCAGAGTCAAGGTGTAACCGCTCCTCACCCTATACTTCGCACCCCCCTTAATGGTGATGTTGTCGTAGGTCTGACTGGCTGTCGTGACCTGGTCGGTGTAGTTGGTATACGGACGGTCGCCGCCATCGACAGTCAAATCTCCGTACGTAGCGGAAGCCTGCTTAATATATAAGGTACCGGCCCCGCCATCTTCGTTAGCAGACGAGTTGTCGGCTCCGTCACCACCCTTCATCGAATGGGTATAAGCGTTCGGATTGCCGCCCGTGTAATAAATCGCGATACGTCCACCACCTCCACCACCGCCGTTATTACCGTAATTTCCACCCTCGACACTTATACTGCCGGAGCCAGCTACTGAGCCAGCCTGAATCCAGACAGAGCCTCCGGCGCCTCCACCAGAACCGATACAAGCACTGTCGTCGCCCTCGGCCGTAATACTGCCATCCAGGGTTATGGTTCCGGTAGCGAAGAGCTTGACCGCGCCACCACCCATACTGCAAGTGGACGACACAGTACCGCCACCGGATCCGAAATCGTCCGGTTGGGTCACCGAACCGTATGTGGGACCGCCGTAATCTCCAGTCCCCAGTCGGTTACCGCCCTTACCGCCGTATCCACCGCCACCACGATTATTGTCACCTACACCAGGACCCTGCCCGCCATCAAAGCCGAGCTCATTTACATTAACCGTGCCGCCCGACTGAACATCTATCAATGAAGCCGATATATCAATGACGTTTACCTTTGACGTTGAATTGTCTTCGTGTGTCAGTGTGCCGGTGCTTAGAATGTTCAACGTTCCGACTGTGAGAGTACTGGTACTGGCAATCGACATCGTGGCTGATGTCCCGACGTCGATATCCGGAGTCCCGGCGCTGAACGTCGCAGATGAGGTATCGACGGTATAGGTGTTATTGGTATGGATCAAGTCGGTAACCACGGATAGAGCACCTTCATGAATAAAATCAACGTCATCAAACGTGAAAGTGGTCGCGCCGGTCGGAGTAAACGTGCCACCGCTCTCCACGATCAACTCGCTGTTGATCGCCCCGGAACCGGAGAGGCTTCCGCCCGTATCGAGAGTGAGAGTGTACCCGCTCCGAGCGCGGTACTTAGCCCCGTTCTTAATGGTGATGTTGTCGTAAGTCTGACTGGCTGTCGTGACCTGGTCGGTGTAGTTGGTATACGGACGGTCGCCGCCATCGACAGTCAAATCTCCGTACGTAGCGGAAGCCTGCTTTATATATAAAGTGCCGGCCCCGCCATCTTCGTTGGGACTTGAGTTATCGGCTCCGTCACCACCCTTCATCGAATATGTATAGGCGTTCGGGTCACCACCCGTGTAATATAGGGCAATCCTTCCGCCACCTCCACCGCCGCCGTTATTACCGTAATCTCCGCCTTCAACGCTGATACTGCCTGACCCGGCCAGCGTTCCGGCGTCGAGCCAGACTGAACCACCTGCACCACCCGGAGAACCGATACAGTGGCTGTCATCACCCTCGGTCGTAATACTACCGTCCAGAGTTATCGTGCCAGTGGCTATGAGCTTTACCGCACCGCCACCCATGCTACAGACCGATGATGCGTATCCGCCACCGGATCCCAGGTCGTCCGGTTGGGTCACCGAACCGTATGTGGGACCGCCGTAATCTCCAGCCCCCAGTCGGTTACCGCCCTTACCGCCGTATCCACCGCCACCAAGATTATTGTCACCTACACCAGGACCCTGCCCGCCATCATAACCCCTCTCACTGACGTTTATCGTTCCGTTAGACTGGACGTCGATTTCAGTCGCGGAAATATTTATGACATTGGTCTTTGCGCTTGAATTGTCGCCGTGAGTGAGTGTACCGCCGGATTGTATAGTAACGGTGTCATAAGTGTGAGTACCTGTGCCATAAAGGGTATAGGTGGTGCCGCTGCCGATGATCAGATTGTTCACACCATTAGTCTGGGCCGTGTCTTCCTCATAGACTTCCATGTCCGTCAACGTCAGTGTGGTCGCGTTGAACGTGCCAGCATGCTCAAACTTGAAATCGCTCATCGATATGGTGGTGGCGTTGAAGATCGCCCCGTCGTCCAGGGCTAACGTCGGCTTCTCCGTTCCGGTCGACGTGACGCTTCCGCCGCTTTCCAGTGTGAAAGAGAACAGGTTCGGGAACCTGAACAACGCACCGCGCTTGAGATATATCTTCTTCAATGTGAGTGTCGATAAGACAAACGGTTTGGAATAATTAGCGTCATCCTTCTCGTTGTTGTCGACAGTCAACTCTCCGTTCTCACCAACAAGACGCGTATAGATAGTACCCGCGGCTCCATCCTCATATGGACCGGAATGTTCGGTGTCGGCATCTCCGCCGAAGGCCTGCAGGCCGTAGTTGGCGGTCGTTCCGGTGTCGTAGACGATGGAGACGCGTCCGCCGGAACCAGCTCCACCGTCGTTGTTGCCGTTCCCGCCGTCCGTAGTGATGGTGCCTGTGCCAGCGAGCGTTCCGGCGTCGATCCATACCGCACCGCCGGAGCCACCGCCGGAATCGTTCGCGGTCGCCGAGCCGCCGTCCGCGGTGATGATGCCGCCGAGAGTAAAGGTTCCGGACGCGAAGAGCTTGGCCGCACCACCACCGGTTCCGGCGCCGGTGTTGTCGATCCCACCGCCGGAACCGGGTTCGTCCGGTTCCTTGATGGAGTCGTAAGCTGTTCCCGCAGTGTCCGCTACATCGTCACCGTCACCACCGTCACCGCCATGTCCGGCACCACCGGCGTCAGCGGCGTCGACTCCGGCTCCGGGACCGGTGCCGACATCAAATCCCTTGCTGTCCGCATCGAGCGTACCGTTCACGGTGATAGTGGTCGCCGATATGTCGATGACGTTGGCGGCCGGTGAGGTCGAGTTGTCTTCGTGGGTGAGCGTGGCACCGGACTGGATGTCGATGGTGGTCAGGTTCAGGGTCGTGGTGCCGGCTTGTGAGAATGTCGTGCCGCTCTTCACCGTCACGGTCGAAAGTCCGGCGGTGAACGTGCCGGTGTCGGTGTCAAAAGTGAAGGTCGCGTCAGATTCGAGGGAAAGGGAGGTCGCGGTGGCGATAGTACCGGAGTTATAGATATCGAGGGCGGTCAGGGAGAACGCGGCCACACCGATATCGAATTGACCTCCCGACACGACCGTCATCCGCGACTGTTCGGTGCCGCCTCCGGTGAGCGATCCGGAAGAACCGAGCGTCAGATCGAACGAACTCGGAACACGATACTCCGCTCCATCCTTGATGGTGATGTTGTCATAGGTCTGCGACGAAGTCGTGACCTGGTCGGTGTAGTTGCCGTAGACACGGTCGTTGTTTCCGACGATGAGATCGCCGTTGCCGCTGTTGTCGTATATCCAGATCGAGCCCGCGCCACCGTCACCGGTGGAGCTGGCGTTCGTGGCCGCTCGTGCGCCACCGGACGCCTGCTCGGTCCAGCTTGAACTGTCGTCGACCGAGTATTCGATAGCGATGCGTCCGCCTCCACCTCCACCTCCGTCCGAGAGACCGGCGCCGCCGTCCGCGGTGACGGTACCGCCCGAACCGGCGATGGTGCCGGCCTGGATCCAGACCGAGCCGCCGGAGCCGCCGCCCGAGTCACCCGAAGTGGCGGTCTGTCCGTCGGCGCTGACCGTTCCGGTGATCGTCACCGTGCCGCTCGCGTCGAGCTTGAACGCTCCACCGCCCGAGGCCGCGCCACCGTCGTTTCCGCCACCCGAACCGAGATCGTCCGGAGTCGTCACGTCGCCGTATGTGACGCCGCCAGTGGTTGTCGTGTCACCGTCACCACCGTTGCCGCCATATCCCCCACCGGAAGAACTGGTCGCGTCGTCTTCACCCTGTCCGGTGCCGTTGCCGATGGTGTTGCCGAGATTGTCGGCGGTGAGAACACCCTGAATGTCGATATCCTCTACGACGAGTACGACAAGACCTGGGGAACTGGCATTCCCCGCCGTCGCCGTGACGCCATTGCTGATCGTAAGAGTGCCGGTGAAAGTGTAAGTCCCGGCATCCCACTGACAGTCGGAACCGATGGTGATGTCCAGACCGGTAGTCGCACAGGTCGTGGCCTCGACCGGGACAGCGTTGAGGAAGAAATAGCTGGTGAAGAGCGTGAAGACGAGGAGACCCGTGATGCGTTTCCTCGATTTCTTGCGCGTGAAAGCTGACCGCGTGGTGCGGGCGAGGTTCAGGCCAAATTGTATGACACACGCTTTCATATATATTAGTACGTCGCAGTAGCTATGAATGTCACAGTATCGGTGTAGTCATCATGCGCCGGAGTCGCGCCCGCAATCGCCGCTTTCATGAAGACGCGAGCGAAAGCGTTCTGCGAAGGACCGGAAATCGACCAGACGGTCTGGGTGCCGGTAGTCAGTACCCCGACGTTGTGGGTGGTGCTGTTACATGTACTGCTGAACGGACTCTGGGCGGAAGGACTGGCGCCGGCCGGAGTCGTGGAGTCCTCTCCGGTATGAGCGCCGTCACTGCCGACACAGATGCCGTACCCCTCGGTGCCCGCGACCAGTGTTGCTGTCGCGGAATCTATCGTGTCGGCCGGGACTGATGTCGAAGTGAGGGCGCCGTAGAGGGAGGTCGCCGTCACGATCGCGCCAGCGGACGCGTTGGTCGATAACCTGGTGCAGATGTGATTGACACCGCTCACGTCAGACGTGGTTACCGAAGATGTCGTGAGCGAACCAAGCGCCAATGTCCCGCCGTTGCCGGAGAACGTCCCGTCACAGGAAGTCGACGTGCCGATGTTAAATGATACGGTCGGATCGACATCCGACGAGACCGAGATTTGATCATCGTCGGTGATATATACGCTCGTCCCGCCCGGGTCGTCGTTAACCCAAGTAATCTCATATGCGCCAGGTGTATTCGGGTTCGTGACCGTGCCACCCGTGAAGTAGATGGCCCCGGAACAACTCGTCTTCGTGGCGTACATGGTGGTCGCCGTATAACCGAAAGCCGAAAGACATCCGCTACCGCTCGTCGGTGCCGCCGTTACCGTAAACGCGCCGGGGAACGTCACGGTCAAGGTGCCGTCCAACGTGTTCTGAAGGGTGAACTCCACGCGGACATTGACGGAAGTGGCGCTCGCCGCAAGACGATCCAGCAAAACGCTGTTACTCAACGTCGGATCCTCGGTCTGGTCGGTCGCGTCGATGTAGTTGGTGTACGAATCGAGCGGCGTGCCGGCGTCGGTCAACCGGAAACAATACGCCTGCTGGGCCTGCGCGTAGTCAGTCGCCTCGACCGAATACTCCACTTCAGTGAACTCCGTCACACCAAGAGATATCTCCGGAGTCTGTGAACTGTTGGTCATGACGACACCCGGATGAAAATTGGTATTGCCGTCCGAGACTCCGGCCAGATTCGTCGTCGGTTCGCCGTTCGTCACGTTCGATGACGGATACATGGCGAAATGTTCAGTCGTCTCGATAGTCGGTACCTGCGTCCATGACGGAACAGCCGCGCAGGTCGTTTCTTTCAACGCGTACTCCAGCCGAAACTGATACTTCGGCGTCACGGAAATCTTGAACAGCGTCGTTGGGTTGGTATAGGTCGCGAAGTAGACATGACCGGATGAGACATCGCTCACCGCCGCGTATATCCGATTCTCGCCGGCATCAAGCGCCAGCGAACTAACGCGCGACATATCGCTCATCTTCACCTTGACCACGTTACCGGGAAAATTCCACCACGGTGCCGCGTACAGGAAACCGTTGACCGGATCCATACCCAGCGCGCCGATGTAACTCTCGCCGCTATTGAGCGTCAAGGCGCTGTCACGACCGAACGTCGACGTGTTCACCTTCACGATCCGTGCCGGATCCGTGTCCATGCCGAAGTAGGCATAACCACCCGATGTATCGATGACCGCCCGCGCCGCCTTGTCCTCGCCGGAATTCAGCGTAACGACCGAGTCGCGCGCGAACGGTGACAGACCGACGCGCACCACCCTGGCCGGAGTCGTGTAGGTCCCGAAGTAGGCGTAGCCGTTCGCCGTGTCGATCGCGGCCGCACCGTAGTTGTAATCCTCGCCACTGTTGAAAGTCACGACACTGTCGCGACCGAAAGTATTGATATTCACCTTGACCACCTTAGTCGGAGCGGTGTAAGTCGCGAAGTAGACGTATCCGCTCGACTCGTCGATGACCGCGCCGCGCAACATATCCTCTCCGGAACTCAGCGTAATCGCGCCGATACGCGCCATGTCCGAAACCCTGATCTTGACTACCCTTCCCGGAATCGTGTTCGTTCCGGCATAAAGATATCCATTGCCATCATCGAGAGCCAGCGACCAGATGCCACGCTCGGCCGACTGCAGGGTGACCGAATCGACGACCGACATGTCGGAGAGCTGGACCTTGATGACCTTACCCGGCATGGTGTCCGTCCCGAAATAAGCGTAGGTGCCGGTCGAGTCGATCGCCGCTCCGACGATCCGATTCTCACCGCCACTGCCATATGAGATCGATCCGATCCTGGTGTTGTTCGAGAGTTGGACTTTCACGATCTTGCCCGGCGTGCCGTAGAAGGTACCGAAATACGCGTGGCCGCCACTGCTGTCCATGGCGACCGAGTACAGGTGCGGTTCGTCGCTGTTCAATGTCAGCGCCGTGCCGACCTCGACCCAGGTGGTCAGATTGACCTTGACCACCATGCCCGGATTCGTGCTCGTGCCGAAGTAGGCGTAGTGCGTCGCGGCGCTGGTGTCTATCGCCGCCACCATCGGCGAGTTCTCCCCGGCGTAGAAAGTCAGCGTCCCGCCGTGCGTGAAGCCCGACAACCCGACGCGCACGACCTGACCCGGAGAAGTGAACGTGCTGAAATAGGCGTAACCCAATGAAGTATCGATAACCGCGCCGTACAAATCGCTCTCTCCGGCATTCAGAGTGAGCGCGCCGGTCCGCGTAAATGTCGATAGGCTGACCTTGACCACCTTACCAGGTGCGGTGGCGGTTCCCACATACAGGTCAGTACTATCCGTAACCATCGAAACCGCGTCATTCTCGCCGACCGACAGGCTTAATGCCGAACCGACCTGGGTAAAAGTCGAAAGGTTGACCTTGGCTACCTTGGCCGGCTGTTGGAAAGTGCCGAAATAAACGTAACCAGCACTGGTGTCGATGGCGGATGAGGCGATCATATCCTCACCTGAACCCAGGTCGATAGCTCCCGTGCGGGTAAATGTCGCCAGATTGACCTTAACCACCCTGCCGGGATTGGTATTACAGCCGAAATAGGCGTAATGAGTGGCACCGCTCGCGTCCAGGACGGAGGTCGCGATCTCATCGTCTCCGCTCGACAGCGTCAGTAATCCGACTCGCGTGAATGTGCTTAAATCGACCTTAATAACCTGACCGGGCTTAGTGTAGGTGCCGAAATAGGCGTAACCGCCGTCCACGAAGCCCGCCCGCAGAAAATCCTCCCCTATTCCGGCCGCTTCAGCCGCGCTCTTGAGGAGCTCAGTATCACTACCGCTGTTCGACACCCCCACGCGAAGGCGCTTATGCGTATTGCGGGGAATGTCGGCGGTGGTGTTCTCGTCGGCCGCCCAACTCGCATTGATTTCATCACCATCATCGATCCTCCAGCGGTAGGCATCCAAAGATTCCGCGTTCGCCGACGGAGCAAAAACAAAACCGTTCATCAATAAGACAACGGTCATCAACCAAATAATTGGCCTTGCGGCTTTGTTTTGCTTTTGATATGGAGCGAAAGCGAGCATATTCTGGCTCTTTTTTTCGCTTTATATTGTTTCTTTTCTAACTATATTATAGCATATTTTGGCCTTTTAAGCTTGGGTGACCTGTGGATAACGGGGCTAGATAAGGCTAAAAATAACTCCAAATTATAATGAGACTAAGTGGCCCGTCAGACGGGCCTAGCCCTCGGAATGCAAAAATCCACCGCAATTCAGCGATGGATCTTTGGTTCCCTCAAACGGATTTAGCCCGTTTGACGGGCTGGTTGCGGGGCCGGGATTCGAACCCGGGATCTCGAGGTTATGGGCCTCGCGAGATGCCACTTCTCCACCCCGCGGCGGAGTCTTATTTAAGACTGTGGTAACTAGGATAGCCTAAATTCTTCAGGCCGTCAACCCCGTTAGAAGTATTCGGTATGAACGCACCGATGCAGAGCTGGGTAACACGATACCTAGCCCTGCCGGGTGCTTGCTATGCCGAAAACTTCTAACGGGGTCAAGCTTAAGGCGATTACACCCCTACCCTGTCATTGCGAGGGAGCGTAACGACCGCGGCAATCCCGGACATCTCACTTCAGTCCACGGGATTGCTTCGGCCTACGGCCTCGCAATAACAATTTTGAATCAAGCTTAAGCCGGTACGACCAATAGGAAATCAAGGAATGAGAGAGCGCCTGTGGTCATCGCGGTAACGATCATTCCGGCGATAATCACGCCAATCGCCAGCAGGGGAAAACTCTTCCTCAGAGGTATCCCGAACAAGAAAGCCGCCAGCGTCCCGGTCACCACCCCTGTCATCGGTAAGGGTATCGCTACAAACAGAGGCAGTGCCAACATGCCGTATTTTCTGTATTTGCTGTCAAAAGCCTTGCGGGAGCGATGCAGGGTCCTCTTCGTAATTCTGTGCAGCAGATCCTGTCGCTGAGCGGTCCACTTGATCCATGCGTTACCGAACCAATAAATCAGGAATATCGGTATCAGATTACCCAGGACCGACAACAAGGCCGCCTCGAACGGCGGCATCTCCAGGATTCCTATCGCTAAAGGTATCGAGCCGCGTAATTCGACGATCGGAAGCGCGGCGACCGCGATGACAATCAATACGTCAGTCATACTTTTCAATTGCTATCAGGCCAGTGGTACGCGTCGAAGGTCCAGTAGATAAGCGCGCTGACTTCGTCGAACCGCGCCTGCTTCGATGGCGCGCCCAGAACGACCGCAATCACCCGCTCACCGTCTCCGTTGTGCGCCGCGGCTCCGAAACAATATCCGGCCTCGGGCAGATATCCCGTTTTTCCGCCTAAAAACCCGTATGGCGGCTCTGAAATTCGACTATCGAGAAGTCTGTCCGTGCTGCGCAACCGGTGGTGCAAACCGGTTTCAGCAGTGAACGAGTAGCTGTCCTTGAGCGTCATATCACGGACGATATCGTTTTCCAAAGCATGCCGAATCAGGATAGCCACATCGCGGGCACTCGCCACGTTCCCTGAATCGAGTCCGGTCGGCTCGACAAAATTCGCATTGCTCATGCCGATATCGACCGCCAACTCGTTCATGCGTCCGGCAAAATCCTCCAGATCCATCCCGGTCGACCGCGCGAGCGCTATCGTGGCGCCGTTCGCCGACGCGATCAGGCTGGCGTGCATCAGATCGTCCACTCTGATGCGTTCACCCGGAACGATGTAAGGAATATTCCCAGGCCTCGCGTCCGACGACCAGACCTCGATTACCTCGTCGAGTGCCACACCCGAGTCCAGGACGACAAGGGCGGTCATCAACTTGGTGATCGATGCGACAGGATGCGGCGTATCGGCATCTTTCCGGAACAACGCGCGCCCGGTGCGCCAGTCTATGACCGTCGCGGCGCGCCCCGTGGTCTCGATTCCGACTCTCGCGGGATCCTCCATGACCGGCACGACGATGTCTTCGCCCTCATTTTCGAACCGGGATGCCAATGGCAAAAAAGACTGTTGTTTCAGCCCTAAATCCATCGCTGAAAGCGCCGGCTGGACCGGCGCGAAGGCCATGTAGAACGTGAACGCGACAAGCAACGCAAACATTTTCTGATAAGTTAATCCGCTTCCGCGGTTTCCTTTTCTCTGACTTCTGCGCCTTCCCTGCTCACCGAAGCTTCAGCGTGAGTGGGTCCCGCTTCTGCCCCTACGTTCAGCACTCTCATCACATTCTCGTTAGAACGCAGGGTCTCGTACTCCGGCAATTCTTCAACGGAAGAGACGCCCAGAAACCGCAGGAAATCCATCGTCACACTGTAAGCCGTCAGCGGATTACCGTGTTCACCTTGCGCTTCCACCAGACCGCGCATCATCAAGTTCCTGAGAATCAGGCTGCAGTTCACGCCGCGCACCTGTTCGATCTCGGCTTTGGTCATCGGTCCGCGATACGCGACGATGGTCAACGTCTCCAGTGACGGCTTAGTGAGTTCTCCGGTCGTCTCGTCTTTCAGAAATTCCCGCACTAGCTCGGCCGACCCCTCCGACGTCGCCATTTGGACGCTCTCCCCATGACGGACCAGACGGATGCCGGCCTCGCGTTCACTATAGCTTTCGGCCAACTCGTCGACCACCTTGGTGATATCAGCTTTTTTCGCTCCGCAGATCTCCGCGAGCTTGACGATCGCGAGTGGTCGCGCCGCCACGAATAGGATACTTTCTATCTTTGCGTTCAACATAGACTCAAACCTTTACCTTTGCCGTTTCGACTCTTGTGATTGAAATGTCATCGAATTGCCCACCCTGCGTTACGGCCACGTTCTTCTGTTTGACCAGCTCTAATAAGGCCAGAAAACTGACTATGACCTCCATCCGCGAGCGAGACGATTTCATGAGCGTCTTGAAACTGACCCGCTTGGCCCGCGCGAACAATGCCCTGATCTGCTGTATCTTTTCGTTCAATGACACGGTCTTGTCGATGACCCTCTTCTCGGTCTTCACTACCGGTTCCAGCCGCTTGGCGACGGCGAGGAAGAACTCACGCATCTGATCGGTCGTCAGTCTTTTCGGCGGCGAAAATCCGATGTCGGTCTTCGGCAACTTGTCATGCACATACAGGAAACGTCGTCCGGCCGCTCTCTTCTCGATCGTCTTCGACGCATCGAGGTAGGCCTTGTAGATCCGCAATTGCGACTCGAGATCCTCACTCTCCGCCTCTGCCTCCTCCGGATACAGGAACGGCAACAACAGCTTTGACTTGATAAGCAGAAGTTTCGACGCGACGACAAGAAAGTCGGCGAGCTCTTCCGGCGGCAATTCAGGATTGTCCTGAAGCATATTCAAGTAACCATCGGTCACCTTGGCCAACGATATCTCGGAGATATCGAGCTTCTCCGTTTCGATCATCTGCAATAACGCATGGAGAGGCCCTTCGAACTGTTCCAGTTTTACGGTGTATGACATCAGGGGCGGTTACTTTCTCTTATGCGCCTTGATCGCCGGTTTCCTCTTGGTCGGAGCCTTCCTCACTGCTGCTTTGCGCTTTGGGGCAGCTTTCTTTACGGACTTCTTAGCCGGCTTGCGTTTCGGAGCGGCTTTGCGTTTAGCAGGTTTCTTCAGCGCGGCTTTCTTAGCGGGCTTTCTCCGCTTGGACGGGGCCGCCGCGGCCCGCTTCGCGGACCTCGCGGTGCTCGCACGTCGTGCTCGCACTTTTTTCTGTAGTTTCAGCGTATTTTTCTTGCCGATCGACACTACTATCGGCGCCTCGATGGCGATCAGATCCTTGACTTTCATGCGCAGTGATTCGGTGAACGACTCCGCGCCGACGATGGTCTGCTTCGCTTTCACGAGGCTCTTGTCCATGATCACTCCGAGGTCGCGCACGCTGCCGAACGGCGACACGGCGCCCGGCTCAAGACCGAGTCGCTTCATAACCTTCTCCGGAGCCAACTCGGCCTTCTTCGCCTTCAACTCCTTCTTCAGTTTCTTCATGTCCAGACTGTACGACGCTGGCATGACGACGACATAGTACTGACCTTTCTTCTTCATCTGCGGCAATTCGACTTTCACGAGCAGTGTCTTGGCGATCTCATCCAGTTTAGCACCCGCGGTCTGCGCCAGATCATATGCTGTGAAGACCTTCCTGTGAGGTACGACTTCGAACTTGACACCGCGCTTCTCAAGATGTTTCAGGATCTTTTTAGAGGCCGGTTTTGATTTGGACTTTGACTTAGGCATAGATGAAATCGATTAAAGGACTGACGGACTTAAATGTCCGTAGTGATATTGGCTTCTTTGAGGCGACTCGGCGGCAGGTCGGACGGAGCACCCATCAACGGACAACGGGCATCACCGGTCTTCGGGAACGGTATGACTTCACGGATGTTCGGCTCACCAGCCAGAATCATGACGAGCCTGGCGATGCCGGGAGCGATACCGCCATGCGGTGGAGCTCCGTATTCGAACGCTTCCAGGATATGACCGAAACGCTTCTGGATTTCCTCTTTTTCCAGTCCCAACAACTCAAAAATCTTGTTCTGTAGGTCCCGCTTGTGGATCCTGATGCTTCCACCACCGACCTCGTAACCATTCAGTACCAAGTCATAGGCCTTCGCCCGCGCCTTGCCCGGTTCACTGTCGAGTAATTCCACATCCTCATCCTTAGGTGCGGTGAACGGATGGTGAGACGAGACCAACCTGCCCTCGGTATCTGAATGCTCGAAGAGCGGGAAGTCGGTCACCCAAGCGAAAGCGAGTTCGTTCGCGTCATCCTTGTTCTCACGAAGATCCGGCTTGTCATTGCCGTACTTTTCCATCGACTCGGCGTACGTGATGCGCGGGAACGGCTTCTTCTGGATGCGCTTCTCCGGAAATTCCTGTTCGACCATGGCAATCATCAGCTCCTCCATGAGCCCCATGACCTCTTCTTCCTTATCGACGAACGACATCTCCAGATCGAGCTGGGTGAACTCGAACTGACGGTCACCGCGCGGGTCCTCGTCACGGAAACAGCGCGCGAATTGGAAATAGCGCTCAAAACCCGAGACCATCAGCAGCTGTTTGAACTGCTGCGGCGATTGCGGCAGGACGAAAAACTGACCGGGATGCATGCGTGACGGCACGATGTACTCACGCGCGCCTTCGGGTGTCCCCTTAGTGAGTATCGGCGTCTCAATCTCCAGAAATCCCTTATCGCGTAGCCAGCTACGACAATATCCGACGACCTTGTCACGAATCATGATATTGCGATGCATCCGATCGCTCCTCAAGTCCAGATAGCGATGCTTCATCCGCAGTTCTTCATTGATCGGCATCGTGTCCTTATCGACTTCAAAAGGCGGCGTTTTAGACTCATTCAGGACCTCCAGTGTTTCTGCTGAAAGCTCTACTCCTCCGGTCTTCATGTTCGGGTTCCGCATCTTCTCCGGACGCTCGTTGACCGTCCCGGTGATGGCGATGCAGAACTCCGGCCGGAGCGCGTTCGCCTGCTCGAGCAGTCCCGCATCCTTCGGTGGAAACACGACCTGAAGCAGACCGGTGCTGTCGCGCAGATCGATGAAGATTATCTTGCCCATGTCGCGGCGGGCATGCACCCAACCCGCGACCGTTATTTTCTTACCCACGCCCTCCGGCGTGTCTTTGACGAAAGTTTTTTCCATATGACTTCTAGTCTCCTGGACTCCTTGACTTCGTGTCCTATCTCTTTAGAATTATGCCGACATAGTCGACTCCATGAAAATCCGGATCCGGATACTTGCCGGAGCGCCTGGTTACGGACCTGGCCGTCCCGTCGCTGACCGATACCAATTGCAGTTCATTATCGCGGTCAACGACCAGTGTATTACCGTCCGGGGTCCAATCGAGTACGGATCCCGATACGACGCGGCGCTCATGGCCGCTGATATCCGCATCGGCGACCCAAACATCCGAAGCGCCATTGATGATGGTGAACGCTATCCGCGTTCCGTCCGGCGAGAATTTCGGTTGACCGTAGACATACGATTCACTCGACATTATCTCTATGCTCTCGCCGGACAGCGTATCCACCATGTAGAGCGCTGACGGCGCGGTTCCGCAGAAGTCCAGACTTTCACAACGATAGGTTACGCCCACCAGCCTTCCTGACGCTGAATCGATATCCAGTTGCTTCAGACCGAGTTCGCTGACCGCCTTGACCTCTTCCGTAGATCGGGATGATACATCGATTCGCCAGAGCCCCTCGATCAATTCACCGCCTTCGTCCTCGACGACAGGTTCGGTGCGGACGAACAGCGTCGTCGCTTCCGAACTCCAGGCCAACGGCACGGACCGCACCCCTTCGGAAACCGGAACAGTATAATGAGCACGACTGCCGTTATCCTCGACGATGATCCTGTCCGGGGACTCGCTGTCCGGATATGCCACCTTCGAACCGTCGTTCGTCGGCAGTCCGCCCCAGACGAAGCCCGGGGAATCGGCGGCGCTCTTCAGTTCGTTGCCCGACACATCGGTCCATATCACATCATGGTAATCATCGGCTCGACGGACGAAGAGCAGGACGCGATCGGACACCTTCGACATCCACGGCGCTCCGGCCGAAGATGTATTGCCGTCGCGGACCTCTTTGGCGAGACTCTCACCAACCGAGGCCGAACCATCCAGCGGGTAACGGAAAAAATCGTAGACGACCGTGTCATCATTGGGCCCGGCCTCGCTGCCGCGATCCACCACCTCATGCGAACGATAGACGAGGAACGCCCGCCTGATATCGGATCCGGTTGTCGTATCATTAATATCCCCCATCGGAGGATTGATCATATTAGCCGCTTTCCAGCCTAAAAACACGGTTACGACGACCATCAAAGATGCCGCGACTACGCCCACGGCGGTGAAATCCTTCTTCGGCTGTCTCTTCTTTTTAGGCATAAAATCCGGTCAACCTGTTTGAAATCAGGTGATTTCAAACAGGTTGAATTGAATTTGTCAGGGGTTGATCCTGTTCAGCAGGCGCGGGAACGGCGTCGTCTCACGGACGTGTTCGATGCCGCACATCCAACCGACCGTACGCTCGAGTCCGATTCCGAAACCGCTATGCGGCACCGATCCGTAGCGACGCAGATCCATGTACCAGCCGAACGCCTCCTCGGGCAATTTGTGTTCGGCAATCCGTCTCTTAAGCAGTTCCAGGTCAGCGATGCGTTGTGAACCACCCACAATCTCGCCGTACCCTTCCGGAGCCAGCAGGTCGTTACAGAGCGCGAGTTTCGGATCGTTCGGATCAGGTTCCATGTAGAAAGACTTGATGTCGGCCGGATAGTGATGGACGAACAACGGTCGATCGAATTCCTTGGTGAGAGTCGTCTCATCGTCACCGCCCAGGTCCTCCCCTACTTTGATGTCCGAACCCAGTTTCTGCAGACGCTCGACTGCTTCGGCGTGACTGATGCGCGGGAACTTTCCTTCAGCCGTACGCTCCAAGGGCGCGGTGTCACGCTCGAGTTCCTTGAGCTCCTTTTCACACTCATTAAGGACGCGACGCGCGACGAACGCGACCATATCCTCCTGCAACTGCATGTTCTCCTCCCAATCCATGTATGATGCCTCAGCCTCGAGCATCCAGAACTCAGTCAGGTGCCGGCGCGTCTTGGATTTTTCACTGCGGAACGTCGGACCGAAACAATAGGTCTTGCCCAGAGCGGCTGATGTCGCCTCCTGATAAAGCTGACCGGACTGTGACAGGTACGCCGTATCATCGAAATACTTCACCTCAAAGAGATCGGTCGTGCCTTCACAGGCGTTCGGCGTAAAGATCGGCGAATCAGCCAGCACGAATCCCCTCTTGCGCATGAAGTCACGAAAAGCGAACTCAATCGTGTCGCGGACGCGCAAGATACTGGCTTGTCGTTCAGTGCGCATCCAAAGATGCCGGTTGTTCAGTAGAAAGTCCGGACCGTGTTCCTTCTTCCCTATCGGATACTCCTCGGCGATCTGGACCGGCTCGATTCCCGTAATCGAAAGCTCGAAACCACTCGGCGAACGCGGGTCCTCTTTGACGCTTCCGCGCACGATGACCGATGACTCGATGGTCAATGACTGGATTTTTTCCCATGTCTCTTCCGACACCTTATCCTTCGGTGCCACACCCTGAATCCGACCCGTTCCATCGCGCAATTGCAAAAAAGCGATCTTGCCGGAAGAGCGCAGATTATAGCACCAGCCGCGAATCTCAATTTCTTGGCCAACCTTAGCGGAAATCTCACCTATCGTAGTATGCATATCTCAAGCCTGTTTACCGCCTAATAGTGCCAGTTTTAGGCTAAAAAGGCAATCCCGCTAGAAGTCTTCGGCCTGGACGTGCCGGCGCAGGGCTAGGCAATACAATACCAAGCCCTGCCGAGTACTTGCTATGTCGAAAACTTCTAACGGGATGAAATGTGAGTCGAATCAGACTTGAATCGGACGAATTATTCTGCAATAATCCTATCAGTCTTTTGAAAGGAGACGAAAATGCAGCTTTATGAGTGGCTGGCGATTCTGACTGCGGTGGTCATTCCAATCACGGCGCTTCTTGGCTTGAAGAGGCTACTGAAAAGACGACAAGTCACGAAGACGGCAGGGTCGTCACAGAACGAGCCGCATACATATGGACCGAAGCCATACCGCACATCTGAAGCCAATCCGGACAAGGTTGATATTCCCCATGCGATACCGTGTGCGGCATGCAACAGATCGATCGAACCAAATGATCCGATATCTCTCATGTGGCACGGAAGACGCGATTCGATGCCAATGAAAGCCGACCCCGACAGTGCCGCTATATGCTGTTTACGAAACGACTGTGCCCCGGATGCCACATCGTTCGCGGGACATTGGGACGGCACGAAACCGGTCTGGAAGTACGGTGGCAAGACCGTTCTGCAGTACACGTTCAGATCAGGCGGAATGATGGTCTGCGGCAATATCGGTAGACTAGGTGAGGACGACTAAACCGAAAAAGCCCCTGTGGGCTTTTCTTTTTTTATCAGTGGACGGTCCGCTAGACCCGAACCGAATTCATATACCGCAACGGATCGAAGCGTGCCTCGAGATGCGATGTCAGCAATACCTCTACGATATAGGCGACCTGTCGTCGTGTGGTCTCGTCCATGCGCAGCATCAGTGAGTAACGCAATGGTTCACTGCGCATGAAGCGCAGGGTCTTTACGGTGCCGCCGCCGATGGGGTGCGAGTAGTCGGTCCTGCATCCGGCGCACTCCACTCCCCCCTTCATGGTGTCGAGACCGTTGCCGTCCGGACCGAACGGCTGACGACAACTGACGCAGACATCGACTTCCAGGCCAAGACCCAGGATGTCCAATAGCTTCACCATGGCTGTGTCGAAAACCATGTTCCGGTAGTCTTTTTCCGTACTGCCGCTCTTTTCAATGACCTCCATGAATTCGCTTAACAGAGCGAAAATGCGGAATTCTGACAGCTCATATTTGGTGAGCGCGTCCACTGCCAGCATGAACGACTGAACGAGCGCGGTTTTTTCCAGTGAATCCATCACACCGCGACTCGCATTCATCAGGCTGGCTCCGGCGAGCCGGTCCATACGTTTACCGCGCGCCACCATCAGATCGACGACACCGAACGCCGCCATGTGCGGTGACATCTTGCTCCTGATCTTACGCATTCCCTTCGCCAAAAGGGACACCTTGCCGTGCCCCTCGGTGAATACTATATAGTGGCGATCATCTTCCCTGAGAGGTCTCGCGCGGAGGACGATTCCTTTGTCACGATAGGTTGGCATTGGAATAGCGGGACTTGCCTACCGACAGGCAGGCAGGCAGGCAGGGAAGCGGGGGAAGAAATTCTTCTACCCCTTCTACCCCTAAAAATAAATTTATTTTCTCCGTATCTTTTTACCTGTCCCTAATGACCCAAAAGGGTGACAGGCACTTTCAAGGGAGAGGGTGACAGGCACTTTCAAGGGAGAGGGTGACAGGCACTTTCAAGGGAGAGGGTGACAGGCACTTTCAAGGGAGAGGGTGACAGGCACTTTCAAGGGAGAGGGTGACAGGCACTATTTTTTTCTTCCCTTCTCTCCTCCTCTCCTTACCCTTTCTATATACGTCTCCAATATAGCCGCTGCTGCTGCCGCGTCTTTATCGAACTTCTTGCTGGACCGGCCCGACTCGCGACGCAGACGCTGTACGAGCGCGGTCGTCATGCGTTCGTCCTCGGTCCTGATGTCGAAACCGGTGTTCTTCTCCAGTGACAAGACCATCCGCCGGACATGTCCGGCGATCTCACCCTCATCCCCGCCCGGCAGGGCATAAGGCATGCCGATGACGATGACTTCTGTCTCCTCTTCAGCCGCGACCGCCGCGACAGCCCCGGCTGCAGCCTCCGGCCCTCCGGCTTTGACCGTACACAGGGCTTCGACAAAAAACGGTGAATCCTCACCGACTGCCAGTCCAACCCGTTTTGTTCCGTAATCTACGCCTAAATACTTCATACATTGTCCGGCAGAGGACTCAAGACTTCCGTGCCGTCTCCAGTTATGGCTAGCGTCACCTCAAAATGCGCCGATGGCTTGCCGTCTGCCGTGATGATGGTCCAGCTGTCCGGCATGAGCACTATCGCGTCCGAGCCGGCGTTGATCATCGGTTCGATAGCGAGCACCATCCCCTTCTCGATACGGACCGGCTCAAGTGAACCATCGAGAAAATTCGGAATGCGCGGATCCTCGTGCACCGCATGGCCGACACCGTGCCCGACGAGATCCTTGACCGTGCTGAAACCGTTCCGCCTGGCGACCTTGTCGACCGCCTTGCCGATATCGCTGATCCAGCCTCCCGCGATCGCCTTCTTCACTCCCGCGTACAGGGATTCCTTGGTGACCTCCATCAACCGACGTATTTCCTTATCGATATCGCCCACCGCGACCGAGACTGCCATGTCGGTGCACAGACCCTCATACCACAAACCGGCGTCGAGCTTGATGATATCGCCTTCCTGCAATTTCCTTGCCGGTTCGGCCGGAGCGTGAACCACTTCATGATTGATGCTGGTGCAGACGGTCGACGGGAACGGTCGCACGTCACCCGCGGTCTTGTACCCCTTGAAGGACGGCTTGCCGCCGGCCGCGAGCATCCGCTTCTCCGCGAACATGTCTAAATCCCGGGTATCGACACCCGGCTCGACCATCGCCGCGAGCTCGCGCATTATCGCGGACAGGATTTTCCCGCCCTCACGCAGCTTAGCGATCTCTTCGTCTGTCTTGAGGCTAATCATGAAATTCAGTTTAGGCTAAATCCACCCAAAACACAATTTTGGGGCCTGACCCCAGTTAAGACTGAAACGCCCGTTTGGGCGTTTCATTCTTCGCGATCGTATATACCGTCTAAAACACGGTCCAAAAAAGGCATATCCTCGGGCTCATACTGCTCTTCCAGCATTTTGTGGACTTTGATCTTTTCGACGCCTTTCTCCTTCAAGTATCGGAACTGAGTGGTGAACGTCTCAAGCTCAACCTTATTGTTGGGATACGCGTACTCTCCAGCCAAATCCCGAAAAGCAGGTGTCGCCATATCATCGAAGTATGCGTCAGGGTTGTCTTCATGCCTTGAACAATGCGCTAATTCGTGAGTCATCCAAGCAGACGGATCACCTTCATTGAAATACTCGTCGGAAAATAGTATCAATCCGCGCTCGGCGTGCGATTCGGACGGTTGTAGACCTTTGGGCCACAGCTCTTTCGGCACGACAGCGACCGTCACGCCCCGAAGCCTTTCGCGTTCGTCATCCACGAATTCATACTGCTCGCGGTATTTCTCCGGCAGACCATCAATAGCGACAAGTTCAATCGCTTCGGCGTCCTCAGTCTCCAGATATCCTTTCAGATACTCGCGTAGTTCGGCCTGCTGTCCGGTGCGGGCTTCCTCGTTGGACCGTCCCGCTTCAGGATCGGGACCGGTCACACCTTCATCCATGATCGGAAAACTTTCACGACTCTTCATATCTCATGCTTGATTCTGTATTAAACCTATCACGTATGAAAAAAACGTCCATGGGGACGTTTTCGTGGTGATTATGCCTTCACCAGCACCCGATCGAGAAAGGCCTGAATCCATCCGTGATACGCCTTGAGCGTCCCGTCGTTGCAGAAGCGGTTCTCCTGCTGGACACAGGCCATAGCGAGATCCACGCGCTGGCCGTCCCAGGGTTCACCGATGCCGCGGTCGCGGTCGTCCATCTTCAGGAAACCCTCGATATCCATCGAATCCCCGGTCCGGTTACGGCCGGCGACACGCCGGAACCTCACCATGGTCGGCGCTTCGATACCCACGAGCACGAACCGGTCACCGAACTCCTTCCGCAGGGCTTCGACCTCACCCGAATGGCGCAATCCGTTGATGGCGACTCTGGTGTGGCCTTCCTTGGACAACAAGCGGGCTGCCTCAAGCGCCCAGAATCCGAGCCCCTGCGTCCTTCCCCAGTTGCCGATGTCCTGCAGCTGCTCGCGCGTCGGCTCCGCGATGTCGCGGTCAGCGGCCACGGTACGGATCGGATCTGAAGTACGCTTCACCCCGAAACCAAGCTCGATCAACCTGTCGGTCAGCACGTCCTTGCCCGCGGCAAGCAGGCCGGTTACGCCGATGACGATTTCAAAGTCCATTTTTTTCATAACCTCTCCCTTCGTGTCCGGCTGAATATCTTACGCGATACGCTGAGCGGGAAGCCGGAGGCGGGACGTTTCAATCCTCCCGCCTCCCGCTTCCTGCCTCCCGCCCGCATGGAACGAGCTACAGTCCCAACACGCCCGCAATGGTCTCCTCAACTTTAGTGATTGCCTGTTCTCCGTCAACCTCCCGTAACAGACCCTTGTCGCGATAGTACCCGATAATCGGTTCAGTAGTCGAGTGGAAAAGTTCCAGCCTGTGCTGGATCACCTCCGGCGTGTCGTCCTCCCTCTGGACCAGCGGTGCGTTACAGCGATCACACTTGTCCGGATCCTTCTGCGGTGGATGGAACTCTACGTGATAACTCGCTTCGCATCTCTTGTTGCTGCAGACGCGCCTGCCTGAAAGCCTTCTGATAGCCTCCTCATCCGAAATCTTGATCAGTACTGCGTCGGTCACCTTCCGGCCGCCGCTCTTCTCAAGGATTATATCCAACGCCTCGGCCTGTTCTAGAGTACGTGGGAATCCATCAAGAATGAAACCCATCAGGGCGTCGGTCTCCGAAATGCGCTCACTTATCGCCTGGTCGACGATGTCGCTGGGTACGATATCCCCACGCTCCAGATATTCAGCGATGGTGCGACCCAAGCCGGTCTTCCTTTCGACCTCGGCCCTGAAAAGGCGGCCGGTCGATATCGCCGGTATTCCGAGTCGAGAGGACATCAGTTCAGCCTGCGTACCCTTTCCTGAACCTTGCGCTCCGAGCATTACGATATTATGCATATACTTTTCTTATCCTATTAACATGGAGAATACGTAGCCGAGTGCCGCTCCGGCCGCGATCGGCGGCAGGGCTGCCATCGGTTTACGGATCCTTTGAGAGATGAATATGATGTGCGTCGCGGCCAGTCCCAGCGCTGCCCCTATGGCGATAGGTAGTGCGGCCTTAAGACCGCTCCAGGCCGCGACAGACGATACCAGCATTGCCGGCAGGACAAAGTCGCCCGTACCGAGAAAAACGAAATCCCTGCCCGTCCCAACCTCCCCGATCCGGGACAGCAGGCCGCGAGGCCTTTCCGGAAGAATCATCGCAAAAAATACCTTTCGCCGCAACAGTGCCCGTCCGAGCTTGACCATGTGGCCGGTGAAGTAGACGGCCACGATGTCATAGGCAGACAGTACGATCAGTGCGACCAAGAGGGCTACCGGACGCATACCGAACCCGACAGAAGCGGCTACACCAGCGAGACCCAGCGACAGTATGACGTCAAAGACCACGATTCTGGGATTGTTGTAATACAGGAGTATGGCGACCGTGACAAAGATGACCGCCACGGCGAGTCCGAACAGCGTACTTATCGCAGTGAAGACGCCGGAGAAGATCGCCAGCGCGAACAGCGCCCCGAATATCTTGCCGCCGACCTTGGTCCGAATGAGCCACAAGAGAACGATCGTCGCGATGGCGATGGTCACGAGTAGGCCCCAGGAACTGAACGACGCCCTAGCCACTCCACCGACCTGCTCGGCGGAACCGACGCTGACCATGACCGCCATTGCGACGCCTGAAATGAGCGCCCAATGGAACAGTTCCTGGATGATGATGAACCAAACATCAGAGCTTACCGACGGTCGGCTCTTATTGGACCTTTTTTGCTTTGGTGAGGGCATAACTAAGCTTAGGAGTCCAGGAGCTTAGAAGCTTAGAAGTATTATTTCACGTCTCCTTAGCTCCTCGGCTCCTTAGCTCCTGAGCTTTATTAGTATACCAAAAGAACGGCCTTTCGACCGTTCTTTCATACACTCTGATTGAAGCTATATGGTTTCGTATTCCCGCATCGTGAGTTGAGACTGTATCTGGTTCACGATCTCTATGGCTACAGATACGATAATCAGCAAACTTGTGCCTCCTATCACCAACGCCTGCGTCCCCAACACCCCCTGCAACGCAAGCGGCAATACGGCGATAGACGCCAAGAACAACGCACCCGCCGGAATGATACGATTCAACGTCCTGGTGATGAAGTCCGCGGTCGGGATGCCGGGGCGCACTCCAGGTATGTATCCACCCTGCTTCTGGAGGTTTTCAGCCACGCGATCCGGATGGAAGATGACCGCGGTATAGAAATAGGTGAACGCGAACACCAGCAGGAAGTAGATGATACCGTACACCAGTTGATCCTGAAACGTCACTATCATCCATTGGGCCGTGTTCGCCACCCATTCGGTCTTCGCGCGGATGAAAAACTGCGCGACCATCGGCGGCAGCAGGACTATCGAGATCGCGAAGATGATCGGGATGACACCCGCCATGTTCACCCTAAGCGGCAGGAAAGTCTCCGAACCGCCGTACATCTTGGAGCCGCGCATGCGTTTGGCGTAGATGATGGGGATATTCCTCTGCCCCTCGGAAATGAATACGACTCCGGCGATGGTTATGACGGCGATAACCGCATAGGCCGCCCACGTGATGACCTGACCCTGTTCGAAATTCACGAGCGCCTGCTGCAGGATCTTCGGCATCTGCGCGATGATGCCGGCGAATATCAATATGGAAATACCGTTACCGATCTTCTTCTCGGAAATCAGCTCACCGATCCACATCAGAAATATAGTACCGGCGGACATGGTGACGGTCATCAGCGCCAGCTCGAAGAATCCGACGTTGGGCGAGACGATGCCCTGTCCGGACTGACGCAGGATGGTGATCATGGCATAGGACTGCAGAATCGCCAGAGGCACCGTGGACAGTCTGGTGTACTGGTTTATCTTCTCTTGGCCGGCCTGACCCTCCTTCTGCAGTTCCTCCAGCTTCGGCACGATCATGGCCAGCAGCTGGAATATGATCGATGCGGTGATGTAGGGACCGACCCCGAGCGCCACGACGGAGAACGACTCCATCGCCCCGCCGGAAAACACGTTGATCAATCCGAATATCTGGTTCGACGCGAAGAATTCCCGCAATGCCTCGGTGTCCACGCCCGGAATCGGGATGTGCGCCGCGGCCCGGAACAGAACTAACATCAAAAGTACGAAACCAATGCTGTTTCGCAGCTCCTTAGTTTTCCAGATCTTCTTGAGGGTTTTCAACATAATGTGACACTTGTCAAAATCCCGAATCCCTTCCGATTATTCACCGCCTCGGAGATGCCGGGCGGTCATCGTATAGTGGGAAAAGGGGCAAAAGCGGGACCTGCCTGCCGGCAGACAGGGAAGCGGGAGAAAAATTCTTCTACCCCTTCCAATGCCCACCGAAGCTTCAGCGTAGGTGAGTTCCACTTCTTCTGTTCATGAATTGTAACACCACGGCGATGTATCGGCTATTTGACCTCGCCGCCGGCTTCTTCGATGGCCTTCTTCACACTTGCCGTAACGGCACAACCGGTGACAATGAGTTTCTTCTTGAGCTTGGTCTTGGTGCCGCCCAGAATCTTCACGCCAAACCTGAGAGAGGTTACCATGTCTTTCTGCAAGAGTGCCTTGGGCGTAACCGGATCATTAGCTCCGAACGACTTCACCACTGCCGCCAGACTGACGGTCTCCGGCTTCGGCCTGTTGCTCTTGAAGCCGCGCAGTTTCGGGGTAGCAAGCATGATCTGACGGAAACCACGCATCTTCCGGCGGTTCCTGCCACCGGTACGCGCTCCCTGCCCTTTGGTTCCTCGACCCGCGGTCGTGCCCTTACCGGACGCGTTGCCGCGACCGACGCGCTTGCTCTTCTTCCTCGACCCGCCGGCCGGCTTCAGATTGTGCATCTGTATCGTCATAATTCGTCTGCCTTACTTCTGCGCAACCGCAGCCTCTTTCTCCGACGGCTTCTGCTGGTCAGACGGGATCGCCGCGTCGCCTTCAGGACTCCCCGCGACGCTTGAGCCCTGCTCTCGCGCTTTCTTCTTATTCAAAGGCTTCAGCTCACTAAGAGCCAGAACCGTCGCCTTGGCGTTGTTGATCTTGTTACTCGAACCGAGGATCTTCGCTGTGACGTTCGGCACGCCGGCGAACTCCAAAATCACGCGAACCGCACCTCCGGCCTTGATACCGGTACCGCGAGGAGCAGGCTTGATGAGCACCAAGGCAGCCGCGAACTTCTTCTTGATCTCGTGCGGGATGGTCTCATTCTCGATCGGCACCCTGATCATCTTCTTCTTCGCCTGGTTGGTGGACTTCGCTATCGCCTGCTGCACGTCCGCGCCCTTGGCGACGCCGTAACCGACTCGACCCTTGCGGTCACCGAGCACGATACAGCAACGGAACCTCATACGCTTACCGCCTTTGGTAACACGCGTGACGCGCGCCAAATCAAGGATTCGCGAGTCGAATTCCTTCTTCTCCTCCGGCCGACGGCCGCGTGGACCGCGACCCCTCGGGCCTCCCGGACCGCCAGGTCCCCTGTTAGGGGGTCCGCCCGGTCGGGTTCCTGTCTGGTTCGGACCTTTAGCTTTTCCGGTGTTCTGCTGATTCTCCATAATATGCATCGTTAGAACTCCAAGCCGTTCTCGCGCGCGCCATCGGCGAACGCCGCGATCCTTCCCTTGTACGAGAAGCCACCGCGATCGAACACGACCGTCGTGATTTTCGCGGCCTTGGCTTTCTCAGCCACGAGCTTGCCTAGGGCGAACGCCACCGCTGTCTTACTCTTGCGTCCGTCTTCGCCTTTCTGAAGTTTCTTCAGGGTCTTGTCATCCAGTTCCCGATCGCTCACCGCGGCAAGCGTCTTACCGGCGTCATCGTCTATGACCTGCGCGCTGAAATGCTTGAGGCTTCTGAAGACACAAAGTCGCGGACGCTGTGCCGTACCGTGCACTTTCGCCCTGACGCGCCTGTGCCTGCGGGACCGCGCTGATACCTTTTTTGCTGCATTGATGTCTGACATATCTTTAAGGTGAGGAGGTGAGGAGGTGAGGAGGTGAGAAGCAAATTATCTGGTACTTCTCTCCTTCTCCCCTTCTCACCTTTCACGTCTACATCTTTTATCCCGCTGCTGCTTTAGATGCTTTACCAGCCTTCCTGTGAATCACTTCGTCGACGTATTTGATACCCTTGCCTTTGTACGGTTCGGGTTTCCTGACACGACGGATCGAGGCTGCGGCCTCTCCGACGGCCTGTTTGTCGATTCCTCTCACGGTGATGACGTTCTTCTCGACGCTGATATCCAGTCCTTCCGAAATCGGAAAATCGACACTGTGAGAAAAACCGACATCCAGCTTCAACACGTTGCCCTGTACGGACACCTTGTAACCCACGCCGTTGACTTCCAATTTCTTCTCGAATCCGACGCTCACGCCCGTGACCATGTTGCCGATGAGACGCGCGAAAAGACCCCACAGGGCGCGTTCTTTGATCTCGCTCTCATTATTGACCGACACCTTGACCTCGTCGCCCTCCACGGCGACGTTGACCAACGGATGAATGGCGAGATCAAGCGATCCTTTAGGACCTTTCACGGTCATCTTGTCGCCTTCAATCTTCACCTCTACACCCGACGGTATCTGGACTGGTTTTTTGCCGACTCTGGACATATGTTCTTTTCTTTCTTCCAAGCTAATCCTGAGCTTGTCGAAGGGCTACCTTATTAAAACACTTCGGCCAAGACCTCGCCGCCAAGCCTGCGCTTGCGGGCCTCCTTGTTAGTCATCACACCCTGAGACGTCGAAACGATGGCGAAACCGCGATCACTACGGACGCGCGGCAGTTCCCTGTAACCTGAATACGTTCGCCGGCCGGGTTTCGACACCCGCTTGATGTTGGTGATCACCGAGCTACCATCTTCGTATTTGAGGATGATCTTGATCTCGCCGTGTCCCGTGTCGACCTTGTCGATAGCGGTAACACAACCCTCCTGCGCGAGTATCTTCGCGATGGCGAACTTGATGTTGGAGTACGGAATGCGAACCTCGCCCTTCTTCACCATGTAGGCGTTCCGTATCCTCGTCAGCATGTCGGAAATTGGATCTGTTATCATACGCTCTTCTCTTTCAGCCCCTTACCAGGACGACTTCCTCAAACCGGGAATCTCGCCGGCGCGAGCCATTTCGCGGAAGCAGATGCGGCACAGTTCGAAATCCCTGATGTAACCGCGATGCCTGCCGCACTTCCAGCAACGCCTGACGAGTCTCGTCGAGAACTTAGGCTTCCTCTTGGACTTTGCTATTTGCGCTTTGGTAGCCATATCTTATTGCTGTTTGCTTTTTGTAGTCCTGAACGGGAATCCGGCCGCCTTAAGGAGCGCCAACCCCTTCTCGCGGTCGCCCGCATCGGTCACTATCGTGATCTCAAGCCCGTGCGGAATCTCCGTGTCCTCCGGAGAGATCTCCGGGAAGGCCACGAACTCACGAAAACCGATGGACAGGTTACCGTGCTTGTCGACCGACTTATCGAGGAGACCCCGGAAGTCGCGCACACGCGGCAGTGTCAGGTTGATAAGTTTATCGATGAAGTCGTACATCCTGCGGCCGCGCATCGTCACTTTCATGCCGACAATGTTGCCTTCACGGATCTTGAAGCTGGCGATGGACTTCCTGGCCTTCGTCTTGACCGGTTTCTGGCCGCTGATCTTGATGAGCGTGCGCTCGGCGGCGTCGACGAACTTGGCGTCCTTGACGCCATGCTTGAGCCCGACGTTAATGACGGCCTTCACGAACTTCGGCGCGGCATAGCGGTTCTTGACCCCCAACTCCTTCTGGAGCGCCGGCACGATCTCCTTATCGTATTGTTTCTTCATCCTTGATGTAGCCATAGGATCATTCGATTGCTTCCTTGCACTTCTTGCAGGACCTGACTTTCCTGGTCTTACCCTCTTCGGACAGTTCCAACATCCCGAGCCGGGTCGGTTTGGCGCACTTCGGGCAGATAAGCTGTACGTTCGTCACGTTCATCGGAGAACTGTACTCGATCTTCTGACCCTGGTCGCCCTTCTTCCTGACCTTGAGATGCTTGTAGGTGACGTTCGCTCCTTCGACGACGACGCGCCCGAGGTCCGGAAAAGCCTGAAGAACCTTGCCTTCCTTGCCTTTGTCCTTTCCGGCGATGACCTTCACCTTGTCGCCTTTTCTGATCTTCATATTCATATCAGTATCCGTTAGACGACCTCCGGGGCCAGCGAGATTATCTTCGTGAAGCCCTTACCGCGAAGTTCGCGGGCGATGGGACCGAAGATGCGGGTGGCCTTCGGTTCCTTGGTCTTCCTGTCCACGATCACCGCCGCGTTCTCGTCGAATCGGATATACGAACCGTCTGCCCGGCGTGTCTCCTTGCGCGTGCGCACGATGACCGCATGCACGATCTGGCTCTTCTTGACGTTGCTGTGCGGCACGGCGACCTTAACCACCGCGGTGACGATATCACCGATTCCCGCGTACCTTTTCCTGTAGCCGCCGAGTACCCGAATCACCATGAGCTTCTTTGCGCCCGAGTTGTCGGCAACGGCCAATTTCGATAGATGCTGCACCATACTTATGCGCTGACTTTGCCGATTATCCGCCACTTCTTCTCCTTCGAGAGCGGGCGGGTCTCCTCGAAACGAACGATGTCACCGACCTTGTACTCACCCTTCTCGTCGTGGACCTTGAACCGCGTCGACTGCTTGTAGGTCTTCTTATACTTCTTGTGGACCTTCATCCGGTCAACCCTAACCACAAGCGTCTTGTCCATCTTGTCCGAGACGACCGTACCCTTGAGAGTCCTCTTTTTTACTTTCTTGTTCTCCATATGTTTCTCCGATTACTCCGCAGCCTGTACTGTCACGCTGTCGTGCTGCCTGCCCTCCGAAGCTTCAGCGGAGGGAGGTCGTGCTTTCTCGCTGTCGCGCTCCTTCTGCAATGTCAGGATCTGAGCGATGCCTTTCTTGATCTCGCGCATCTCGCGTACGCGCTTGAGTCTCCGACCGGCGACAGCGAATCGCTGGTCCTGCAGCTTGCTCCTGAACTCGGCCAACATCCGCTCGAGCTCGACATCCGATTTTTCCCGAAGTTCCTTGATCTTCATAGGTCTGCCTTTACTACTTCGTGATGAACTTACAGCGCATCGGTAACTTGTGGGTCGCCAGGCGCATCGCCTCGCGCGCCACTTCCTCCGACGTACCGTCGATCTCGAACATCATCGTTCCCGGACGGACGACGGCGACATAATAGTCGACCGCGCCTTTGCCGCCCCCCATGGTGTTCTCGTTGCCGTGGAAAGTGATGGGCTTGTCCGGAAAGATACGGATCCAGACCTTACCGCCCCTCTTCATGTACCTGGTCATGGCGCGACGCGCGGCTTCGATCTGCCTTGAGGTGACCCAGGCACCATCCATCGCTTTCAGTCCGAACATCCCGAAGCTGACATTAAGCTTGGTCGTGGCTTTCCGCTTGTTGCGGCCACGGCCCTTGTGCATCTTCCTATATTTGACCTTCTTTGGTATCAACATATCCGTTCCTATCTAGGCTTGCCTCTGCTGCCGACGACTTCACCGAGCCCGGTACGCTCCGTCCCGACCTTCTCATCCCCGAACACCTCACCACGGTAGATCCAGACCTTGACTCCGACCGTGCCGTAGATGGTGCGAGCGAAACCCTGAGCATAATCCACGTCAGCGCGCAGGTTCTGTAGCGGAATGCTGCCCCACGAGACCTTCTCTTCGCGCGCGATCTCCGCGCCGTTCAGACGTCCCTTGACCTGAAGCTTGACCCCCTTGGCGCCCGCCTTCTGGACGCGGTCCAGATGCAGTTTCTGCACCCTCCGCGTGCGTATACGACGTTCGATGTCAGCGATCATCGACTGCAGGATAATGTTGGCCGACAGCGACGGCTTGGTGACCTCGATGATGTTGAGATTCACGTTAACCTTCTCGCCGGCCTTGCCGATGATCTTCTTCAGCTCTTTCTTGAGACCTTCTACGCCCGCGCCGCCGCGACCGATGATCATACCCGGCTTGGCCGAGTGCACGGTCACTGTGATGGCGCGCGGAGTCCTTTCGATCTCGATCCTGTCCACCGACGCTTCCTTAAGCTTCTTCGCCAAGAACGACCTGATCCGCGCATCACCGCGCAGCAACTCCGGCATATTCTGTTTCGAGCCGAACCACTTCGAACTCCAACTATAGATGACTCCGGTCCGGAATATCTTCGGATGTACTTTCCGTCCCATATTATGATGCGCTTTCTTTCTTCTTAACGTCGGGCTTCCCCTCGTCCTTCTTCTTGGCCGGAGACTTCTTCACAGCCGGCTTCTTCGCGGGGACATCCTTCTTCTCTGCCTTCTTTTCCTTGGTCTTTTCCTCCTTGCCCCCCGCAGCTTCAGCGGAGGAGGGTTCCTTCTTCTCCCGCTTCTGCTCCTTCTGCCCCTTCTCCCGCTTTCCGACAACCGCCGCCTTCACGTCCTTCGGCGCACCTTCCTTCGTCTTCTCATCCAAAACCACGGTGATGTGCGAAGTACGCTTCCTGATCGGAGTCGCGCGACCGAACGCCCTCGGCTTCCAGCGATGCAGGACCGGGCCTCCGTCTACGGTGATCGTCTTGATGAACAATATCTCCGGAGTGAGCTTGAAATTGTGCTCCGCGTTCGCCCGAGCCGACTGGATGAGTTTCAAGACCGGTCTTGAGGCAGCTTTCTTGATGAACTTCAGCTGTGCCTCCGCCTTGTCGATATCCATACCGCGAACCAGATCCGCTACCAAACGGACCTTCTTCGGGGACATCCTGATGAATCTGGCTTTCGCTTTGACTTCCATATGCTTACTTCTTGGCCACCTTAGCCGCGGTACGCTCGGCCTCTACTCGCTTCTGCTCGAGTTCTTTCTGCATCTTACCTCCGTGCCTGACGAACCTTCTGGTCGGCGCGAACTCGCCGAGCTTGTGCCCGACCATGTTCTCGATGACCTTTACCGGAATGTGTTGCCTGCCGTTATGCACTCCGATGGTGTGTCCTACCATCTCCGGAGTGACGTGCGACCAGCGCGACCACGTCTTAACAACCGTACGCCCTCTCTGATCGGGCGACAGCGCGACGAGTCTCTTCACGAGCTTCTCGTCTACAATTGGTCCTTTCTTTAGACTACGTGCCATATTGCTGCAATCTTATTTCTTCCGCTTGCGGCGTTTGACGATAAATTTGTTCGACGCCTTTTTCTTCTTTCTCGTCTTCACGCCGAGGGCAGGTTTACCCCACGGAGTCTTTGGATGCTTCATACCGATCGGCTGACGGCCTTCACCACCACCGTGCGGATGGTCTACCGGATTCATCACTTTGCCGCGAACGGTCGGGCGGACGCCCAGGTGGCGCTTCCTGCCGGCCTTGCCCCAGCGGATGAGACGATAGTCGGGGTTGCTGACCTGACCGATGGTGGCCATGCACTCCTTCGGGAACAGCCGAATCTCACCGGACGGCAGTTTCAGCTGAGCGAATTTGCCCTCGAGAGCCATGAACTGGGCCGAAAGCCCCGCTCCCCTGACGACCTTGGCGCCCATGCCGGGCACCATCTCCACGCTGTGCACCGCAATACCGACCGGAATCTTCTCAAAGGGCATGCGATTACCGGACTTGATCTCGACACGTTCCTTCGATGAGACGATCTCCTCGCCCACCTTCAGTCCCTGCGTCGCGACCACATATCTCTTATCGCCATCGACGTAGTGCAACAGCGCGAGTCTGGCTCCGCGGTTCGGATCGTATTCGATAGCGGCGACCTTAGCCGGAACGTCGTACTTGTCCTGCTTGAAATCGATGAGTCGCGTAAAACGCTTGGCGCCGCCGCCATGATGACGGACGGTAAGCTTGCCCTGCGCGTTCCTGCCGCCGGTCCTCTTCCTGTGTACCTTAAGCTTCTTCTCCGGCTTCTTCTTGGTGATGTCGGAGAATGCGTCGACGCTCGAGATGCGCCTGCCCGGGGTTGTCGGTTTGTATTTCCTGATTGGCATATCTTCCTAGGCTCACTCGGCGACGCTGATGCTGTCACCTTCCTTCAAAGTCACGACCGCCTTCCTGGTGTCTTTCCTGCGTCCCTGCAGCCTGCCGTACCTGACCTTCTTGCCTTTGAGGTTCATGACGCGGACGGAAACCGGCGTGACGCCGTAAAGCTCCCTGACTGCGCGTGCGATCTCGACCTTGTTCGCGCCTCTTCTGACCATGAAAGTGTACTTGCCGTACTGCATCTGCAGACGATCGGTCTTCTCTGTCGATACCGGATGACTGATGATGCCGTACGCGAAAGCTGCCTCGACGCGGCTTTCCTTTTTCTCCGAACCCTTAGGCTTCTTCTCCGACGGCTCCTGCTTGACGGACGGGGTTGCCGCGTCGCCTTTCGGGCTCCTCGCAACGCTCGAGCCATGCTCTCGCGTCTTCTTCACCTCTTTCTTACCATCGACTTTACTCGAAGACTTCGGCTGAGCGGCCTTCTTCTCGGCACGAACGTCACCTTTGTCTTTCTTCTTTGAAATTTTGTCCAGAATTCCCATAGCACCCTCAATTAAGCAGACTTGCCCTTAGCCTTCTTCTCCGCTTTCACTTCCTTCTTCTGCACCTTCTGCTCCTTCTGCACCTCTTTCACGTCACCAAACCTCTCTTCGATCCTGTCGACCGCTTCCGGGGTCATCAATACATACTCCGCGCGGAGGACGTCCATAAGACTCAAATCACCGGCGTTTCTCAATGTGACTCCTTGGATGTTGCCGGTACTGCGCCGGAGCATCCCGTCGGTTTCCCTCGTGACGACGGCGATTTTCTTTCCCCTGGACGGCAATTTGGACATGAGACCGACGAATTCCTTCGTCTTGCCCTCACCGACGCCGTACGACTCCACGAGAAGCAGTTTCTCGTCGGCTACCTTGTCCGAAAGCGTCATGGCCATTACGTGCTGCCTGACTTTGCGGTTGATCTTCTTCGAATAGTCCCTGATCTTGCGCGGTCCGAAGGTTATTCCACCTCCGACCCAGATCGGGGAACGACGGCTGCCATGCCTGGCGCGACCGGTACCTTTCTGCTTCCACGGCTTCTTGCCGCCACCGCGAACCTCGCCGCGTGTCTTGGAATGAGCGAACGGCTTGCGGGCGCTGGCCATGACACCGACCACCACCTCATGCACGAGCTCCGGATTGACGGAGACACCGAAAATGTCGTCGCGGAGCTTCTTGTCCCCGACCACCTTGCCGTTCGAGTTATATATCTTGATCTTCGGCATATTCATGTCAGTTCCAGGACTGTCGCTTCTCGTATCCGCCCGAGATCAGCAAGACGGTTCCGCGCGCACCGGGAACGGCGCCCTTCACGGCCATCACGCCGGTCTTGGCGTCGACGTCCACTATTTCCAGGTTCTTGACCGTTACCCTGTCGCCACCCATGCGGCCACCCATGCGGGTTCCCTTGAAGACGCGCGCCGGACCGACCGCTCCGATCGAACCAGGCATACGGTGCTGGTCTTTGTGACCATGCGTCGCCGGGCTGCCTTTGAAGCCGTGCCTCTTGACCACACCCTGGAAACCCTTACCTTTGCTGACGCCCGTAATATGGACGAACTCGCCGGGATTGAACTGGTTCACCTCAACCTTGTCCCCCACCTTAAGTTCGGCTGCTTCTTCGAGACGGAATTCCTTGAGTGCGCGACTGTTGGTGCCGCTCGCCTTGAGGTGACCCTGCTGTGGCATCGGGATGTTCTTACCTTCCCCAAAACCAAGCTGGACGGCATCATATCCGTCCTTTTCCATGGTCCTGACCTGCGTCACGGTGCAGGGACCCGCCTGAAGCAGTGTGACCGGAACGACTTTGCCGTCTTCCCGGAATCTCTGCGTCATGTCCAACTTTTTTGCGATTATGTGCTTCATAGCTGCGTGATGTCGCATGGGTCGACGTCCCATGTCATCTCTGTTTACTGCCACCTTAACGGTGACTTGGCCCCCCTTCGCCAATCACCCTTCGCGCAAGGCTTCGGGCGACACGGGCTTTGGGGGACTATTAGACCTTCGGTGTCATAACATCTGTGGGCCTAATAGAAAAGCCGGAAGCCCCTGTCTCCGTCGAGCGGGCATCCAGCCACTGTCCGTACTAAATCGTGAGCCGGACGGTCCAGCATCCTATGATAAGGATGTTCGACCGTCCGTCCCAGAGGTATTGCCTCTGCGATTCGACGCGACTCTGGCTAATTTTTTCGATTGATTATCGAAGAAGTCTGTTGTTCTCCTGTGCCTGCCGGGAGATAGCGGAGGTTTTCTCTGGGGCATACGCCCCACGAGATCTTTCTCCGTCTCTCCCCACAGACTCTTGGAATTTGATTGCTGTGCGGCTTTCAGAACGGGATGCAGTGTGCCTGCCTGGAGGAAATTCCGCTGCGAATCGTACTTGTTGGTACGTTGAGTGAGGAATTTCCGAAGGCTGGTGCAATGCGCCCGTTATGGAAGCCGGAGCTCTACATCTTGATTTCTACGTCCACACCCGCCGGCAGATTGAGGTTCGTCAACGCCTCTACTGTCTTAGGTGTCGGATCATACAGATCCACCAGTCGTTTGTGCACTCGCATCTCATACTGATCACGCGAGCTCTTGTGCACGAACGTCGATCTGTTGACCGTGTACTTTCTCCTCTCGGTCGGCAACGGGACGGGACCCCTTACGATCGCCCCTGTCCTCTCCGCCGTTTCGATAATGGTCCTCGTGGACTGGTCGATGATCTTGTGGTCGTACGCGCGAATCCTGATGCGGATCCTTTGCCGCGCCACGTCATCAGACTTTTTCATTTTCTTCTCTTCCGCCATTGCCGTAGAGATTAGTGGTAAAGACCTTCTGTGTCAAGAGTGATTACTTCAAGATCTTGGTCACTACACCAGCGCCGACGGTCTTACCGCCCTCGCGGATAGCGAACTTCATCTTCTCCTCAAGCGCCACAGGCGAAATCAGCTTGATGGTCAGGTTGACGGTATCGCCAGGCATGACCATCTCCGTACCCTCCGGCAATTCGACCTCACCGGTGACGTCAGTCGTCCGGATGTAGAACTGCGGCTTGTAGCCCTTGAAGAACGGCTTGTGGCGACCACCCTCTTCTTTGGTGAGCGCCAGCACCTCGGCCTCGAACTCGGTGTACGGTTTTACGCTGCCTACCTTGGAGAGCACCATGCCACGCTCCACGTCGTCCTTCTTGACGCCGCGAAGCAGGATGCCGGCGTTGTCTCCGGCGCGTCCCTCGTCGAGCTGCTTGTTGAACATCTCGATGCCGGTCACGACGGTCTTGGTGGTGTCCTTGAAACCGACCATGTCGACCTCCTCGTTGATCTTGAGGATGCCACGCTCGATACGACCAGTAACGACCGTGCCACGACCCTCAATGCTGAAGACGTCCTCGACAGGCATCAGGAAAGGCTTGTCCACCTCGCGCTCCGGTTCCGGGATGTAATCGTCAAGCTTCTCCATGAGCTCGTGAACCGGCTTGGCGTCGTCGCCGGACGGGTTCTCAAGCGCCTTAAGCGCGGAACCGCGGATGACCGGCACCTCTTCACCGGGGAATTCGTACTTGGTCAGGAGCTCGCGGACCTCCTCTTCGACGAGGTCGATAAGCTCGGGGTCTTCCACCTGGTCAACCTTGTTCAGGAAGACGACGATGTAAGGCACACCGACCTGACGGGCGAGCAGGATGTGCTCGCGGGTCTGCGGCATGGGGCCGTCGGCCGCCGAAACCACCAGGATGGCACCGTCCATCTGAGCCGCACCTGTAATCATGTTCTTGACGTAGTCCGCGTGTCCGGGACAGTCAACGTGTGCGTAGTGACGCTTATCCGTCTCGTACTCACAGTGAGCGGTCGCGATAGTGATACCGCGAGCCTTGGACTCCGGCGCCTTGTCTAGGTCGTCGACGCTCTTGTCCTGCGCGACACCACCGGTGGTCTTAAGCACCTGGAGGATCGCCGCGGTCAGCGTGGTCTTGCCGTGGTCAACGTGGCCGATAGTACCGACGTTGACATGCGGCTTACTGCGATCGAATTGCTCTGCTGCCATATGGCTTCTTATTATTCCGCGGAACGCGTTCCTCTAGAACGAGACCGTTCCCGGTTACTCTTTATATAAGTAAGTGTAATTCACTTTTAAGCGCGTTTATCCGTAACGTGATACGTCCGGAAAGCACAGCGCAGTATACACCGAAAACGCAAAAGAATGCAAGCCCCTGGTCTCGTCCCGTTAGAAGTCTGCGGCTTAGTCGTTCTGACGCAATGCCGAGTCAGGTGTTACCCAGCTCTACCGGGCACTTTCTATGCCGAAAACTTCTAACGGGATTCGGTCTTATTCAATCGGTTCCAGGTAGAAACGCTCCTCATCCTCGAGCTGGTTCGCGACCACTGGAGCGGACTGAACAGCCGGTTGGTTCGTGGGTTGGGAAGCCTGTCCCGGGGGCGTTCCGGCTGCTGCCGGAGTGGTTGGGGGGAGAACATCACCAATGGTCTTCCAATTACCGATTTCGCGCTTTATCTTAGCGTCATTATCGGAGGGAGTCAAGTCTTGAGATTCGACAACAGGAAGGTTGACTGGAGGTGCCGAGGCGGCTTGCGGTTCTTGGCGGGATGCGGGAGGCGGAAGGCTGGATGTTTCCGATTCCTTGCGAATGGCGCGGATCTGCTGAACAACATCCGTTTCCGCCACTTCGACAAGCTCAGGACCTCCGGCCGGAGCGACGATCGGTTCCGGTTCGAACATCTGCTGAAGCGGGGGTTCCACGGTCGCTACAACGGGCAGTTCCCTCGAAGCGGTTCCCATCAGCTCTTCATAGGCATCGAGGTCCATGATGACGACCGCCTTGCCGGCCTCCGTGTCGTCCGGAACGACGACGCGATCTCCTGTTTTCCTGACCAGCTCAACGAGCCTGGCAATAAGTTTCGTGTCCATAAGCTTGTTGGTTACTGGTGCAATTTTAGAGGATTTTGAGGAGATGTCAACCCCGTTAGAAGAGGAAGGGTGGGAGAAGCGGGAGAAGGGGCAGAAGCGGGAGAAGGGGCAGAAGCGGGACCTGCCTGCCGGCAGGCAGAGAAGGGGCAGAAGGAGCGAAGATAGCGGGAGGAACAAAAAGACTGCGCTTAGCGCCGTCTTTTTTCTATCTATCTTTTCCCGCTAACGGCCGAAGGTCGTGATCCCCGCTAGTTCGCGAAGTAAACGGTCCCCGCTAACCCCGCTACCTGCCTGCCGGCAGGCAGGTCCCCACTTCCTCCACTCTCCCCCCTTCTCCCCCTCAAAGAATCTCAATCGCCTTCCCTTCGACTAGCGCTTCGGACATTTTTTGATATGCCGAAGAAAGGATCCGTTGAAAAGTACTCTGCGAAGTGTTCATCTTCGCGGCACAATCCGTCTGGTCGAGATTTTTGATGTGTTTCAATCGCAGTGCTTCGAGTTCCTCAGCGGTCAATTCGACGACCTCAAGGGATCTCATCGGCACACCCCGAGGCTTGAAGTACGTGACCGTCGGTTTAAAACGTATCCTGCGACAAAGACGTGGTCGTGGCATAGTAATGTCTTATTTGATAAGGGAAGCGGGGACCTGCCTGCCGGCAGGCAGGCAGGTAGCGGGGTTAGCGGGGACCGTCCGGCTTCGCCAGACTAGTAGGAAAAAATTCTATCCCCGCTAGTCCGGCGTATGCCAGACGATCCCCGCTAACCCGGCAGATGCCGGGTGGTCCCCGCTCTACCCGCTCCTCCTTCCCTCTCACTCCAACTCCTGCAACCTTTCTTTTGTCGCCGCCAGTCGTTCCTCCAGGAACTTCACCTCATCGGTGAGTATTCCCTTCTCTTGTTCAGGGCTCGTCGAGCCAGGTGCCGGAAACGGACACACCCCGCGCTGACCGCGACCGAAACCTTGACCGCGACCTTGACCGAAACCTTGACCGCGACCTTGACCGAATCCCCTACCCGGACCTCCGGCACCGGCACCACAGGGTCCCCGGCCACGACCTGTACTTGGCCCCGCTCCTGTAGGGCCTGTCTTGTCTAAATTAGGCATATTTACCTTTAATCAATAATTATCTTAATTGATATTATGAATATATACCCATTATAATATATTGTCAAGCACCGAGGAAGCATCAGCCCTGTCCGCCCCCATCCCCCAACCAAAACCGCCCCAACTTGTGGGGCGGTTTCAATTTCTGATTCGTGTCCATGCTTACACTTTCGCCTTCTGTCCGGTCTTGCCTTCCTGTATCTCTTGAGCGATACTCGTACCTCTTCAATATGCCTTGTTAGGATTCCGCGACCTTGCTTCACCCAAACGGCGTGAAGACACGGAAAAGCGAGCTCCA
>JAYEJB010000030.1:0-14832 GCA_034716415.1 Patescibacteria group bacterium
CGCAGACCCCTTTTAATATTTCTTCTATCCCTTCTCCCGCTTCTGCCCCTTTTGCACCTTCTGTACCCCCCCTAATCCAACAACTTGATTCCATCAACCAACTCTTCGAACCCCTTCTGCATATTGATCGCGCCGAACTTGATATCGAGTCTTTCGGACGACAGCGCGACACCATTATATCCGCCACCCTTGTTATGCAGATAATAGACGTTAAACGATGCGCCGCCCTCGACCCCGCCGGGGTTCACTTTCTGTTTCGCGATCAGGACCCCGTGCACGTTCGTGAAATAGTCACAATCTTCCTTGTCATCGCACCACCCCCGCAGATCGAACGCTGACGAGATCGCCACGCCGTCGCTCCCCCAATAATCCAGACGCCGATCGACGGGATCGGTATTCGGGTTGCTGGCATGAAGGAACAGTCCGCCGCCGGATTGCTCAGCCATGTCACGAAAGTACAGCATCAGACCGATGACGATCTGTCTGCCCGTTGGATCCGTACCCATCTCCTCCCTGATAGTGACCGGACCCCATTCGGACGGGTATTCAAAAGCGAGCTTCAACGCGTCGTGGAAATAAGTCGTCTTCATGCCCTCTTCCAATACCCCGCTTTCGCCGCTCGACACGAAAATGACTTCCTGCGGCTTTTCCTGACAGACGCATTCCGGACCTTTGATGATGCCGGAACGGCAAAGCAGATAACCGTCCACGATCATGACGACCGAATAGACCAGGACGATGGCCAGCATGACTATGCCCGGCACGTCACCCAGCCTGTTCCTCTTCCTTTTCTCGCGCTTCCTTGCCATACGATGAAATGATAGCAGATTTCGAGCCCTGATGTTAGCCCTGACCGGGCCTTGACTTGAAAGCCGGACTGGTATATGCTACTCTCGCTTCGAGCGGCAGCCCCTGGAGAGGGTTGTCCATTCTGTTTACGCAATACTTAGCGAAATATATGGCTGACGAAGAGAAGAAAACCACCGAGGAACAGCCGAAAGAGGCTGTCGAGGAGACCACGTCGGAGACCCCGAGTAAAACCGAGGGGAAAGAGGCGGAAACAACCGAAAAGACCGAACCCCCCTCCGCTGAAGCTACGGGGGACAAGGAGGAAGATCCTGTCGAGGTCGAAGAAGTGAAGCCGGAAGAGGCCCAGCAGAAGATCGAGACCGGCATGGTCGTCAAAGTGCACGTCAAGATCAAGGATGTCACGCCCCGCGGCGACGAACGCGAGCGTATCCAGGTCTTCGAGGGCACGGTCATCGCCAAGAAAGGCAAGGACGTACAGAGCGCCACCATCACGGTGCGCAAAATCAGCAACGGTATCGGCGTGGAGCGTATCTTCCCGCTGAAGATGCCGGCCATCGAGAAGATCGAGATCGTCAAACAGTTCCGCACCCGCCGCAGTAAGCTCTACTTCCTGCGCGGCAAGTACAAGAAAAGGATCAAGGAGGTACCGATCGAGAAGAAATAATTTCTCTGGACACAAAAGCCCCGCAAGGGGCTTTTTGGTACCAGGTACCAGTCAGCCTTATTTGGTACCAGGTACCAGTCAGCCTTATTTGGTACCAGGTACCAGTCAGCCTTATTTGGTACCAGGTACCAGATAATGGATTTGCATGTTAATTGGGCACATGGTAAACGCATTGACGTATGGGAAGACTCCTAAGAGAACTGGCACCAAATTGCGGTGTTTACCACGTCACTTGTCGAGGCAATGACAAGCAACAAATCTTCAACTGTAGTTCAGATTATCAAAAATTCATTGAAATTCTTTCACATACAAAAGAAAAAAGGCCGTTCAAGCTTTACCATTACGCATTGATGCCAAACCACTATCATCTTCATATTGAATGCACGGCGGAGTCTAAACTTCCGACTATAATGAAGATAATCAACCACAGATACTCAATGTTCCATAAGACTAAATACCATCGATTCGGGAGGCTTTGGGAGGATAGATATTGGAGTGAGCTCATCAAGGATGAATACCATGCCGCGATGTGTGGTCCATATATCGAACTTAACCCTGTACGTGCGGGCTTCGTGAGTAAACCAGATGATTGGCAATGGTCGAGCTATGAAAGCTACCTAAATAAAACCAGAAGCCCTGAGGATATTGATCCTCATTATTTCCTCGATGGAAACTATGAAAATGAACTGAGGGAATATCTTGCGATAATCAAAGCTTTCAGCCTGGTACCTGGTACAAAACCCCTGTTTTGTACCAGGTACCAAAACACCCCGTGAGGGGTGTTTTTGATTTGCCTGACTTTTTTCCTTTATCGCGTAATCGCGATGCTGTAGTAGCCCATTATGTCGGCGACATAGTCACCGATACGGTATGAGGCCATGAAAGCCGCGGGGATATCCCGCACTGAATACTTCCAGTCCTTTCCGTAAAGGCTCTCGAGCACCAACCTGTCGCTCACCCAATGCAAGACGCCATCGTCGCCCACCATATAGACCATCGGGGAGGACGGGGTCTTGAGGAGAGTGTCGGTCGGGTAAAGCACGCTCCCCTTCAGGGGCAGTGCGGCGATGGTCTCGGTCGAAACCGTAATGACCGAACCGAATCCCTCATACCAACTGTAGAATTCCTTTTCGCTAGGGAAGACATACCTGCCGTCCGCGGTCGCGAGATACACGGTCGCCTTCTCATCCGACTTCACCAACTGACCAGTGACGAACGAGGTACCACCGGCGTTACCGACGAGCACTCTCTTGACCGCTACTGACAACACGGACGTGCTGCCCTCACCCTCGATCCAGGCGACCGTATCATTCCTGGTCACGACAGAACGCACCGACGCATCGGTCGGGACTATGGTCGAAACGCGGTCGTTGTAGATGATGACTCCGCCGTTCTCAAGCTTGGCCGCCACGATCGTGTCGGCGTCAGCGTCGAAGTTCTCGTACTGCACGCGCTCGAGTGTGACCCAGGTCTCGTATCCGTCGTCATGCCTGACCATGATCGGGCTGGCGTTCTCGGAAACGACGTGCCTCACATGAGCGTCATCGGTGAAAAGCGCCTTGGTCATCGACACCGCGGAAACCACGGTCGAATGCTGTGAACCGGTCGACAACATGAGCTGCACGTCATCGTACTTGGTGGTCAGCATGTCGTGTGAATTCACGAGAACCATGCCGTCCCTAAGATCCTCAAGCCGAGTCACGTTCGGGGGGACGTCGCGCTGCAGCATCGACACGGCCTGACGACCATGTTGCGACACGAAGATCACGCGCTTGTCGTAGTCCCACTGTTTGGTGGAATACTCCCAGGCAACACTCCCCTCTCCGTCAGAGACGAAGTAGTCGGAGAACGGCCTGTCATCGCCCTTACCGACGGCTTCGGTCGAAGCACCGTCGTTCACGAACACACGGAACCAGTCCTCGTTCGGCAGCTTGTTGAGCCAGTAGAGATTCTCCCCGCTGAACGCGTAGTTCTGCACGTGATAAGTCGCGAGACTGCGCGTACCGCGCTTGTCGCTGACCATCAAGTGATACGCTCCTCCGGGATACGAGGTCCAGGCGATACGCTCCGCGGAAGCGACCGGATGCACGTCATCGTAATCGTTATGGGTAATCTGGGTGACGCGATCGTTGTAGAAAGCGAAAATCTCCAAGTCACTCCCGTCGTGATGCGACCAGACCACCGTTCCGTCCGCCACATCGAAATTCCCCTCGACGCTGTCGAAGAACGGATTGTCGGAATCCCAATCGGCGATATCCAAGGCCGCGAGCATCCTGGTCTCTATGCCGTCGAAAGCATAGAGATATCTGCGACCAGTGAAATCATCTCTAAGGGTCCAAGCCACGAGGTCTCGGTCGACCTTGTAAGCCTCTATGTGACCCATGAAACTGTCCTTGGCGACGTCGATGACGCGCCACGGACCGTAATCAGGACCGTTGTCGCCGGTCTCGGCAAACACCGAAAGCGGTGCGACCATCATCAAGATAGCCACGACAGCCACGATGATGACAGCTAAAACTCTATTTTGATGCATAAGTCAGGCAAATAATATTGTTTGATTGACCAATATTTATATCATAAATAGGCCAAAATGTCAAGATGTCAGGCTGAGGGGCGACATTCATATATTGTTGCAACAATGACTTAAACTTCGCGGGGATAGCGGAGAAGAAAAAAGACCTCGTCAATCGAGGTCTTTTGCGATGTCGGGGTGAAGCGCGTCAGGCCACCAAGACTAGGAGCACGCCTTCCTCATCCGACTTCTCTCCGAACGGGATACACTTCGTGAGAATACGGATAAACGGTCTAACCAGCGTGGCCTTATCCGCATCATCCGTGAGATGGAAACCTACCAGGTAAGAGAGGCTGGCCCCGAGGCTGTCCCAGAAGCTGGCCCCGAGGCTGGCCCCAAGGCTGTCCCCGAGGCTGTCCCCGAGGCTGTCCCAGAGGCTGGCCCCGAGGCTGGCCCCAAGGCTGTCCCCGAGGCTGTCCCAGAGGCTGTCCCAGAGGCTGGCCCCGAGGCTGGCCCAGAGGCTGGCCCCGAGGCTGGCCCCAAGGCTGTCCCCGAGGCTGTCCCAGAGGCTGTCCCAGAGGCTGTCCCAGAGGCTGTCCTCATAGACCTTTTGACTCATCCAGCCCGGTTTCGGGAATGGTCTCGACAGAGAGACGAACTCGACCCGGGTGATCTTCCGGCTTGTGGCGAGCGTATAAGCGTCCACTACCTCTTGCGGGTCGATCTCCTCAGCCTTCACTAGGGAATATCTTCCCAGCTCCGCCATGACGTAGAAGGGTTCAAGTTCGGTCATCAGGTCGTCGACCGTACCTTTCTCGGCACCGTTATCTGTTAAGAAGGAGCTCAATATTTCTCTATCCACGGTCATCATTATTACCTCCTGTCCGTGAAAGGGTATTTTAGAGAAATGATCGGTGGGTGTCAAGGGGGGGCAGGTGACGCAACCGAAGCTTGAACTTCGGACTTACGCTTATTGACACGAACGGTCAAATAAGGTCATATTCAGGCGCACTTTGACAAGAAAGGAGATTGTCGATGCCTGAAGAGAAATTTGTCACACGCAACGACATTATCGTCATGGTGAGCGGGCTGATCACGCTGGTGGTGACGACGCTTCTCGTGCTGTCCCCAGAGATGCAGCCGACCGTGAAGCTACCACTCATGGGTGAAATGTCCATATCGGTCATTCCGACGAGACGGCACTGGGACGTGTTTGTGGCTCCGGTCTGGATCATGTTCCTGACAAGGTACTGTTTGGATAACCGCCGGGATATCTTCACCGCCCTGATGCCGCTTCTGGGGCTAGTCATGGCCGGCACCATATATCTGACGGATCGGAATGAGGTGGGTATCACGACCTGGCTGTTTCTGCCGCCGATAGCGGCGCTCATCCTCGGTCGGCTCATGAACCTACTGGACGACACGGAACATGTGAAACACGGGAAACGCGCCACACCCTTCAATGTGGGGGCGGCCGTCTACTCAAGCATGGCGTTCGGAATAGGGATGCTCCTGCCGTTCGCCGTGATACATGGCTTCCTGCTGACATCCGTGATTCCGCTCTTGGGTTATACGTGCGTCATGTTCGTCCTCTGCACGATCGTGTTCGGATTGCTCGGCCTCCATCGGCTGGTCACGCGAACCGCTAAAGGAGGTTCGGATGACTGATGTGGACACGGCGCTCAAAATGATCGCCGAAACCGAAAGCGCATACGAGATCAGTCCGCCCGACGACTGGGTGTCAGCTGTCAGATACATGAGATGGCTCGGGAATTACGACGAATCCGTCATACATGAAGCCGCGCATGCCGTGGCCGCATGGCACTCCCCGACCTGTCTGACCGTATTCTGGGTCAGGGTCGGCGAAATCTGTGAGACCATGGTGTTTTCTCCGCCAAACAGGAGATCGTGCGTGCTGTGGGATACCATGGCGTTCTACTTGGCTGGCGCGGCGGTCGTTGCGGCAGCGAAACCGGGATTCAAGCCGACAGGAACCCAGCTCGACATCTCGACCGCGATCAACAACGCCATACGACTCACCGCCGACCGCAACGAATCCGTACCCGCACATCCCTGGACCGACTACACCGAAATCCCGACACCGGATATCCGGAAGCTCCTGCCCCTGATCGTAGCGGAGAGACAGCTGCCCTTGATGCGGATCGCCTGGAGAAGGGCGTTGGCCGTAGTCGCGACCAGGCTACACCGGACGCACAAACTATGTGAAGCACTCCAGAGGTCCGGCAAACTGAACACGCTCGACCTGATACGGATCCTCGGCCGACGACCGATCTTCACTCCACTTGCCGCAACCGCATTCTACTTTGCGGGCAAGTAACCAAAGAGACTCCTCTCGGAGCCTCTTTTTTCGTCTCAATGATTGATCGTACCGACGAAGTCGGTGCAGATATGATGCGCGAACCCGCCATGACCCGAAGGGTGACGGCGGGTCTATCCGTTACGCCGTGGCTTTGACGCGCGCTTTGGACTTACTCTTAGCTTTAGTCGGTGAGGTCTTGGACTTCTTCGTCGATGCGCCGACCCGACCGGCACCGGCGCCTTTCAGTGCGATCTTGAGATACTTGGCGGTATGCGAACCCTTCGCGACAGCCACCTCACGCGGCGTCCCTTCGGCGACGACCAGGCCGCCACCGATGCCGCCTTCCGGCCCCATGTCGATGACCCAGTCTGCGGACTTTATGACGTCCATGTTGTGCTCGATGATCAGCACCGAGTTACCCTTGTCGACGAGCTGATTCAGTACGCCCAGCAGACGTTTGATGTCCTCGAAATGCAGGCCTGTCGTCGGTTCATCCAGGATATAAAGCGTCCGGCCGGTCGCGCGCCGCGACAGTTCGGTCGCAAGCTTGACGCGCTGAGCCTCACCGCCGGAAAGCGTGGTCGCCGGCTGGCCGAGTTTCAGATAACCGAGTCCGACTTCTTTCAGTACGGTCAGCTTGTCGTGGATGAGGTGCTGGTCCGAGAAGAAATCCGCCGCCGCCGAAACGCTCATGTCCAACACGTCCGCTATCGTCATTTCCTTATAGTGTATCTCCAGCGCCTCGTTGTTGTAGCGCTTACCGTGACACTCGGTGCACTCGATGAACACGTCCGGCAGGAACTGCATCTCGATGCGAATCAGCCCCTCACCGGAACAGGCCTCGCAACGACCGCCACCCTTGACGTTGAAGCTGAACTTGCCGGCGTCATACCCCTTCATCTTCGCCTCCGGAACCTCGGTGAAGAGGTCGCGAATGGCGGTGAAGACGCCGGTGTAGGTCGCCGGATTCGAACGTGGCGTACGACCGATCGGCGACTGATCGATGGTGATGACCTTATCGAGCTCATTCAGACCCTTGATTTCCTTATGCTTGCCTGGCATGTCCTTAGCGCGGTAGAGCTTCTTGGCAAGCACCTTCGACAGGATGTTCACGATCAGCGTCGACTTACCCGAACCGGACACGCCAGTCACGGTCACCAATAGCCCAAGCGGTATCTTCACGTCGATATTCCTCAAATTGAACTCGTCCGCACCCTTGATGCTGAGCGCCCGGCCTTTGCCCTTGCGAAATTTCTTCGGCACCGGAATCTCCTCCTTGCCGGTCATATACAGCCCGGTCAGGGACTTCGGGTCGCGTTTCAGCTGCGTGGGCGTGCCTTCGGCCACGATCTCCCCGCCCAAAAGTCCGGCCTTCGGACCCATGTCAAAGACGTAATCCGCGGCTTCGATCGTCGCCTCGTCATGCTCGACCACGATGACCGAGTTACCCTGATCGCGCAGAGACTTCAACGCGCTGATCAGCTTGTCGTTGTCGCGCGGGTGCAGACCGATAGACGGTTCGTCCAATACGTATATGACGCCCGACAGGTCGTTGCCGAGCTGAGTCGCGAGACGCACGCGCTGAAGTTCACCACCCGAAAGCGTGACGGCCGCGCGGTCGAGCGTCAGGTAGCCGAGCCCGACCTTGACCAGGTTGTCGAGCCTGGTCGAGACCTCACGCAAAGCCTGACTGGCGATCTTCTGTTCAGTCTCGGACAACACACAATCCTTCTGCCCCTTCTCCCGCTTCTGCCCCTTCTGCCCCTTCTTTTTCGGAATCAACCCACTAAAAAATTCATGCGCCTCCTCGATCGACATCGTCACCACGTCAGCGATGTTCTTCCCGCCGAACTTGATGCCGAACACCTCCTGCCGTAGCCGCTTACCCTTACAGGCCGGACAGGTCACCGTGTTCATGTAGTTCTCGATCTCTTTCCTGACGTAATCGCTGTCGGTCTCGCGGAAACGGTTCTCCAGATTCGGCACTACGCCCTCAAAGGTCGACTTCTTATTGTCGACCATGTATTCCTCGTCGCCCGTGCCGAAAAGAACGATGTCCATCGCCTTCTTCGGGAGCTTGCTGATCGGGACATCGAGCGAGAAACCGTGCTTCAGCGCGACATCCTGCAATACCTTCATGTTGTGCTGTTGGTTGCCGGCGATCCTGGTCCACGGCTTGATGGCGCCCTGCGCGATCGTGAGGCGCGGATTCGGCATCACGAGTTCCGGCATGACCTCGAGCTTATTGCCGAGACCGGTACAGGCCGGACAGGCACCGTGCGGACTATTGAACGAGAATATGCGCGGCTCGATCTCCGGCATGTGCACGTCGCAGGTCGGACACATCAACCGTTGGCTGTAGCTGATGTCGTCACCGGTATCATCACGGTAGATCGTCATGAAACCGTCAGCGAGATCGAACGCCTTGGTGATCTCCTCCTCGAGTTTCGCGGACTCGTCGTACTGTTCGTAGCGTGAGATCACTATCTCTATGGTGGACTTGCGTTCCTTCTCGCGACGCATCGCCTTCAGCTCCTCGATCGGCATGAACAGGCCGTTGTAACGCACGTCGGTGTAGCCGGTCTTCTTGGCCCAATCCAAGAGACCTTTATGTAGACCCTTTTCATCTCGCACCACTGGCGACAGGATGCAGAGCTCCGTCTCATCAATGAGCTCACGGACGCCCTTGGCCACGCTGTGCGCGCCGAGCTTCTGCACCGGCTTGCCGCACTCGGGACAGTGCGGACGTCCGGCGCGCGAGAACAACACGCGCAGATAGTCATAGATCTCCGTCACCGTTCCGACCGTAGAGCGCGGATTCGACGACGACGTCCTCTGCTCGATGGCGATCGTCGGTGACAGGCCGTGGATCTCGTCCACGTCCGGCTTGTCCTGCAACTCCAGAAACTGACGCGCGTACGACGAAAGGGATTCGACGTAACGCCTTTGGCCTTCAGAATAGATGGTGTCGAAGGCGAGTGATGACTTACCCGACCCCGAGAGCCCCGTCACGACGACGAATTGCTCTTTCGGAATCTTCGCGTCGATGTTCTTGAGGTTGTGGACGCGCGCGCCCTTGATGGTGATGAAGGAGTTGTTAGCCATGTGTTCTCTGCCCGGCGGATAAGGCCGGGTACCTAAGAGTCAAATCGAGGCCAGCTTACTATATGGAAGAGATTCTGGCAAGAGTGGCTAGTGTCAGCCCCGATGCCGCTTTGCTGCATGAGCAATTACGCAGAGGATTTCCACTCAAGCTGCTTAGTCCTATGAGTATTTGCATGTGTAGCACAGCGGCATCGGGGTCCGTCGTTTTCGACAGTCAGTGACTGACCCCAACCCCCCTAAACAAACAGGTTGAAAAATCGAAAGACCGCGCTGGGAGGCGCGGTCGCGTTCATCGGGTATGTGCCGAAATCGTTAACTTGACGGTACGCAGGTGTGGGAGTCTTCATGACAGGTCAGCCCATCCACACAACCGCCACGACTGGGAATACAGGGTCCACCAGCCTCATTAGGACCGATACAGATGCGTCCGACACCGTCATTATCGAAGCACACCCCACTCTGACATCCTTCATTATCGTCGCAGCCATTGCCATCAACCCCTTCGACACAGATTCCAAGATCACCAATATCATATATGGCGCCATCGTAACAGAATCCGGTCCGGCCGTTTATCTGGCATTGGGCGTCTTCCGTGCACGTGCTTCCCGGTTCTCCGTTTATGCATCGGGGTTCACTGAAACCCGATTCCATACATTCATAATCTTCCCCGTATCGTTCCTCGCATTGCTCATCTCCATCGTTACCTGAACTACATGTGGCAGTTTCTATGGTCCCACTGCCCGATACCGCTGTGCCCCCATAGCAGAATCGACTGCCACTCTCCTTGCAGCTCAACCCAGACGGACAGTCGCCGCTATCGACGCAGAAACCACCCACAACTCTCGGAGCACAGTAATATTTCCCAGACTCTTCAGTACAAGCTAACCCGTTGCAGTCCTCATCCGAATTGCAAGGCGCGCCAGCCGTTCCGTTCATGCAGATACCACCGGCTGTCATACCCAATATCGGACTATGGCCGGGAATCAAGGTCCGCCAACTGAATGCCTCGGCCCAACGGGTCAGATCCACGCACCTCGAACCGATACATTCGTTCGGTTCGGAACATAACGTGCCATGCATGCCGTTATGACAAGTGCCTTGCATGTCGAGTCGGTTAGCGACCAAAGATCCGACCCATCGACCGATTTGCTCGTATCCGAACGCTGTAGTGTCCGCGAAACCGCAATAACGACCACAACATTCCGAGTTGGGTCCGATGCCGGTGCACGACTGTCCTTGTTGCATACAGGCGACACAATCATAGCCGGATGCGCAACCGGAACATTCGGAGGATCCGGAATCATCGTCACTATCTTCTTCATCGGCATCATCGCCTTCATCGTCAGATTCGCTTTCACTGGTCGCAGTGGCCATGATCTGCTGACATGTATTGACTCCATCCTCGGAACCGGCCAAAGTACAGCTCGCCCCGACACATTCGGTCATTACATCCCCGCTATCGACATCGTCGGTCATCGTATATCTCTCTGTCACGGTGGCACCTTCCGCGGCGCTCTCGTTTTCTACCAGGCCAAATCGATGACCGCAGGCCTTCTCCATCTTGAATTCGTCGCACTGTACGAACGCCTGCTGTCTGATCATCGGTATGCGTGGCATCTGCAGTCGGACGAGTGCCGGGTTGATCGTGTTCAGGAAAACCCAGGCGAAGACGGTCAGCAGTAGTCCGACAATGGCATTGCTGATCCGCTTCTTGGCGGCGCCCTTGTCTCCGGTGACTGTCATCCATTGTACGCCGCCTATCATCAGCATAACCGCCGCGAGCACCGCCGCCACTCCGATGGCGTACGTATATACGGCTTCGATGTAGGCGCCGATATCCACGGCCTCGGTGATGCTTCCGATATGGACCGTCAATTGTACCGGTTCCGGATTCGCGTAGCAGAAGCCACGATTCGGATTATCATCACATTTGGACGGACAGGTCGCGTAAGCGCCCCCAGCTTTCGCGCAAGCGGCGGGCGAGTAGCAGGGAAAGTTACCGTCGCATAGTCCGGCCGTATCCGAGGCTGATCCGGTAAGCGGCATCAAAAAGATGAACACCGAAAACGCCACATATATACCCAAAATCACCCCCACGAACGCAGATGGTGTCTTACCGCCGAATTTTCGCCTTTCAAGAAAAGTCATCCCAATCACTTTAGCAGTTTTTCAAGCGTGCTTTCAAAGCTGTCTTCGGGGATAGATCCCTCGACCCGACGGCCGTTGAAGAAAAATGACGGTGTGCCGCGCAACCTCAACTCCTCGGAAAACAGCAGATCCGTATTGACCAGCGCGTCATAGCGCCCATCGGCGAGGCATCGCTCGAACTGATTCATCTCCAAGCCGGCCTGCTCGGCATACGCGACAAGATCAGCGTAGTCGAGCGCCGGCGTGTTCAGATACAGCTTGTCGAAATACTCCCAGAATCGCCTCTGCTCCTTGGCACATTCCGCGGCCGATGCCGCTGCGAAAGCGCGCGGATGGACGATCGACATCGGATAATCGCGATAGACGAACCTGATACGGTCACCATACCTGACCGCCATGCGCCTGAAGATGATTGCGGCCTCTTTGGAATAACCGCATTCGTAATCGCCGAACATGACGACCGTCACCGCCGCGGTCTCCGCGCTCGCGCCAAGGACCGGATCGTCCGGTGTCACGAGCGCTGTCGGCTCGATCGACAGGTTGGATGATCTTACCTGCTGCCCGCTCGCCGTGGTCAGTCGCGCGGTGTATTGCGGCAGTTCGACGAGTTCGCCGCTCCTGATCTGACCGGAATACTTTATGACCTTGTATCCGAAGGTGATAAGTACCGCTAATAATATAAAGAAGACCGCCCAGCCCAAAATAGTAAGCCCCTTCACCTTTCCTGATTGTGTGGCAAATCCTTTCATACTTACATATAGTATATACTAATGGCACGAGTATGGAGTGTGGATAGCGCTGAGCGGGAGGCAGGAAACAGGAGGTGGGAAGTTGCGCTATATACTTCCCGCCTCGGGCATCCCGCTTCCCGCCCCGTCTGATATCACGTGATTCGCACTGAAAGCACCATTGACACAGAAAGCCTGTCATGCTACCTTAATGTCAGTCTCACGATTCAGATTGATGTCGTTGCGGTAATCCGGGCGACCAAGAAGAACATGAAATTTTACCTCAACATAGCGCAAGTCGTGGTATCCGTCATTCTCGTGACGGCTATCCTCCTCCAGTCTAGGGGTACGGGCCTCGGCGCCACTTTCGGCGGCGAAGGCAACGTCTACCGGACCAAAAGAGGTGTAGAGAAAATACTCTTCCGTTCGACTATCGCCCTGTCCGTGCTTTTCTTTGCGCTGGCACTGGCGAACTTACTCGTTCCGCAATCCTAATCGCAGACACTCTTCAGGCGCGGCTTCGGGCCGTCGCCGTTAACGGGTGCAGAACTTCCTGTGAAACGAATCGCAGACCTATTCCGGTCGCTCGCTGACCGCGCGCGACAATGGATAAAGGACCGCAAGGCCGACCAAAAGGCCAAACGGCAATCAGGCCTCGACAAGCGGCTCGTATTAAGCCTGTCTGGCAAGAGGATTCCTTCCTCCAGCCAACTCAAACATCTCTCCCACTACCTGTCGGCCAAGGATAAGACGACAATCCGTGCGCTCGCCGCGCTGATCATGGTCTGCCTGATCGTCATCGGCGGCAAATACATCACCGGGCACATCAAAGAGGTACCGGCTAACGGCGGTGAGTATGTGGAGGCTTCGGTGGGAGGACCGCGTTTCGTCAATCCGATACTCGCGTCCACTAACGACGCCGATCTCGACATCGTGAAGCTCGTCTTCTCCGGCCTGGTCAGGACCGATCATAGAGGGAATATCGTCCCTGACCTGGCTGAATCGTTCGATATCTCGGAAGACGGGAAGACCTACACCTTCATCCTGAAATCAGGAGTGAACTGGCATGACGGCGCACCGTTCACGTCGGACGACGTCTTGACGACGGTCAGCTATATCCGGGATCCGTCCTGGAAGAGCCCGCTGGCGGCGCAGTTCGCCAACGTGACCGCCGAGGCGACCGATGAGCGAACCGTGACATTCCATCTCGAGGAACCGTTCGCGCCGTTCCTGTCGCTGCTGACGGTCGGCATCCTTCCTTCACACCTGTGGCAGGAGGTACTGCCAGAGAACGCCGCGCGTGCTGAGCTGAATATCAGACCGATCGGCACCGGACCTTTCCGCTTCAAGAAGTTCGAGATGGACAAGCAGGGCAGTATCCATACCTACACGCTGACCAGGAACGAAGACTATCATGAGAAAGAAGCGATGCTGTCGACAATCAGGTTCGTCTACCACGAAGATTTCCAGCTGGCGACTGACGCGCTGATCGATAAGAGGGTTGACGGATTGAGCTTCTTACCGCTAGAATTCCGCGAGACCGTTGAAGATGTCCGTACGGTGCATATGTACACCCTGCGCCTGCCTCAATATACGGCCGTGTTCTTCAACCAGAGCAAGAATCCCCTGCTGGAAAGCAGGGCGGTCCGGCAGGCTCTCGCGCTGACGCTCGACAAGGAGCTGATGCTCTCCGAGACGATCGGGTACAACGGCGTGCCGGTGCACAGCCCCATCCTTCCGGGATTCGTCGGCTTCCATGCCGAGGTCAAGAAATACCGTCAGGACCTGGGCGCGGCGGCGGAACTACTTGAAGACGCGGGCTGGAAGATGGACGAGGACGGCGTGCGCACCAAAAAGATCGAAGGTGCGGACGGTGAAAAGGTGGATACGCCGCTCGCTTTGACGCTGACGACGGCCGATGCCAAGGAAAACATCACGGTCGCGCAGATCATCAAGGCACAGTGGGAGAGTATCGGAGTCCAGACCGAGCTGGAGATAGTCCCCTCTTCGAAAATCCAAAAAGACAAGATCAGACCGAGGGATTACGACGCACTGCTCTACGGAGAGATCATCGGACCCGATCCGGATCCGTATCCCTTCTGGCACTCGTCGCAGAACGAGACAGGCGGTCTCAATCTGGCGGTGTTCAGCAACCGCCGAGTGGACGAACTGTTGGAGCAGGCGCGCGCGAGCACGGACGAGGACAAGCGCCGTGACCTGTATCGCGAATTCCAGGATATCCTGGCTGAAAACGTTCCGGCGATATTCCTGTACAGTCCGACGTACACCTACGCGGTGGACAGGAAGGTCCAGGGAATCGAGACGAGCACGATCTTCTCGCCCGCTGATAGGTTCACGGACGCGCAGGATTGGTACATGAAGACGAAAAAAGTCTGGAAATAAAGAGTAAGAAAGCAGGCCGCGGTGGTGGAATTGGCAGACACGCTAGCTTCAGGAGCTAGTGGGGGCAACTCCGTGTGGGTTCGAATCCCACCCGCGGCACCATCCCGTTAGAAGTTTATTCGGATCGGATGCTCGTATAGGA
>JAYEJB010000031.1:0-14725 GCA_034716415.1 Patescibacteria group bacterium
TGGCGGGGCAGGGGCCCCTCCGCTGAAGTTGACCGCTCCTAGGGAGCTTCGCTTCGCTCTGGTAACATCTTTCTGTGGCGGACCAGGGGGTCCTTCCGCGTGGCGAACCGGTCTTAGGGTGGTTCGCATTCGCTCTGGAAATTTCATGCCAAGAGTGACGTGCTTTCTATGGTTCCCGGGTACATTCCTGTGTACAAGTCATACGACTTGCACACAGGAAGAACCCGGCAACTGTCGCTCGGCTGACCGGCTTTCACGCAGGAAGAACCCGGTAACTACTGCTCGGCTGACCGACTTTCACATAGTCAGAGCCTAGTAACGGTGCTCAACCTTTCCGATATTCCGACCCCAAATCAAATAAAGAATCCGATATCCACCAGCGCCAATATCAATCCCATCACTGCGGTCACGCCCGCGATTATCCAAAAACGCATGACGATCTTCGGTTCCGGCCAGCCGATCGCCTCGAAATGGTGATGAATCGGCGTCGAGATGAAAATCTTCTTCTTACGGAACCTCTTCGACAACAACTGCACGATGACCGACAACGATTCCATGACGAAGATAAATCCGATGATCGGTAACAGCAACGCCATGTTGGTCAGCATCGCGACGATGCCGAGCGTCACGCCCAGCGACATCGCACCGGTGTCACCCATGAAGAAACGGGCCGGGTTGATGTTGAACCACAGGAACGCCAGCAACGCGCCGGCGATGACACCGCAGAACGCGGCAAGGTCCGTCTTGCCCTGCAGGAACGCGATCGCTCCGTAGGTCGCGAAACACGACATGAGCACCCCACCCGCCAGACCATCCAGACCGTCGGCCTCGTTCACCGAGAAGGACGTAGCCACGATGACCGTTATGAAAACCGGGATATACCACCAGCCGATGTTGAAACTGCCGATGAACGGCACGCGAATCAGATCCCAATCCAGCTTAAAATAGAACCAAAGCGCGCCCACGGCGGCAATCGCGGCATAGACCAGTAGGCGATGTCTGACGGTGAGACCGCCGCCGCGCGGACCGATCCCCCTGACATTGAAGTAATCGTCCACCAACCCGACCAGCGCGGACGCCACGAGCGCCCCCAAGGGCAACAGCGTCTGCGAGCGCGACAGGAAATCGAATCCCGAGAAGAACGGGCTACCGATCAGCCGGTTGCCGTAATGGAACACCAGCGCCAACACGAGCACCGTCACCCAGATGAGGATGCCGCCCATGGTCGGGGTCCCGGCCTTGTCTTTGTGCATCTTAGAGAATACAGGCGCCGATCGCGCGTCCCGTATCTTCTTCCCCAGCTTGTGCTTGTAGAGGAAATTCGTCAGTAGCGGCGTCCAGGCGATCGCCAGCAGGAACGCCAACGTCGTGAGAAAAAAGACCTTGATGATGTTAAAGAGTTCCATATCGGTTCAGCCGTTCAATAGTAAAGCCATGATACCACCGATCGCCACGACCACCTCCAGGAAGACCGTTATCGACATGATGACCGGCGAGAACAGGCGGTATTGTTTCGACAGCAGGCCGGCGAACGCGGCGTTAACGAAAAAAAGCAACAGCCCGAACCCCGGGAAGATGAGGACCATCCACCACACGGCGATCCAATCCACACCCAGCGCCGCGGTATAATGCAGACGCAAGAAATCCAGCGAGCCGAGCCGCGATACGATGAACCACATCACCAGCATCCAGTGCACGATAAGCACGGCCATGGCGACACCCGCCATGATCTCCATTGTCCGGTCATGGATGCCGAACACCCTGTCTGTCAGCCGATCCCCGTATGAACGGGTCTTGAACAGCTTCAATTCAGCCATATAAACGTATTTTCTCTCACTCTTGTCTGGTCCGAACAATACCACCGCCAACCGCTAGCTTCAACAGCTTCAGGTAATATCCCCAGCCTCGCCTTAAATGAGATAGCCAGTGTGATATGGAATATGGTAAAATATGTATAGACTATGCTAAGCGATGAACTCCTCAAAAAAATCCTTCGGGAAACCAAGACCTTCGATGCCAAAGGGCTGAAGGATCTTATTGAAGAGGTGAAAGCCAAGGACCCGAAGATGCCGCTCGAGCAATATCTTCTCAAGGAAAAGAAGATGCCCGAGGAGATGTTATACCGCATCGCGGCGCAGTTCTACAAACTGCCTTTCGTCAACCTGCGCGACAAGCCGATCCGGCGCGACATCCTTTTCATCATACCTGAACCGATCGCTGTCTCGCACAAGATCATCGCCTTCGATCAGACGGAAGATGAGCTTTATGTCGCGACGATGGAACCGACTGATCTACAGACGTTCGAGTTCATCAAGCGCAAGACCAACCTGAAGCTCAAGGTCCATTATACCAACCCTTCCTCGTTCGAGCAGACCCTGAAGCAATACCGGCAGAGTCTGTCGGCCGAACTGGGCGCGCTGACCGCCATCCCGACCGGCGAAGAGGGCGAGCCGTCACCGGAAGAAGAGGCCGAACTGTCGAAGCTGGCCGAAGACATCCCGATCGTCCGCGTCGTCGACAGCATCCTCGAACACGCCATCCTCGAAGGCGCTTCGGATATCCACATCGAGCCGACGGAAAGAGAGGTCGTCGTGCGCTTCCGTGTCGATGGCATCATGAAACGGGTCATGAACTTCCCGAAAGTCATTGCCGCCGGCATCGTCGCGCGTATCAAGATCCTGTCGAACCTGAAGCTGGACGAACACCGCCTGCCGCAGGACGGACGTTTCAAGATCGAGAATCCGAACTACAAGTTCTCGATGCGTGTCTCCATCCTGCCGGTGCAGGACGGCGAGAAGATCGTCATGCGTCTGCTGTCCGAATCAGCGACCGCATTGACGCTGGACCAACTCGGCTTCCGTGCCAAAGAAAAGGAAATCGTGGGGCGGAACACCACCAAACCGCACGGCATCATCCTCGTCACCGGTCCGACCGGAAGCGGTAAGACGACGACGCTGTATTCGATTCTGGCGATGCTGAATACGCCTGAGGTGAACATCTCGACCATCGAGGATCCTATCGAGTACCGCATGGCCGGCGTCAACCAGAGCCAGGTCAACTCGCGGATCGGCTTCACTTTCGCCGGCGGACTGCGTGCACTGATGCGTCAGGACCCGAACATCATCATGGTCGGTGAGATCCGTGACGAAGAGACCGCCAGTATCGCCGTGCAGGCGGCGCTGACCGGCCACTTGGTGCTCGGCACCCTGCACACGAACGACGCCGCGACATCCCTGCCCCGCCTGGCTGACATGAAAGTACCGCCGTTCCTGATCGCCTATACCGCGAACATGATCATCGGTCAGCGTCTGGTGCGGAAAGTCTGCCAGCACTGCTTACGTTCGTACCGCCTCCCGAAACGCACCATCAACCAGCTCGCCGAACAGGTGGATCTCGACACGATCTGGGCGACGCTCGTACGGCAAGGCGTGGTGGAAGCGGACCAGAAGCTTGAAGACACGATGTTCTGGCGTGGTTCCGGCTGTCCGCAGTGCGGAGATGAAGGCTACAAAGGCCGTGTCGGTATCTATGAGGTACTCGAAGTCACCCCGGAAATCAGCCGCCTGATCAACGAGAACCAATCTTCCGATGCCATCAAGAAAAAAGCGATCGAAGAAGGCATGATCACGATGATCGAGGCCGGATTCGTCAAAGCGATCGAAGCCGTCACCACGATCGAGGAGATTCTCCGAGTGACGAAAGATTAAACGCGCAGCGAGAGAGCAAGAGAGTAAGAAAGAGAGAAAGTCAAAAATATGTGTCCGGCCACAGGCCAGACCCCCATATCACTTTCTCACTCTCTCACTTTCTCACTCTCTCACTCTCAACACTCCCATATGGTCAACATCTTTTCACGGATCGACAACTGGCTGGTACGCAACACATCGGTACCGCTCACCCAAAAGGTATTCTTCACCGAGAACCTGCGTGTCATGATACACGCCGGTCTTTCGATGTCCGAAGCGCTGAACACGCTCGCCATGCAGTCCGAGTCGAAAAGCTTCAGGAAGATCATAACGACCGTCAAAGAGGATGTAGAGTCGGGTAAATCGCTTTCCGCCGGACTGTCGAAATATCCGAGATCGTTCCCGGACATCTACCGCAGCATGATCCAGGTCGGTGAGATATCCGGAACGCTCGAGAACGTGCTTGAGGAGCTGACACAGCAGATGAAGAAGGACCACAAGCTGCGCACCAAGGTCAGAGGCGCGATGACCTATCCGATCGTCATCCTGATCGCCATGGTCGGCATCACGATCGGACTCCTTGTCTTCGTCCTTCCGAAACTGCTGGGCATCTTCAAGGAATTCGGCGACACCGTGCAGCTGCCGCTCGCCACCAAGATGCTCATCACCACCAGCGACTTCGTGCAGAACAACGGAATACTCACGGCCGTCATCATTATCGCTACGGTCATGCTGTTCATGTCGGCTATCCGGATTCCGATCGGCAAGAAGATCTTCCACTGGATACTGCTCAAAGGACCGATCATCGGACCGATATCGAAAAAAGTCAATCTGGCACGCTTCTCCAGGACCCTTTCCGGACTTCTCCGGACCGACATCCCGGTCGTGCAGTCGCTCGAGATCACTTCGCAGGTCGTGGGTAACATCCATTACCACAACGCTATCCTCGATACGAGCGAGAAGATCAAGAAGGGCGCGACCATCGCTGAAAGCATGGAGACCCACAAGAACGTCTTCCCTCCCCTGGTGGTCCAGATGACGTTCGTCGGAGAGCGTTCCGGTAATGTCGATGACCTGCTTGCCGACGTCGCGGATTTCTACGAGGCACAGGTCGACCAAGTACTCGACAACATGTCATCGATCATCGAGCCGGTTCTCATCCTCATCCTGGCGGGCATGGTCGGCGGCATCGCGCTCGCCGTAATCACTCCGATGTACACGCTGACCGAGGCTATAGCGGAATCTTAAATCGAGTCCAGGAGTCAAGAAGTCAAGGAGTAATGTCTTATTTCCGAAACAATAAACAGTCAAGCCGCCGTAGGGCGGCTTCAGCGCATTCGGATGACGGCTTTACGCTGTTGGAGGCGCTGGTTACGATCGGCCTCGCGGCGGTCATCCTGTCGATCTACTCCGCTCTTCTGATGGGCGTCTACTTCCTGTCACGAACCGAGTTCGGCGTCCAAGCGACCAGTTTCGTCCAAGAGGGGCTGGATGCCCTGCGGACGCTCGAATACGAAGACCTGCTCGACCGGACAGACGGCAACCTGCTCGGGCTGTCGTTCACCCGCGGTAGCTGGACGGTCGCCGATGACAGCGGAGACCAGATACTACGCCTTCCACTGGCGGTGACCGCTATCGGAGATGAGACCGGCATGGCGGTCGTGCCGGGTAATCACCGCACGGACTGCACGCTCACCGCGGACGTCAGGGCGCGGGGGGTGTCCCCATCCGGTTGGGGTACGGGCATCGCTATACGCTATCGCGACGCGGAGAATCACTACCGCTTCCGCTTCACGGCAGGTGGAATCGCTTTCGATGAGGTCAAGGAGGGCGTGGTCACGACGCTCTGGTCGCAAAGCGCCACTTATAACAAGGATACTTGGTACGAACTTGAGGTGGTCGCGTCGGATGACCAGTTCACACTGAAACGCAACAGCACCACGCTGACGACGGTCACCGACGATACGTTCGCGATCGGTGACCTGGCGATCATCGCTCTGGATGACGCGCTAGTCGACGTCAATGACGTCTCCGTCGTTGAGGGAAGCACGACCTCTTGGGATTTCGAGAGCGACGCCTTGGGCGTCATGGCCAACGACTGGAGAAGGCTGAGCGCGTACGACCTGCCAGACGGAACAGCCACGTTGTCGATCGAAAACTATCTTGGTCAGGCGGAAATGAAGAAAGCGACAGTGACCGTGACCTGGACCGAAACCGCCCTGACCAAGAGCTCGACCGGTACTGTCGTCATAACCTCTCCATAAAATGGATGTCCGAACGATAAAACGGGGAAGCGGGAAGCGGGAAGCGGGAAGCGGGAAGCATTTCCTGCGAGGCTTTATGACATCTGACGACCTCCCGCATCAAAAAGGTTTCTCGCTCATGGAAAGCATCACCGTCCTGGGCGTGATGGCGATGTTACTGATCATCATCGCGCAGATTTTCATCGTCAGCTACGACATCTACGCCAAACAGACCGCTAAAGCCGACAATTCGACGAGCGCCGTGCTGGCCGCCAGAGCCATATCCGAATCGACCCGCGGAGCGACGGAAGTACTCGATACAGGCACCATCAACAGCACGGTCTATACTTCGTCCGATGACGAGCTGGTGCTGAAACTGCCGGCCATCGACGGCAGCGGCAACATCATCGTCGACAGCTACGACTACATCGCCTTCTACCGCGATGGCACTGATACCACCAAGATATTCTCCGACATCGAGTCGGACGCGAGCAGTTATCGCTTCAGCGGACAGAAACTGGTCACCGCCTACAACGAGGCCATGAACTTCCGCTACAACAACCCGACGATCGCTGACGCGAGCAGGGTTTCCATATATATACGCAACGCGCAAGTCGTACGACAGGCCAACCTGGAGGCTGAAGCCTGGACATCAATATTCCTAAGGAACCGATAACACGACAGGGACTATGGATACCAAAAAATCATTCAGGCGCGCCGAGAATCACAGGAGAGGTTTCTCCATCATACTCGCCACCACATTCATCGCGATCATCCTGTTCATGAGCATCGGCCTGTTGAGCGTCGCGGTCGTCCAACGAGTGACCGCGCAGCGGTATGAGTTGGCGGTTCGCACGCTCCATATCGCTGACGCGGGGATTCAGAAAGCGATTTTTTGTCTGAACGAAACCTCCGGAACGAATTGCGGCGGAACCTACGGTCCGGACTACACAGGCGAAACCGACCAGCCGTTGGGCGGGGGCGTCTTCACCACCGCGTTATCGGGAATCGATGACGAACGGGACATCGAATCGGTCGGCACCCTGCCGAACGGTTTCTCGACGACGCTGCGCATGCATCTGAACCGCCGGCTCGCTTCGAGCCAAGAGACGATCTTCGAGTCCGCCCTGCAGGTCGAGAACGACGTCACTATCAAACCGAACGCGGAGGTCCATAACGGGCCGATCTATTCGAATGCCGATATCACCTGCGGCAATAACGTCGTCATCGAGAAGGATATCTTCATATCCAAAGTCGACGGCTGGATCGACAACTGCGACATTCAGGGCGAGGGACACGCCGACAATATCAAGAAGGCCGACATTACCGGCGACTGCTATTATAACGCGACGTTCCAGGCCAGCGTCTGTGGCGGCACGGAATACCCCGGCTCCCCCACCCCCGAATACCACGATATGCCGGACTTCGACACCGACTTCTGGCGCTCGGAGGCGCTTAAGGGAGGCGTCATAACCGGTGACTACGAACCGCTGACCGGAACAACGCTCGGACCGAAAAAAATCGAGGGTCAGCTCATTCTCAACAACAACATCGCGGTCACGATGACCGGCCCGATCTGGGCGACTGGTGGCGTCCTTCTGGATAACGGTTCGATGCTGGCGCTCGACCCTTCGTTCCTCGAAAGGTCGTCGCTTGTCCTGGCCGACGATCCGACCCCGGGCGACGCGGAAATATACGTCGAGAACGGCGCTATCATCCAGGGTAGCGGAACCGAAGGCAGTTACATCCTGTTCGTCAGTACCGCCACCACCGACCCGGCGATCGACGTCAGGAACAACGCCGAGGCCGGCATCTTCTTCGCGACCCAAGGCGGCGTCTCCATCTGGAACAACGCCAGCGTGGTCGCGGTCGCCGCTGACGGGGCGTTCATGGGAGACAACGCCATCATCAACTACAGTAGCAGCATGTTGGAGGACTTTTCGTTGCAGTTGGTCGACACCTTCGATCCATGGCGGTTCGATCCGGGCTCCTGGCGTGAACTCTAAGAAATCCCGCCAAAGGAATGAATAAATCGAGCGACAAGGAGGAGGGATTCGCATTAGTGACCACCACGGTCATCATCGCAATCTTGTTGTTGTCCGGTATCTCGCTCATGAACTACACCGTCACCATCAGGAAGGCGGGCAAATCGGTGCAGGACGAATTCAACGCGGTCCAACTAGCCGAAGCCGGTGTGCAGAAGACCATCTTCTGCCTTAATGAGACTGTGGGCGATAATTGTGGCGGTACGTTCGGTGCGGATTACGTAGGTGAGACCGGCGTCGATCTCGGTACAGGAACCTTCACGACGACACTCATCGGAACAAGCACCATTAAGACAGTGACATCCGTCGGCACGACACCTGGCGGTGCCACCAAGACCGTACTCGCGGAAATATCGGCCGAACCGGACAGTGATGGCGCCGCCTTCGGGTACGCGCTTCAATCAGGTGCGGGTGGTGCCTACCTTGAGAACGGCGCATCTGTCAGCGGAACGCTTTACGCCAACGGCGATATAACCTGTCAGACCACCGGAGCGATAATCGACGGTGACGCGTACGTATCCTCCTCCGGAGGGATGATCGATGACTGCACGGTGAACTATGACACGCACGCCGATAAAGTCATCGATTCAGTCGTCGGTGGAGATGCCTATTACGATACGGACATCAGCGGTTCGACCGTGACAGGCGCGCAATATCCAGGCAGCGCCACTCCGGACACGGAGGAGCTTCCCGATATCGACTTGGCCTTCTGGCATCAGTCCGCGGAGGTCGGAGGTACGATCACCGGCGATTACGCCCCGGCTGACGAAAGCACTCTCGGCCCGAAAAAAATCAACGGCGATCTGATAATCAATAACAACATCGACGTGACCATAACCGGACCGGTCTGGGTGGTCGGAGACATCATTACCGGCAACGGCTGTTCTTTCACGCTCGACAGCTCTTTTGGCAGATACAGCACAGCCATCCTGGCCGATGATCCTTCCGACCAGGCAAATATAGGATATATCGACCTCACGAACGGAACTAGCATCTACGGTTCCGGCGACCCCAAAAGCCACCTGATGTTCATCACGACCAACACCTCGATCAGCTCGACGACACCGGCGCTTAACGTCGCCAATAACGCGTCCGGTGCGGTCTTCATCGCTACCGCCGGGATGCTGAAACTCGCGAACAACGCTGGGGCGAAATCCCTGTCTGCATATCAGCTCTTCGTCAGCCAAAACGCCACCGTTACCTACGTCGAAAGTGCGCTGGCAGACGCCACATTCGCCAACAGTCCCGGCGGGGTGTGGCGACTGGGCGCGGGCGGCTGGAGGCAGACTGACTGATGATCCGGTTCCGCCTTAAAGCCTAATATTGTATAATCAAAGATGACATCAAGATTAATTAAGCTGTGATGCTGAATCCCCTCTCCAACGCGTTCGGCCTGGATATCGGAGACAGGTCGTTCAAACTGGCCCAGCTCAGGAGAGCCAGAGGCAAAAACAACCCCTACCGCCTGGCGGCATGGAGCAGTGTTGACGTACCCGAAGGCATCATGGAAAAGGGTCAGGTCACGGATTACGAGAGAGCGTCCAGTCTCATCATGAAACTGATGAAGGATGTCAGCGGCAGACTGAAAGGCCGTGCCGTTGTCGCCTGTCTGCCGGAGGCCAGGACGTTCATCAAGATCATCGATGGCAAGGAGGGGCAGTCGGAGAGTCAGCTCAAGAAAGCGATCAAACGTGAGATTGAACTCAACATTCCCCTCCCTCCAGATGAGATATATTACGATTGGCAGCTGATCACGCCGCTCGGCACTGAAGAGGAGGAGGGCAATAAGACGAAGAAGGGAAAAAAGTCCAAGAAAGAAAAAAAGAAAGAGGCGGGAAAAGATGAAAAGAAAGAAGAAGATAACCCGGAAGAGAAAGGTGAGGACAAACCGGAAAGCGGCGAAGAGAAAGATGGTCCCGGAGAGGAGAAAAAGCCTGAAGAATCCACCGAACCTGTCATTAAGGAGGGCGAGGGTATCAAGATCCTGCTCGGCGCCGCCCCGAAAAAACTCGTCGACGATTACACGACCATCCTGGACATGGCTGGACTGGCACCGATCGCGCTGGAAATAGAAGCGACGGCGATCAGCAGATGCATCGCCCCGGCTTTCGAAAACCTGCCGGAAGCCATCGGTATCCTCGATATCGGCGCGACACGTTCGAGTCTCGTCGTGTACGACCGCGGCATGATCCAGATGTCCATCAGCATCCCGATATCCGGTATCCAGATCACCGAAACGATCGCCAAGGCACTCTCTATCGGCATGGACGAGGCCGAGATCCTCAAGCAAGAGTGCGGCCTGGACGCCAATCGCTGCGAAGACAGGATATGGAAGATCATCGCGCCCCTCATCGACGATATGACGCAGAAGATCCGCAATGCACTACGCTTCTACAAGATCGGCTTCCCCTATGGTAAGAAAGTCGAGCACATATACCTCTGCGGCGGCGGAGCGCACTTCCGGGAAGTCGATACGGTCCTGTCGAACCAGCTGGCGATCAAGGTCGAACGCGGCGACGCGCTGACCAACGTACGCCGACCGATCCCCAGGAAGTTCCCGCACGATTCGGCACTGTCATTCGCCACCGCCATCGGACTCGGTATCCGCGCCGCGAGCGAAGCCGGACGGAGAATGAGCAATTTCCGCTAGAACCATGAAGATTTTCCTCAATCTACTGTCACCCGCGAAGAAGCAGGCGCTCAAGACGGCGTTTGCCATGTCTTTCGTGCAGTCACTGACCGTCTACGTCGCGATAATCGTCATATTCATCGCAGGTGTCCTGCTCTCACTACAGTTCACCCTGCAGGGCGTGGTCAAGGACATGACCGCGTATTCGACCGCGTCTTTCGAGGAATACGAATCGATGACCAAACAGATGAGAGAGATCAATGACTTCATCCGGCGCACCAACCACATCCATGGCAGGTATATCGACTGGTCGGCCGTTCTCGACACGTTGAGCCACACCGCGCCAGAAGGCATCAGATTCGGATCTGTCACTGTTTCCGCTGACAATACCATCAGGATCGAGGGTTCGGCGGCGCTCAGGGACGATGTCCTGCTGATGAAACAGAGGCTGGAGAAGCTGCCGCAATTCAGCAATATCAGTTCTCCCCTGTCGAACATTCTGCAGCGCGAAAATCTGCAGTTTGAGTTCCACATGCTGTACACGCCGCAATAGACCGTTATGAAGATAGAGAAACGAATAATCGTGACGACAGTCGTGCTGATGCTCCTGACCATTGCTACAGGAGCCGCTGTTGCGATACCTTCGGTCTTCAAGATCAAGGCGCTGACCCAGGCACTGTTCGAACAGCAGGCCGAAATCGAGCGACGATATATCCTTCGCAACTACGTGAAGAACACCTTGTCTGACATCGACACTGCGCAAGAGCAACTGGAAAACATTCAGGAAGCCTATATCCGCGAGGGGGACGAACTCACTTTCATCCAGGCCATGGAGAACGCGGCGAACATCACGAACGTCAAACAACAGCTGTCGCTGGAGACCGTCAACGAGATCGAACTGACATTATGGGAAAAAGAGGTGCCTCTGAGAGTCAAGGCGAAAGGCACGTTCACCGAAGTCAACGGCTGGCTTAACGAAGTGGAACACTTGGACTACTACGTCATCTTCAATACGATGACGTTCAACGCCTTCCGGACCGGAGGTATCCAGGACCCGTTCGGCGTGGTCGACGCAAATTTCAGCGGTAGCGTCTACTGGCTGTCGGACGACGCTCCGTACTTCCTGGAATTCGAACCCGCACCGACCGAAGAATCAGTTGAGGACGCGATATAATATGGCCAAACTCGACCTGAAAAAGATCAGCGGTAAGACAGCGGCGCGCATGTCTATGGTGATTGTCATCTTGCTTTCCGCGGGGGCCGTAATCGCGATGGGCATATTCATCATCAGGACGATGAACAAGATCTCCGGCGAATCCTTTACCCTGTCGGAAGCGGATCAAGAGGCGATTGAGAAGATCGATCTGGACGGTCTGGCGGACCTGCAGGCCGGACTGGAAGAGAAGAACGCGCTGGACGAAGCACGCGCTGGACGACCACACAACCCATTCTCCGATATCACTATCCGCAGAGAAACGGCCATCAATCCTGGCGGCACGGAGCCGGAACCGGAGCCGGAGGCCGACGAAGTCGAATTGCCTGACCTGCCGGAGCCGGATGAACCGGTGGAGCCGGACGGCGCGGAAGACGAAGAAAACGAAGAGGAGGAAGAATGAAAAATACCCCGGATGGGGTATTTTTTGCAGGATGCTGGAAGCGGGAGGCGGGAAGTATTGTATTATTCCTCTCACCTCGTGCCTCCCGCATCCCGCATCCCGCCTCCCGCTCCATGTATTGCAATCAATGCCTCGATCAGACAGCGGATATCCTCATCTGTACTGAACCGTCCGAATGACACCCTGACACCGCCCTGTTTCGCCGCCGGTCCTGAATATATCTCCTGTAGCACGAAAGACGTCTTACTGGTGCCCGAATCACAAGCCGAACCCGATGATACCGCGATGCCGGCCGAGTCCAATTTCAGGGTCAGCACGTCGCCGGTCTCTTCGGATGACATGAAATAGATGATACCAGGAACAGAGCGGGCCGAATCTCCGAACACAGTCACACCGTCCGATTCCCGCAAGCCGGCGACAAGCCTCGCGTGCAGCTTTCCGACATGCGCGCGATCCTTCTCCCGTTCCTTGCGTAAAATGTCAGCCGCGCGACCCAAAGCGACTATTCCCGGAACGTTCTCCGTCCCCCCGCGGAGTCCTGCTTCCTGACCGCCACCCATCAGAAGCGGCGCCAACTCCACGCCCTCTCGGACATACAGCGCCCCGACACCTTTCGGTCCGTACATCTTGTGACCCGACAACGACAACAGATCGACTCCCGTGTCCGACGGACGGACCTGCTCGGTCCGCAGAGCCTGCACCGCATCGCTCATCAGGACCAGAGACAATCCGTTTACGCCGCGTTTTTCACGCTCCTCTCGAATAATCGTCGCACTCTCCTCCATGGGCTGTAACGAACCGATGATGTTGTTCGCCCACATGACGCAAACCATCGCCACATCATCGGACAGCATCTCCCGCAATCGATCCGTCCGCACGACACCATCCGCGTCGACAGGTATCTTCTCTACTGTCACGCCAAGATCCGCCTGAAGACGCTTGGTCACTTCACGGATAGAAGAATGTTCTATGACCGATACCAACAGCTTCAACGGCTTCTCCGCAGACACCGTCTCCCGCAGCCGCTTGAAGTAACCGATCAGGGCGAGATTATTGGCTTCGGTCGCACCCGACGTAAAAAAGACGCGCCGAGGCTCGACGGCCAACAGGTTCGCGACCGATTCGCGCGCCGTGTCGACCGCCTCTCTCATGGCCCGACCCTGCGCATGCACGGACGAAGGATTGCCGAGCGAATCCATGACGAAAAGGACCGCTTCCCTGACACGCGGATCAACGGGGCTGGACGCTGCGTAATCCAGATAGGCCGATCTCATAGTGCCTATTCGGCCAGAACGACCTCTGTCACTTCCGGCACGGCCTCCCTGACTGCCTTCTCGACGCCCTGCTTGAGCGTCATCTGGGCGAACGGACAGCCGGCACACGAACCGAGAAACCTCACTTCGCACTTCCCGGACTCCGGATCGAACGATACGAATTCAAGGTCACCGCCGTCCGAGAGGAGAGCGGGCCGAATCCGTTCAAGCGCCTGTCTGATCTTGTCTTCCATATCTAATACCTGATTTATGCTTATCGTGGGCAGGATAGCAGTCCGGACCGCAGAGGTCAATCGTGGGGGGGCAGAAGCGGGGACCACCCGGCGGATGCCGGGTTAGCGGGGACTGTTCGCTTCGCTCACTAGCGGGAAGAGCGGGAGAAAGGGGGCGAAGGGGCAGAAGGGGCATAAAAAATAAATCCTCCCTCCCCCGCTTCTCCTTTTTTTGTCATTGCGAGCATAGCGAAGCAATCCCGTCGGGATTGCCGCGTCACTCCGCTCCTTCCCGCCACATGTCTCTAATTTAGAGAAGGCGGGATTCCGCGCCTACCCCCCGAAGCTTCAGCGAAGGGGGGTCGTGCTTTCTCGCTTTCTGACTCCAACAAAAAAAGATAGCCTTCGTCGGCCATCTCTTAAGAAGTCTGGTCTGTCAATTACTCCCCCTTCCATTGAAGACGGAGTAATGCACGCCATCGGGTATCGTCTTCTTCACATCCGGTTTGGCGAACGGGACCTCGATGGGTTTCTGCGTCGACTCGTAAACGACGGGAACCGAGATGCCGTCACAATCAAAGAGTGCGGGGAAAAATTCAAGCACTTCCGACCCGGCGGCCGCCAGGGTCGTCTCCCCATAAAAGACCACTAAAGCATTTATCCGATGTCCGGACGCCAGATCCATTGATCTGTAACCGGCTCGTGTGACCGTAACGACGCGCCCTCCACCTCCTTGTATGTACCCCAAACGGTTCAGGTAACGACTCAAATATCTGATGAGCGCATCAATCAGGACGACCTCCTCCATCAAGCCTCCTCCAATCGATTCAACTTTTAAGCCGAAGCGTCACATTACAACCTAACGAAAATAAAGTCAAGAGCAGGCGGGGGGATGTCAAAGGGAAGTTAAATCTTCCGCTTTTTTGGGAAGTTAAAACTTCCGGTTTGTAAGTTCTCATTTTGCCGCTCAGATTAGCGCCCAGGCATCACCGTGCGGTCGGTGGCAGCGAATGGTAATTC
>JAYEJB010000032.1:0-14489 GCA_034716415.1 Patescibacteria group bacterium
AGGACTGCGAACGCAACAGGCATGAGGTCAGCAGACATGTCAATGCGGCAGACTTCTAACGGGACAGGTCTCTCATCTCCTAAATCATTCGACTGCCTCGAAAAGCGGACGATAGTCGTCGTCCCCTCCTCGATTCAGCCGAAAGGCATATTGGATGTCCGGTAACGCCGGCTCCCTATGGACGGACCTCTTTCCGTCAAACTGAATTAAAAATTCATCAATCTGTCGGCTTTGTGCATGACCGAAGGGTTTACATTCCTTTGCTGTCCCGCACCTGCCGAAGATTAAGACCTAATATGATAGAGAAAAACAATCCGGGCAAGCCCAGGAAGGGCAAACCCAAAAAGAGGCGCGTGGTCATCACGCCCCGCAATTCGAGCCAAAACCGACGCCGTAAGGCGACCGGACCGAAGCCGAAGAAGCCGGGTGTGGGGTCCAGACAGCGCTTCACCAAACGACAACACAAGGCACCGGCCAACACGCCGAGGCTTCGTATCTACGCGCTCGGCGGCCTGGAAGAGATCGGCCGCAACTGCACCGTGTTCGAGTGTGGAAACGATATCGTCATCATCGACATCGGCATGATGTTCCCTGAAGAGGGCATGCCGGGAATCGACTATATCATTCCGAACATCTCTTCACTCAGGGGCAAGGAAAAGAACATCCGTGGTGTCATCATCACGCATGGACACATGGACCATATCGGCGGCATCCCGCTGACGATTGGACGGCTTGGTTATCCCACGATCCACACCGCCCCGCTGACGGCGGGCATCATCAAGAAACGCCAGGAGGAATTCGGGAACGTCAGCAAACTGAAGATCCAGAACGTCACGGACGAGACGCGGGTCCAGCTCGGCAAGCATTTCCGGTTCGAGCCGTTCCACGTCAACCACAGCATCGCCGACGCGTTCGGCGTCGCGCTACACACGCCGTACGGCACGATCCTGTACACCGGCGACTTCAAGTTCGACTACACGCCCATCGATGAGGATCCTGTCAATCTGGCGCATGTGGCGAGTTTCGGACTCAACGGCACCCTGATGCTGATGTCCGATTCGACCGGCGCGACAAGCCCCGGCCATCAGATTTCCGAAAGTCAGGTCGGTCGTGAGGTCGAACGCATCATCCGCGAGCATAAAGGCCGGCTATACGTGGCTACGTTCTCTTCGCTCCTGACTCGGGTGGGTCTCATCATCAATACCGCCGCCAAGTACGGCCGCAAGGTGATGATCGAGGGACGTTCCATGAAGAACAACATCGAGATCGCCCAACAACTCGGTTACATGAAATTCCCGCCGGGCACCATTGTCAGCCCTGAGCAGTTCAAACAGATGCCTCCCGATAAGGGGATGATCGTCTGTACCGGAGCGCAGGGCGAACGGAACGCCGTGCTGATGCGAGTCGCGAACGGAGAGCACAAGAATCTCCGCTTCGGGAAAGGCGACGGCATCATTTTCTCGTCCTCGGTCGTGCCGGGTAACGAACGCACTGTGCAAAGGCTGAAGGACACGCTAGTCAAACAGGGCACCAAGGTCTACCACTACAACGATCTTGATGTGCACGTCAGCGGACACGCCAAGCAGGAAGAACTGAAGCTGATGATGCGACTGACGATGCCCAAATACCTGATGCCGATCCACGGCAATCGTTTCATGCTGGAAGCGCATGCCGAGCTCGGCCGAGAGGCAGGCATCGCTGAAGATAACATTTTAGTGGCAGAGAACGGCCAGGTAGTCGAGTTCGACAACCGCGGCGGCCAACTGAGTCGCGAGAAGGTCACGACCGATTACGTCATGGTCGACGGGCTGGGTGTGGGAGACGTATCGCAGGTAGTGCTCCGCGACCGCATCCAACTCGCGGATGAAGGCATGTTCATCGTCATCGCGACGGTCGACAGGAAGACCGGCGCACTGATGAGCTCCCCGGACATCATCTCACGCGGTTTCGTCTACATGCGCGAAAGCAAGGAGCTGGTCGAACGGGCCAGGTCCAAGGTCAAGAAGATCCTTCAGGACACGGACCCCAAGTCCCCTGCTTTCGAGGATCATCTCAAGAACAAGATCCGCAACGAAGTCGGCTCACTGCTGTTCCACGAGACGAAACGCAGACCGATGATACTGCCGGTGATCATCGAGGTCTGACACCGGAACCGTAAAACGGTCATAAACCGTCTTGCATCATCAGGCATGCATCAGCCCCCCGAAGCTCGAAGTCACCCATAGCTTTATGCGAAGGGTGATGACGAAGAAGGGCCGGTGATCATCGAAGTGTAAGGAAAGCGCCCCTCCGGGGGCGTTTTTGACTAATGACCTCCTATGCCCCAAAGTGCGGTTAGACACTTTAACAACATGGGAGGGAGATTGCCATGCTAAAAAAGTCCATAGACTGGACCGAAAAGGCGGCCTCTACGGACGAGGGCGGGCTTGCATGGACCATAAGATTTGCGCCGGAAGGACATCGACCGTCAAAACCCTTTCCCAGTATGCACGGGATGTCGTCGGAGGCAGACCCTATCCGATAATCAAGGAAAACGTAAAATACATGGACGCCGACCCCCTCGCTGCGAAGGGGCCTGTCATGGCAATCTTCCTGCAGAAGATAGTCCGTGAGGAAAGCGGTGAACGGTCGGACGAGGCGTGTGAGCTGCTGCTCAACCGTAACCATGTGTCAGAATCCGCGCTCCGGACGGTCGTCGTATATGGCGGGGAACCGTACAGCGGACAGGTAGCGGAACGGCTTCTGACCTGGGAAGAGATCGACATCGCGACGATTCGGGCGATTATCCGGCATGCTCCGGAACCGCATAAGCTGTTTGCATGGAACAGGATCGATATAGACTCAACCCACGGGCTTGATCTCTGCAAAATCCTCCGTTTCGGGCCGGAAGAATATCGAGAGCTGACCTGGAATGTGGTCATATCGAAAGGGTGGCCGGCCGAGATGTCGCTTGGCTATATCTTCAGGTTCGCACCGGATGGATGAAAGGAGCGGGCGTGCCGGGAGATCCTGTGTCGCGTCTCCGAAGGAGAAGGCCTTGTCGCGGTCAGAGATATACTCAAGAATCCGCTCTCCCTTAAATGGCTGCACAAACTCGTCGAATCTATAATGGAAATTGAAGTCGTGTCCGGAAAAATCCTGTTCGAAATCGCCACGATGCTACCCAGACACGATTCGCTCATGGAGAGGGCGTTCGATGCGCTCATGGAGTCATCTGATCCGCACCACGGAGCCGATACCCTAGGTATGGAAAGCCTGAAAACGCTCCTGAAACGGACACCGAAACGCTGGCAAGGAAAACTGTTCAAGCTACATGAACGGAGGCTGGCAAAGCACATAGATCATCTGGAGCGAAATTATGAGGGGGAAAATGATTGCGAAGTGGGGTAAACGCTGGAAATCGATCGTGAGGATGATTTGTTCGCCATATTCATATATGTATTAGCATTCCCAGTCCGATAAATCCGACCGCTTCGTCGGATTTTTTTACGGATGCAGACTATTGACACCCGTCCTTTCGCTGGCTATTTTTTGCTACCGGTCGTAAGATGAGACTGGCACAGCAGATTGAAAACCGATACACCCGGACAAGGAGGATATCATGTTCGATACAAAAGAACGATGGACCGACAAGATGGCCTCCTTCGAGGAGGTCGAGGATTTCGAATGGTTGGTGAGGTTCGCGCCAAAAGGTCATCACGTCAGGGATGAAGCTGCGGACCGGCTGTTTGCCATGACTCCCCTGAAAGCGCATTCTCTGCAAATAATCGTCCGCTACTGCGAGGATGAACGTTCTGACAGGGCGTGTAAGTTGCTGTTAGAGCGCAAATACCTCAAGGAGTTGACGCTTCGGACAATCGTCGCCTGGGGCGGTGAACCGTACAGTGGACAGGCGGCCGCAAGGTTGCTGGAACGGGAAGAGCTCGATGAAATCACTGTCCGGGCAATAATCCGCCACGCGCCGGAACCCCACAAAAGAACTGCCTGGACAATGGCGCTGGAGACCGATATCATCAGCTACGGTACGCCTGCCTACGTCGTACGTTACGGGCCGGAGACATACCGTGAACTTGCCTGGAACCTGCTTTCGCTCGAAGATATCTTCTATTGGGAAGACATCATCTATATCTTCTGCCATGCTCCCCCGACCTGGAAGCGGCGTGCAATCGACGTGATATCGAGCCAAGTCGATGACGATGAGACTGACTCCACCCTTCGGATCATATTGAAGCGCGGCCGACCCATAGAGTGGATCAGGCAGCTGATGCTGAAAAGCGAAAGAATCAGCGACCTGATCCGCAACATCCTGCTCCAGACCATGACCACCCATTACACCTCGAACGCGGACAGGAACAAGGCGGCCAGTCTGTTCTTGAGTCTGTTGGGTGACACGCTCGAAACACTGGGCACCGATCTGTTATGGATTCTTGTGGAGAATGTACCGGGAACGCAGCGTGCCAAGATTCATCCGATTCTCGGTCCGAGGGTAGAGGAAGACAAGTTCGAAGAGGCCAAGCAATACTGGCCGTCGGGCACACGGGCTGAAGCACGCTTACAGGAATTGAAGAAGAAATACGGCGCCGGTTGGTATCTCGTTCAGATCTGACGACATAGAAAGACAATCCACAAATCCGACCACTTGGTCGGATCTTTCATTACAAAAAGAAGGAGCCGACCCAGAGGATCGGCTTCTATAGAGGTTGGGCGTAAAATCGCCCAACTGGTGCGCATTTTTCACCGGCGTCCCGGTGCATCTACTGTACGCTTGTCGGGGCTCTTTGTAAAATGCCGTCTGTGGATATATACTCATCGCATATGACAGAGCAAAACCGCAAAAAAATCGTTATCTCCGGGATCCAACCGTCGGGCCGGTCTCATATCGGCAACTGGGCCGGCGCTTTCAGACACTGGCTGGAGCTTCAGGACGACCCGCAATACGAGTGTTCGTTTTTCATCGCGGACTATCACTCGCTTTCAGGCGAGTATGACCCGAAAGAAAAACGCGCGCAGATCCTGGACATGATGACCGATCTGCTGGCGATTGGACTCGACCCGGACAAGTGCACGCTGTTCAGACAGTCAGATATCGCGGAGCACACCGAACTATGCTGGGTGTTCAATACACTGACGCCGATCGCTTTCCTGGAGCGCATGACGCAGTTCAAGGACAAGGCCGGACAACAGAAGGAGAACGTCAACATGGGTTTGCTGGACTACCCGGTCCTGCAGGCCGCGGATATCCTGATCCACAAGGGTGAGCTGGTGCCGGTCGGTCGCGACCAGATCCAGCACGTCGAGCTGACTCGTGACATGGCCAGGTTCTTCAACCGTAAATACGGATGCGAGGAATTCCCGGAATCAAAACCACTGTTGACCGAGACACCGAAACTGCGCTCACTCACCGATCCACTGAAGAAAATGAGCAAAAGCCACGGCGAAAAGACGTTCCTGGCGCTCGATGACGATCCGGAGACGCTGAAGTCGAAGCTGTCGCGCGCAGTCACTGAAACGACCGGTCGGATTTCGATGACTGAAAAGCAAGTCGAGGAGCAGATGGCACTACTACCCGAAAAACGTGACGAGGGTGCTTTGCGCGGCCAGGCCGGAGTCTGGAACCTGCTCACTATCCTTCGGCTCACGGACAGCGAGGATGCCGTAAAGCAGGTATTAGAGAACCAACCCATCAAATATTCCGAACTGAAATCGCTGGTCGCGGAGAAGGTCGCCGATTACTTCGCTGATTTCAGAGCAAAAAAGGCCGAATTTAAGGCTAAGCCGGACGAGGTTCGCGAGATATTCGACAAAGGAGCCAAAAAATCCCGCAAGACCGCCCAGGCAACAATGAAGCAAGTCCGCAAAATCATCGGAATCAGATAATAAGAAAATCATAATAAAACCGCCGGTGTTCAGCGGTTTTAAAGTGCCTGTCACCCTCTCCCCCAAAAGTGCCTGTCACCCAGTCCCTTGTTAGGGACAGCCACGATTTCCGCATAATGCCACATTTTGACCATGGCGGCATAAATAGCTCGTCTCTCATTAATATCAGTCGATAGCTGTACGTATTCCGGTAATTCATCGATCAAGAGATCATTTTGGCCGAGCACGAAATGTCGGTAACTAGACCAGCGATAATCTTCAGGATTAGCTACAAGACCCGCTCGCACCGGATTCAATTCGATATACGCGCCACAAGTCAATAATTGAGACTCATCAGTTATTTGTACGCATTTATACCTTCCTTGCCAGAGAGGCCCCTCACGTGAATATTTCTTTCTGTGTTTCATTGAATATCCGTGATTGAGACATTGCATCAGCTTCGGGAGCGTCTCACCGTTCGTGCTGACCATCATGTGATAATGATTATTCATCAGAACGTAATGATGCAAATGAACGCACAATTTTTCTGTATATTTTCTAACTAGGACGAGGAAGATTTCGTAATCCGGTAGATCCATGAATATCTGGTTACCATTGTTTCCACGACACATGACATGGAAAATTCCCTCATCTGGTTTAAGATTACGTGCGTGTCTTGTCATATGCGATTCGCTTACCACAGTTCATGCGATTAATGCAAGATAAAAATTCACTGCCTGTCCCCAATAAGGGACTGGGTGACAGGCACTTTCGGGGGAGAGGGTGACAGGCACTTGATAAAGCACGATTAATGCAAGATAAAAATTCACTGCCTGTCCCCAATAAGGGACTGGGTGACAGGCACTTTCGGGGGAGAGGGTGACAGGCACTTGATAAAGCATATGAAAAAATCGCCCTATTAGGGGCGATTTTTTCATATTCACGGACCGGCCTGTAAGCCGAATTCTGTCGTCACATCTCGCCGAAGCGTGACGTGGCGGACGGCCATCTATCTGGGACCACGATTGCTCGTGGCCTCAAGCGAGCTACCAATCTTGCTCTTGCACCGGACAGGGTTTTCCACGGCGCCACTCTCATGGCTGTCCCGCGTGGGCTCTTACCCCACGATTTCAACCTTACCCGGCTTAAGGAAACCTTTCGACTTCACTCAAGGCCTCACCCTCGCTTACGCTCGGATTCGGGCGGTGTATTTTCTGTTGCACTTTCCCTGGGCTTGAAGCAATCAGATTTTCTCCCGTATCCCGGGGGAATCCCCAATCACTCTGCTCCCGGTCGCCGTTAGCGACTGTCCACTTCCTCGCCGTTGCCGACAAAGGGGTGTTCGGACTTTCCTCCCCCGCCTTATTTTTAGGCGAGAGCGACCGTCCGGCCGACCGTGCGTTGTCCCGAAGGACCCGTCAAACGTAGCATAAAAAAGGCTGATTGTCAATCCCGATACAAGTGTCGCGACATACTGACTTTGTCGCACTATTCATGAAAAAGCGAGAAGGCTGAGAGCATAAACGCGAGAAGATCAAGGAATCTAGGAGCATAGAAATACAGAAGTTTGGAAGTTTAAAAAATACTTTCCCCACTATCTAATTTTGGCCAAGCTGACGCGAAAGTAGTAATATATAAAGGATTCATTCCGCACCGTATGAAAACACGGAAAAATAACACTCAGCGCGGCTTCACGCTGTTGGAACTTCTGATAGCGATCGCTATTCTGGGTCTTCTCGCTTCCCTGGTTTCAGCACCGATCATGGCTTCGCGCCAACGTTCGAGAGATGCCAAGCGTATCGAGAATTTTCGCGTCATCCGTGACGCGCTCGAAATGTACTCCAACGACAACGGTGTCTACCCCCCGTCGCCATGCGGATACAACTGCAACGGTTATTACTACAGCTGTGCCACGCCTGGAGCTAATGCTTGGAGCAACTTCGCGTCCTATCTCGCGCCATACATCGATGACGTGCCGGTCGATCCCATAAATACAACGTCCACACCACCATGGTCCGCAGCCGAAGGGTATTGTTATGCTTACGGAAACGTCGCCAACCCTGCTGTGGGAGCGGTGCCAACTGGTGGTATCGAGCACACCTACGATCTGACGGCGCGTCTCGAAACCAGAGACCACCCCGAAAGCTGCGGCGAAAAAGACTACAGATATTATTTCAACGACGGACACTGGTGCACGGCGTTCGGTGGGGCATACTCAAACCAAATACTGGAAGGATCGCCACACTAGCGTCATATCACCAGAAAAGGTAAAATTATCAGGCCATTCATCTCATCAACATATGAATAGAAAAAAAGCCGGTTTCACGATAATGGAGCTACTGTTAGTGATTGCCATCCTCGGATTCCTGATAACCGTAACGACCTATTCGGTCAATCTTGGCCGTCAGAAAGGAAGGGATACCAAACGGATGGCTGATCTCAGCTCAATCGTGAAGGCACTGGAGCTGTATCAGACCGAGAACGGACATTACCCCCCGTCAAGCTGTGGTTATGACTGCGAGGGCTGGCTGGTCAGTTACAACGCCGGGCAGTGGGGTGCACTTGAGACGGCATTAGCACCTCACATCGACAAAGTACCTGTCGACCCGATAAACAATGGATGTAACCCCTGGGTGGACGGCTGCTATGCTTACGCGTACGGCAACGTGGGTGACGTGACGAACGACCGCACCTACGACCTGGTGGCTCAACTGGAGACCAACAATCATCCGGAAAGCTGCGGCAACAGGGGATATCACTGGAATTTCGATGATCAAGAATGGTGCGGTACGTACAGTACACAGATATTCGAGGCTTCACCGCAATAGATTGTCGAGCGAGAGAGTTAAAAAGCGAGAGTCCGGCTGGAGGCCGGACTCTTTAGTTTACTTTCTTACTCCCTGCCTGCCGGCAGGCAGGTCTCACTTTCTCTCTTTCTCACTCCACCCTCTTATTGCCTCAAACCGCCTTAAGCCGTAAGATATACATCAGTGATTTAGGCTATGAAAAAGACCGAGCTGGCCTTTACGGCCGTATTAGTTCCGCTGGATCTTCTCCTCGTTTTTGCCGCTGCGCTGACGGCCTATTCTTTGCGTTTCGGCTGGCTGGCTTCCCTGCGTCCGGTGATTTTCGAGATGCCGTTCGGGAACTACGTACTCTATTCGACGGTCGGTTCAGTGGTCTTTGTGCTGGCTTTCGCGTTCTCCGGACTGTACGCCGCATCGGGCCCGCGACGCATCCGCCTGGAACTCTCCCGGATATTCCTGGCCAGCTCGACGGCGATCATGGTCGGCATCGTGTTGGTCTTCTTCAAGGGTGAGCTGTTCTCATCACGTTTCATCATACTGGCGGTCTGGTTCTTCGCCCTACTGTACGTGAGCGGCGGACGGATCATCATCAGGCTATTACAGCGCCTGCTCCTCCGGTTCGGAATAGGCACCCGCAAGGTCGTCGTCATCAGCAGCGACAATCGCGCGGGTGACGCGCTGGTGAAAGCTTTCGCCCGCTTCCCCGGGCTGGGATACAAGGTCGTCAGGCGCATCTCCCACTTCGATCCGTCGACGAAGAGACAGCTGGATGAGCTGGTCGAAAAGAACGGCATCGACGAGATCATAGCGACCGGGGCCGACGCGGACAGGGACGAGCTGTCACGCATACTCGGCTTCGCCTACTCGCGTCAGCTGACCTTCAAGTACACCGCCGACCTATTAGCCACCCGCACCGTGAACACTGAATTCGGCGAGATCGCCGGCCTGCCTTTCGTCGAGATCAAGGGTACGCGACTCGACGGCTGGGGCCGCATCTTCAAGAGGATCTTCGACATCATCGCCTCGCTGATCCTGATCGTGCTGACTTCTCCGGTGATGCTGCTGACGACGATCATGATCAAGCTCGACTCGAAAGGCCCGGTCTTCTTCGCGAGACTCGATGACGGCACGTCAGTGACGCGTGTCGGCGAACAGGGGAAACCGTTCCGTTACGTGAAGTTCCGCTCGATGAAGCCGGACACACATGAACTCCGCTATACGGAACTGGCCGAGCAGGACACCAGGAAGGACGGGCCGCTCGTCAAGATCAAGGATGATCCCCGTATCACCAGGGTCGGCAAGTTCATCCGCCGCTTCTCGATAGATGAACTGCCCGAACTGTTCATGGTATTCATCGGCACGATGAGCCTGGTCGGTCCGCGTCCGCATCTTCCGGAGGAGGTCGACAGATACGAAGATCACCATCGGCGCGTGTTGACGGTCAAACCCGGAATCACCGGCATGTCCCAGGTCTCCGGACGCGCCAACCTCGACTTCGAGGAAGAGGTCAAACTGGACATCTACTATATAGAGAACTGGTCGCCCTGGCTCGACTTGGCGATATTGATCAAGACGCCGGCCGTGGTGCTGGCCAGGAAGGGAGCCTACTAGGATGAAGATCGCACTCGTACACGATTATCTGATACAGGACGGGGGCGCGGAACGCGTGCTGCAGGTCTTTCATGATATGTGGCCGGACGCGCCGGTCTACGCGCTTCTGCACGATGAGGCCAAATTCGGCGCGCAGCTGCGCGGTCTGGACGTCAGGACATCCTTCCTGCAGAAGATCCCCTTTTCGCTGAAGCGATATAAATGGCTGATGCCGTTGATGCCGGTCGCGACGGAACGATACGACTTGAGTGAGTTCGATGTGGTGATAACGAGCACATCCGCGTTCGCTAAGGGCATCATCACGCGGCCGGACACGCTCCACGTCTGCTATTGCCACACCCCGACGCGCTACCTCTGGTCCGACACCCACTCGTATATCAAGGAAATCGGCCTGCCGGGTCCGGTGAGAGCGATCATGCCGCTCATGCTGACGAACATCAGGCTGTGGGACCGACTGGCCGCCGATCGCGTGGATCGGTTCATCGCCAACAGCAAGGCGGTCAAACACAGGATACGCAAATATTATCAACGTGACAGCGAGGTCATCCACCCGCCAGTCGAGACCAAACGCTACGGTATCTCGGAATCGGTCGATAACTACTATATCGCCGGCGGCCGACTCGTCGCGTACAAACGTTTCGATATCGTAGTGCAGGCGTTCAACAAGCTGGGGATCCCTCTCAAGATATTCGGCGAAGGTCCCGAGTGCGCGCCGCTGAAGGCGAACGCCAAAAAGAACATCGAATTCTTGGGACGGATCAGCGAACGCGACAAGGCTGAACTCTACAGTCGCGCCATCGCCTACCTGCATCCGCAGGAGGAGGATTTCGGCATCACGCCGGTCGAAGCGATGGCGGCCGGACGTCCGGTCATCGCGTTTGCGAAGGGTGGCGCGCTGGAGACGGTCGTCGACGGCGTGACCGGGACGTTCATCGAGGAACAAAGCTGGGAAGAACTCGCCAACTGCGTCATCCGCTTCGAACCGGAGAGATACGATCCGATGAAGATACGCGCTCACGCGCGCCAATTCGACGTCGAGGAATTCAAGATAAAAATGGGCGGCTTTATCAGGGCAGAATGGCTGAAACGGCGCGGCAGGCCCCCGCGGGAACATCAGCCGGAAGAAATCAAACGCACGGCGGTCGCCACGGGCTGACCGCCATATTCATCGAAAAGGAAATGCGCGTAGCCGTAGACATTCGACCACTCCTGGAACCGCAGAAGGCGGGTGTTTCGCTGTATGCCCTGAATCTGGTACGCTGGCTCGCCAAGCGCGGCGCGTATGAATACAAACTTTTCTGTAATTCGTACGGACGGGATTTCCCGATAGACGCCCCGCCCGAGGACGTTAACGTCAAGCATTACCGAAAACGCTGGCCGAACAAGCTGTTGAACGGTTGTTTCGCGTCTTGCGGATTACCCAGGATGGATCGCATGGTCGGCGGAGCGGACGTTCTGTACCTACCGAACCTGAACTTCGCGGCCGCGGGCTGCCCGACCGTCGTCACCGTGCATGACCTTTCGTTCTTCAGGTATCCGGAGTTCTTCTCACCAAAGCAGCGGCTCTGGCACAGACTGGTCGACGCCAACGGGATGCTTAAGCGCGCCTCAATCATTGTCACGGTCTCGAAACACACAAAACATGATGTAGTCGAAACGTTCGGAGTGGACGAATCAAGGGTCAGGATAGTGACACCCGCCGTATCGGGTGAATTCAAGCCGCGAGGTAAGGAGAGAATCGTTGATGTACGCAGGAAATATGACCTGCCGAAAGACTTCATCCTTTACCTCGGTACGCTCGAGCCGCGCAAGAATGTCGAAGGCCTGATATGCGCGTTCGGCATGGCGGATAGTGATATCGATCTCGTGATCGCCGGCGGCAAGGGCTGGATGTACGACCGCATCTTCAGGACGGCCGAAAAGTCCCCGAAACGGAAACGCATCCATTTCCTGGGTTATGTCGACGAGTTGGACAAGCCCGCGCTTTACAGCGCGGCCAGCGCGTTCGTTTATCCGTCGTTCTACGAGGGTTTCGGTATGCCGGCGCTGGAGGCGATGGCCTGCGGCACTCCGGTCATCGCGGGCCACGCGTCGTCCCTGGGTGAGGTGGTCGGTGACGCCGGACTACTGGTGAATCCGGCCAACCATGAAGAGATATCCTACGCGATCGACAATATCCTTAATGACGAACCGTTGCGCGAGCGGTTTCGCGCCAAAGGGATGGAGAGGGCGGCAAGCTTCAGTTGGGAGAAGGGCGCTAAAGAATTGGAGACAGCCTTCGCGGACGCTGTGGCGTATTAGAGTAAGAAAGTCGGAAAGTCGAAGAGACCAAGAGTCTAAAAGTCCAAGAGAATTTATGATAAAAATTTACTCTTGGACTCTTTGTCTCTTCGACTTTCCGACTATTCCAACGACCCCAATAGTCCGTTCGCGATAACCAACATATCTTTCACCGGAGCGAAATTCTTGCGATGAATCGGGCACGGACCGAAACGCGCGAGCGCTTCCTTGTGTACCTTGGTCCCATACCCTTTATGCTCAGTAAAACCATAGCCGGGATACTGTCGATCCATTTCCATCATAAACCGATCCCGTTCAACTTTGGCGATGACCGACGCAGCGGCGACAGACTTCACCTTCCTGTCCGCCGCCACTATCCCCTTTTGCGGTATCAACAGGTCGGGAATCTCGAACGCGTCGACGATGACGAATTGAGGTTCAAGTTTCAATCCACGGACAGCGCGTCTCATCGCCAGCAAACCTGCGCGCCTGATGTTGAATTCATCGATCTCCTCGACACTCGCCGTTCCGACAGCCCAAGCGGATGCGACCTGCTTTATTTCGTCAGCGACCCTGTTTCGCTGATCCGCGGATAACGTCTTCGAGTCCCGAATAAGACCAATACGCGAATCGAACGGCAGGATGACCGCACCGGCATAGACCGGACCCGCCAGACATCCCGAACCGACCTCATCGACCCCGGCGACGATGACGTAGCCTTGAGCGAGTAAGGCGCGTTCTTCGATAAAGCTCGGTTTAGGCACAGCTATCATACGATTGTATCTTAGAGGAAAGACAAAACCGCGCCAATGGCACGGTTTTTAACATCGCGTCTTCTATATATTATATGGGAAGCTTAAAAGCTTCCTTTAAATCTTCTATCCCCGCTAGTGAGCGAGGTGCCCCGCCTCTTATCTTTAAATCAAAGAGGGCGGGGTCCCGCAACAGGCGGGAAACGTTCCCCGCGATTCCCGCTCTAATACGTCGCCGTCGCGATGAACGTCAGCGTCTCAGTGTAGTCGCTGTGGGCCGGAGTGTCGGAGGCTATCGCGGCCTTGATGAATACTCGAGCGAAAGCGTTCTGGGAGGCTCCGTTGATGGTCCAGACCGACTGGGCTGATGTGGTTAGCGCACCGACGTTGTGAGTGGTGGTGTTGCAGGTGGAGCTGAACGGTGACTGGGCCGTGGGGCTCGCGCCGGTCGGGGTCGTCGCGTCGAGGCCGGTGTGTCCCCCGTCCGAACCGACGCAAATGCCAAATCCCTCAGAACCGACGGAGAGGGTGGCGGTCGATGAGTCGATGGTGTCAGCCGGGACCGAAGTCGAAGTGAGAGCACCGTAGAGAGCGCGGACGGTGATTGCCGCACCATTCGTGGCGTTGGTGGTCACTCTGGTACAGACATGGTTGACGCCGGAGACGTCGGAAGTGGTGACGCTGGCGGTGGTTAGGCTTCCGAGCGCGAGCGTCCCGCCGTTGCCGGAGTAGGTGCCATCGCAGGAAGTGCTGGTGCCGACATTGAAAGAAAGCGTCGGATCGACGTCAGAACTAACCGAGACCTGATCGTCGTCGACGATATAGACCTCACCACTGCCGTTATCGTTGGTCCAGCTGATGGTATAGGCGCCTGGTGTAGCCGGGTTGGTGACGGTCGCACCTCCGAGAGTAATCTGCCCGGAACAGGATGTCTTGGTGGCGACCAAGGTGGTGCTGGTGTAACTGAAGTTCGTCAAGCAGTTGTCTGAACCAGGGTCGTCTGCGGCTGAAGTGACGGTGAACTGGGCCGGGAAGGTGACGGTCAAGGTACCGGTATCGGTACCGGTGAGGGTGAAGGTGAGCGCAAAATCGACGTTGGTCTCACCGGCCTTGAGTCTGGAGAGTGAGAGTTGGTTGCTCGTCGTCTCACCCGCGACGTCGAAACTACCGGTGTCGGTGGCGG
>JAYEJB010000033.1:0-3583 GCA_034716415.1 Patescibacteria group bacterium
ATTACCATTCGCTGCCACCGACCGCACGGTGATGCCTGGGCGCTAATCTGAGCGGCAAAATGAGAACTTACAAACCGGAAGTTTTAACTTCCCAAAAAAGCGGAAGATTTAACTTCCCTTTGACACGATATTGTTATGGCTTGACAGGTATGTCACCCTCTGCTTCAAATGGAGGACTTGGGACCAGTGACGCTCTTCTTCCTTCGCAACCGCCAATCCCACCTCCGGCCCGTCCTGGGCCATTTTTTATTATGCGGAATGTCATAGATAGTGTGATCCGTTTCCCTATCTGAAGACTGCAAAAAAAGCTCCGAAATCGGAGCTTTAGATGGTCGACTCATCTGACCTTTCCAGGGAAACCGAAACGGCCACGGTCCAGTCCGCTCTTTCGGGGCATGCGGGGTCCGGTTCCGCCCTGTGATGCGGCTTGCGCAATCATGGCACAGACCGCCGGTGCGGCCTGGTTATTGACGAAGGCTTGCGGCTTGATGCGCTGTATCCTTCGTAGCCAAATATGGCCGAAGATGGCGATGCGTGTGGCCGCGTATGTCCCGGCAACTGTGTTGTCAGGTTCAGTTTTAGCGACGCCCTGAACCGCCGCAATGATCTTCGGGTGCGGGTGGGCGATATCGTCCGATTCCTTCCAGTGTTTCTGGATGATATCATTCAGCCTGTCAGCTGCGGTTGTGCGTACCAGGAATGCACTGCCGCCGACATACCAGTCAGGCTCGTTCCCGAATCCGATCTTCTTCATGATTTCACGGACCGTTCGTTTGGCCTCGGAATCATTCAATATATGCCTGAACTCCGGCATATCTAACCTCCTTACAGCTTGTTGAAAGTACTGCTTGCGGACAAGCTATCACGTCTTGCCGGGTGAGGCAATAAAAAAGAACCACGCACGGCGGTTCCGTTCAGCGAAGGGTAGCGATCACGTTGCCCGACCAGTCCGGAAAGTGTCTCTCATAGACTTCGACGAGCGCCCGTTCGGCCTCTTTTTTCCTTTCGGATGGCCTGATGTGATGCACATCGAAGCTGCAATCGACGATGATGTGAATCAGGGTGTCGCTTTTAATGCGGTCTGCTCCTCCCAGTGCACTGCTGACCTGTTCGTTGGGGAACAGTTCCCGGAATTTGGCCTCGATATCGTCGAGTGCCGCACTATTACTCCGTGTTGCCGCATCCTCGTCCGGATCGTGATGCCAGCCCCATAATGCGATGATTGCCATTGCGGCCTCCAATCTTAGGATATACCGTAGAATGTATTGAATAAAGGCCGGGGGCTTGCCAGATGTATGGTTTTAGCCTATGATACGCCTGTTGTCGGGGCGTTGCACAGTGGTAGTGCGCTCGGTTCGGGATCGAGAGGTCGCTGGTTCGACCCCAGTCGCCCCGACCACGCAAAAATCCCAGCTCGTCTGGGATTTTTGCGTACCCCGCGATTGCCGTGCGAAGCAGGCAATCTTGCTGGGCCTTGGAGCCTGAAGCGCTGGGATTCGCGTGGCAGGCCATCCGACGTATTGTATGGATGGGGTTTATGATTGCATTCGGACATGAAAAACCGGACCTTCAGGTCCGGTCGCATCATTCCAGCTCGATCTCTTCACCCCAGAGGAACAGTCTCATGCGTTCGTGGTCAACGGTCAGGCTGGCAATGCGGATACCCAGTTCGCTGTCTGCGTTCATGCCACGGATAAGGCCGATTCTCGTATCGGCTGATCCGTCGCGCAGGATGCCGATTAGGCGACCGGCGTCATCGCGGTCAAAGCTGACCGCGTTCATCTCCAGGAGTGCCAGTAGGGATTCCAGTCGAATTTCGTCACTGGTAGCCGGATGTAGGGTGCGGCACAGGTTCGCGTCGAACGCGGGTGTCCGGTCGTCGTCCGTGGAGCAGTCCGAGTTGAACAGTGTCCAAAGTCGGTTGCGGGCCTGCTCTTCCGGAGTTGTCTCGTCCTGTGCGATCTGCAGATCGCGCGGATCGATTGGGGTTTGGGCGGTCCGGTTATTGCGCGTGGCAAAAAAGATGGCGATGCATAACAGTGCCATAAATGCGCACATGACCAGCGATGCGATGCGGTCTCGTTTGGGGGAACGGCTCATGTTGTTCTCCTTTGAAAGGTCCAGATTCGACCTTGGCATCAAAAGATGACTCAGGCGAGAAAAAAAAGACCGTCAAGCGGTCTTTGTCGTGCGGTTAGTCTGTCCGCACTTTTTCGAACGCGGCGAGGATGCCTTCGTTCGCCAGGCAGTGCAGTGCCGCGATGTTGGCGGCGAGTCCGGCCGCACCGATTGTCTGGAGCAGGTCCCGCACATCCGTGATATCCGCGATACCGCGTATCATCTTCGAGAACGGATCTTGCGTGGCGCCGCCGCGCGTGGCGATCGGGACTTTGAGATACAACTGCATCAATAGTCCGTCGCGGGTCTCGGAGCATCTCGTAAAGGACTGTCTCCAGACGGGGCTCGGTCTTGGTGTGAGCCACATGGCGGTCCACGCCGCCTCTTCGTCCTGTCCGGTCGCCCGGCAGACAGCCATGACCGCGTTCATTATGCCCTTGTTGTGGGTGATTTCCCGGTATGGGTCCTTGGTGGCCCAGCGCTGCAGGTCGATGATGGTCCGTGCGGTCTCACGATCGACGTTCGCCCGGGGTAGGATGGCCTTTACGGAAATCATCCTGCCGGCCTTGTGGTTGCTGCAGATGACGGTCGTCGCCTCGCGGCCAGCCGGCCCTTCGAGATGCTTGGCCAACTTCTGGGCCATGGTGGTCGATATCCTGGCGCCCATGAAGTCGCCGGTATCGACCTTGATCCTGACCACGATCAGCGGGCAGTCAGAGGTCCTTTCCGGTGCGATGTACAGCACGTCGTAACCCGTAATCCGGCCACGGGCGGCAGGCGACCCTTCCGTTTTGTGTACGGCGTAGCCGAGACCGCTCCTGACCAGTTCATGCGCCTCTTCGGCCTCCGCTTCCGACCCGAATCCCCGAAAGAGGATTTCAGCGGTCATCTCGTTGAACGGCCCGACATCGACCGAAAATCCCTCGGGCAGCGCCAGCTTGGCGGCCTTCGACACTCCGGCGATGATCGTCGGTTCGCGGACCGCCATCGGCACGAGCACCTCATGTCCGTTAATCCGGAAGTTCGTCGCTAGCCCCAGTTGATAGGGGATAGCGCCGATGACGTTTTCGACCGGCGGATCCATGAGCTCGGTCGCTTCGAGAAGTGTCCGCTCTCCCATGAGTCGCAGTCCGGTTTCGACGTCACCCTTGACCAGTCCCGCTTCACGCAGTAGCCGCAGTCGACCATCGATGTCCGTGTGTCGGAGCGGCAGGGCGGAAATACCCGGTCTTTTCGTATCTGAATGAGCCACTATTCCTCCTTTGCCAGGTAAAATCTGACCGTCAACCATGTCATTTTTTCGGGCTTCTGTCAATATTCCACCCCTCACCCCCCCCCCCCCACTCCCTTGTCATTGCGAGCGTGGCGAAGCAATCCCGTCGAGATTGCCGCGTCGCTCCGCTCCTTCCCGCCACATATCCCCAATCTAGAGAAGGCGGGACCCCGCTAATAGCGGGGTCCCGCC
>JAYEJB010000034.1:0-14313 GCA_034716415.1 Patescibacteria group bacterium
TTCATACCCCCACAGACTAGCAGAGGCGGAAGATTCTACTTCCCGTAAAGCGGAGATTACTACTTCCCTATGACAGAGCAGGCGGGGGGATAGCGGGGATAGCGGGGATAGAAATGAAAGACCGTGCTGTACACGGTCTTTCATTTCTATATCTCTTATATATCTCTCCCCCGCTAGTTCGCGAAGCGAACGATCCCCGCTAGCGACCGAAGGTCGTGGTTCCCGCTAGTCCGGCGTATGCCGGACGATTCCCGCTGGTTCGCGGAGCGTCCCGCCTCTTATCTCTAAATCAAAGAGGGCGGGATCCCGCTACAGGCGGGAAACGGCCCCCACCCACGCTTAAACTTACATTGGGATTGACATGAGGTCACCGTTAGGGTAATCTGTGCCGTACAGACTAAAGAACCGAATCTATGGCACACAAAAAAGCTAGCGGCTCCACAAGACTGGGACGCGATTCCACATCCAAGCGCCTGGGCGTCAAACTCTACGAGGGTCAGACGGCCAAAGCCGGAAATATCATCATCCGTCAAAGGGGTACGAAATTCCGCCCCGGCAAGAACGTGATGAGGGGTAACGACGACACCCTGTTCGCATCCGCGGATGGTATCGTGAAATTCAACAAGAAGAAAGTCAGGAAGTTCGATGACAGCCTGGTCTACGCCAATTTTGTCTCCGTCGTAACGGAGTAAGCCGCGCATAAAAAACCGCCGGTTTTCACCGGTGGTTTTTTATTTAGAGTGAGAGAGTTAGAGGGTGAAAATATTATTTTTCTCCGCTTTGCCCCCTTTCTCCGCTCTCTCCGCTCCGTCTGCTCCTTCTCCCGCTTCTGCCCCACCCCAGCCCTCCCCCTCTGCCACTCCCTTGTCATTGCGCCCCGCCGACAACGGGGTCCCGCCTTCTCTAAATTAGAGACATGTGGCGGGAAGGAGCGGAGCGACGCGGCAATCCCGACGGGATTGCTTCGCTACGCTCGCAATGACAAAAAGGGGGAAGCGAGGAGTGCGGATTTATTTTTTATGCCGCTTCTGCCCCTTCGTCCCTTTTCTCCCGCTCTTCCCGCTAGCTCGGCGAACCAGGCGGCTCCCGCTCTTCCCGCCCCTGCTTCTCCTCCCCTTCTCCCCCTTCGTCCCCTTCTTCGTTCCCTTCCCCCCAACACACGCCTTCACGAAGGCCGTGAACAGCGGGTGCGGCACAAGCGGCCGCGAGGTGAACTCCGGATGAAACTGCGTCCCGACGAAAAACGGATGATCCTTCAGCTCGATGATCTCGACCAGATTGCCGTCAGGGGAAGTGCCGGCGATGACCAGCCCGGCATTACGGAGTCTCTCGCGGTAGGCGTTATTGAACTCGTAACGGTGCCGGTGCCTCTCATCGATCTCCTGCTTGCCATAGGCTTTCCTCGACACGGTTCCTGACGCAAGAACGCAAGGATATTCCCCGAGCCGCATCGACCCGCCGTACTTCTTCTCCCTGATGAGCTTCTCCTGTCCGGACATCGTGTGAATCACGAGATGCGGCGATTTCTTGTCTATCTCCTCGGTGTTGGCGCCCGCCAGCCCCACCACGTTCCTGGCGAACTCGATCGTCGCCAGCTGCATGCCGTAACAGAGTCCGAAATACGGAATCCTCTTCTCGCGGGCGTACTTGATGGCGCGGATCTTACCTTCGATTCCCCTGCTGCCGAATCCGCCCGGAATAATGATACCGTCGAATTTAGACAGGTTCTTCACCGACGAAGGGCTTCTCTCGAACTCTTCGGCGTTGACCCACTCGATGATCGGTTTCAACTTCTGTTTCCAGGCGGCGTGCTTGATCGCCTCGATGACCGAGATGTAGCTGTCCGACAGCGTAAATTCCCCAGTCGCGAAATACTTGCCGACGATGCCGATCTTCACCGGACGCTCTACCGTTTCGATATTCCTGACCATCCGTTTCCACTCGGTCATGTCACGTTTCTTGGCGCGGATGCCGAACTTCTTCAGTATCTTCTGCCCCAGGCCTTCCCGTTCGAAATTGATAGGCACCTTGTATATCGAATCGACATCCGGAGCGGATATGACCTCGTCCTCGCCGACATTGCAGAAGATGGACAGCTTGCGACGTCGCGGCGCGTCGAGCGGCGTCTCCGCACGCGCCATTATGAAGTCGGGCTGTATTCCGGCGCTGTTCAGCGTCCGGGTGGCATACTGCGTCGGCTTGGTCTTCATCTCACCGGTGTTCTTCGGTACCGGCAGATAGCTCACCAGGAAAAACATGACATCCTTAGGATTCGCGAGCTTCATCATGCGCGCCGCCTCAAGGAACAGGATGTTCTGGTATTCTCCGACCGTGCCGCCGACCTCGACCATGGTGAAATCCGCCTTGGCGCGGCGCTGCGCTTCCTTGATGCGCCGGATAATCTCCTCCGGGACATGCGGCACCACCTCCACGCACCTGCCGCCGTACTCAAGGTTGCGTTCCTTATTGATGACTGTCTGATAGACGCGACCTGTGGTCATGTAATTGACCGAGTTGATGTCCGTATTCAGGAAACGCTCGTAGTTACCGATGTCCTGGTCCGTCTCATCTCCGTCAGCGGTCACGAAAACCTCTCCATGTTCGATAGGATTCATGGTTCCTGCATCCACGTTGACATACGGATCGACCTTGACGGCCGTGACACGGTAGCCGTATCCCTGGAGGATACGCCCGATGGATGCCGTCGCGGCACCCTTACCGACTCCGCTCATGACGCCACCTACGACGAATATGTATTTCGGCATAATGAACTCGCGTTAATTCCCTGACGGCCGGACGACGCATCTGGCGTCGACGGTCGTATTATTGTTTAGGATTATCTTGACCCGATGCTCGCCGGGCTCCTTGATGGGCCTGTCGAGATCGACTTTGATTTCGATGTCACCCGCCAGCCTGTCGATCTCGGTCGCTATTTTCTTCCTGGATACGGCAGAATACAGCTTCCCCGCGGAAGAGATCCTCTCTTCGAAAACCAGCGGCTCCTTGCGCAACATGCGAGCCACGCTCTTGGCACCTGCTCTCGCCCTGCCCTTTTTCTTGCGTGCCACCACCTTCGCCTCTTCGACGTTCCGCACGGCGCCGGATGTTGCAGCCGCCGCCAAACCTCTGGGAATCAAAAAATTACCGGCGTGTCCGTCAGCGACCTCCTTGATATCCCCCTTCTTACCGACCCCCTTCACGTTCGCCAACAGTATGACTTTCATATCGCTTCGTTATCCCTCTCCGGTCGGAATAGTACCATGTGTGAACCTGCCTCTCAACCCTTGGATATCTTCCCGCTTCCCGCTTCCCGCTTCCCGCCCCGCTTCCGCCTCTTGAACTTCATGTCCAGCATCTTCTTCGCTTTCACGATGACCGATTTCACGTCCTTGTAGCTCGACTGCGACATCATCCGATACGGCGTCACCCAGATGATACGCCGGATGCGCTCTTTCTTCTGTGGCCGCCCCTTGGCCCCGGGGTCCGCCTCCATCAGGAAATAGTGGACGTACTTGTGCACCAGGATACCGCGCGTCTCCGGCCTGTATCGGTCACGGAACCAGAAATCGATCTTGCCCAGAGGCGCCTTGATACTGACCTCGTCCAGCCCCATCTCCTCTTTCGTCTCCCTTACGGCCGCCTGACGAATCGTCTCTCCCTCCTCGACATGACCCTTAGCGAAAGTCCACTTGCCGAACGGGTCTAAAATTAACGCGACACGCACCCCTTTGGGAGTGCGCCTGTAGACGATTCCGCCGGCCGAAATCTCAATCCTAGCCTTCTTTCCCCCCTCTCTGCCCCCCTTCCTCTTCCCTCCTCTCACTTCCTTCTTCCGGCCTTTTTTTGCGTTGTCTGACATTCCTGAAATCCGTTAATCAACGCGTGATTTTCCATTCCGCCATGATTTCCATCGCCCGGTCGAGCTGTGGATCCCTGTCGTCATCAAAATCCTCAACGGTCAGTTCCACGGTCTCATCAGGCGAGATGCCTTCCTGTTCGATGGACTGTCCGCCCGGCGTGAGCCATAACGCGATGGTCAGCTTGAGAGCCGAGCCGTCCTCGAACTCTATGTAATCCTGTACGGAACCCTTGCCGAAAGTCTGCTCCCCGACGACTGTCGCCTTTCCGTGATGCTGCAGGGCGCCGGCCACGATCTCGGACGCGGAAGCCGATCCGCCGTTCACCAACACTACGGTCGGCATGTCACCGAAGCGCGCGTTACCGTCCGACATGTAGTTCCTGGTGGAATCGTCGCTGAACTTCTCCATGACCACGACGTCCCGCAATATCCATTCACCGGCGACGTCGACGGCGGTATCAAGGAATCCACCCGGATTGTTGCGCATGTCGAGGACCACCCCGTCAGGATTCTCGAGAAGTATCGACTGGACCGCCTCATCGAACGCCGAGCCCGCGGTCTCGTTGAAATGATGGAGCCGAATCACGCCGACGCGCACGCCGCCCCTTTCTTCCATCTCCCAACGGACCGAATCAATCGTTATCGTGCCGCGGATGATCGGGATATCACGTGGATCATCACCCTTGCGACCGATAAGCAGGATGACTTCGGTCCCTTTTTCGCCCCGAATCCTGCTCACCGCCTCGTCGATGGACATGCCGAACGTATCCACTTCGTCGACCGCCAATATGGAATCGCCCGCCATGAGTCCGGCGCGTTCGGCCGGAGTGCCCGGCAACGGCGCGATTATCTTGAGCTGATCCTGCTTGATGCCGATCTCCGCTCCGATCCCTTCGAACGTTCCCGCCAGTTCCGACTCGAACGCGGCCGCGATTTCAGGATCCAGGTAGATGGAATACGGATCGTCGAGCGAGGCCAGGACACCTTCGATCGCGCCGTAGAACATATCCAGCTCGTCGACCGGCTGATTGACATGCCTGGCTCTGACGATCTCCCATACGTCCCAGAAATTTTCGAATTCGACATCTCCATTCAACCCGGAGGGCGGAGCCACGTCCGTATTCACCAGACGGCCATTGCCGATCCCTTCGAACGCCGACCCGGTCTTCAGTTCCGCTACGGCGATCCCGGCGAAGAATCCGACCAAAAGAAGCACGGCACCGACAGCGCCGAGCGCGTAACGTTTAGTGACATCCTCACGAGGATTATTGTTGCCAGTATCCATATTCATATTATAGACGTTCTGACGGCCTATTTGAAATCGGGGGGTGGGGAGGGAAAGCGGGGGGCAGAAGAAACAGGAGGGGAAGAATAGCTTAAAAGCTCAACAGTCTAAAAGCTTGACAGCTTATAGTGTGTCCGGCTTGTGGCCGGACTCCTTAATGGGGCTTTTAGGCTCCCTCTCTCAATCCACCCTCTCAATCTTCGCTCCGACCGCACGCAACCGCTTGTCGATTCTCTCGTATCCACGGTCAATGACCGCCGCGTTATGCAGAACGGTCTCACCCGAAGCGACGAGCCCCGCGATGACCAGCGTGGCGCCGGCGCGCAGGTCAAGTCCGCGTATCTCCTTGCCGTACAGCGGAGTCGGTCCGGTGATGACCACCCTATGCGGATCGCAGATAGTCGCGTTGGCGCCCATTTTAACCAGTTCGTTGATGTAGCCGAGCCGTCCCTCGTAAAGCGGGTCGTGAATCAACGACGTCCCGGAGCACTGCGTCGCGAGCACCCCGAACGGCGCCTGTAAATCGGTCGGAAATCCGGGGTACGGCAATGTCTGCAGCCTGAACGCCTCGAGACCTCCGGCCGACGGCATGACCAGCGTATCGTCCTTCAGTTCATACCGGACACCGGCGTGATCGAGGATCAGCCACATGATATCAAGATGATCCGGCCTGATGTTCCGGATATTGACGGTTCCTTTAGTCAACGCACCCAGGACAGCGAACGTACCGGCCTCTATCTGGTCGGGAATGACACGCTGGCGCGTGCCGTGCAGACTCTTCACGCCTTCGACGACCAAAGTATGCGTTCCCGCGCCGCTGATGCGCGCGCCGGCCGAGTTGAGGAACTCCACCAGATTTTCGATGTGCGGCTCGGCCGCGGCGAGCTTGATGACAGTAGTACCCTCCGCCGTGACCGCGGCCATCAAGGCGTTCTCCGTGGCCGTTACCGAAAATACTGGTAAGATACCCGTAGCCCCTTTGAGACCCGTGGTAGCCAACGACAGGGTCCCGTCATCGTTCTCCGTTATCTCTACGTTCAGTCCTTTCAGGACGCGCAGGTGGTCGTCGATGGGTCGGTTACCGATGATGCATCCCCCGGGTTCCGGAATCGACACGTTGTGGAAACGCGCCAGCAACGGACCCATCAGCAAAATCGACGAACGCATACTCTTCACGGCCTGGGCGTCCAGAGAACCGATATCGGCGTTCTTGGTGTCGATGGTCAGCTCGTTCGCACCGGTCCACTCCACCGACGAACCGAGCGACCTCAATATATCGAGCATCCGCTCGACATCAGATAGCCGCGGAACGTTCTCGATGACGCACGGCTCCCGGATGAGCAGTGTCGATGCTATGATCGGCGTCGCGGCGTTCTTCATCCCGCCGACGGTGATGTCTCCTTCGAGTGCCTCTCCGCCCCTGATGATGAATCGGGTTTGCCCTGTGTCAGTCATAATATCCGGCTAATATTTGCATACAATCACGTTCAATCGTATATTGAAGAGCCTTATTTGGCAAGTCGGTCATCCTGACCTGAATTCGATAAAAAACGCTGAATGAAGAGAAAAAACAGGACAATTCTCGTGTCCCTGCTGATGATATCATTCATGATCGCGGCTCCTTTGGTGCTGCTTTTCGCGTCAGGCTACAGATATAACTGGCGGAAGCACAAGATCGAGAAGACCGGCATCATTCATGTGACCACCGTTCCCGAAGGCGCGGCGGTCACTGTCGACGGCAAAGACGCCAAGGATCTGACACCTGTATCGATACCGAACCTCATGCCGGAGGAATACCGGGTCGACGTTTCGATGGCGGGTTACATGCACTGGACCAAGAAGCTCAACGTGGAGAGCGGTAGGACCACTTTCGTAAAAAGTCTGACGCTGCTGCGCGACGAGTTGCCGCAGCTGATCCAGGGAGCGGACATCTCGATCAGCACGTTCAGCAATGACGGCACGGCGGTCGCCTATCTCGCCACGGACGAGGAATGGAGTGAGCTGTCGCTCCACGACATCAGGACCCGGGACACACTGCTGCTGGCGCGCTTCGCCAAAGACAAATATGACGACGTCAAGATATCGCTTTCGGCAGACGGGACGTGTCTGCTGTTCGAAGGATACGATGAATCACTGCGGAGACGGACCCTCGTCATCTACCCCGCCGACGTGGCCGGACGCGGCAGGGACGTTGCCCCGAACCTCGGAGGCAGCGCCGGTCTGACCACATCCTGGTCTTTGGGTGGGTCATCCATGGTCGCCGTGGGTGACGCCGGGGCCTTCACGGTAGACAAGACGCTAGGTACGATAGATCCCCTACCCGCCGGACGATCATACCGGAGCGCGTTCCAGTCCGCCGAATCCATCTGGCTCGTCAGGGAGGGCAAGGAGACCGATCTCCTGGAAAGAATCCGTCCGGACAGACGCTCCCCCGCGGAGAACTATATCGCACTCCCCCGCAAGGGTTTCCGGTTCGTCGGCGGCAGTGAAAGATATCTCATATTGACCGACGGACGCGTGGGCGGCGGACTACTGATCGATACGCATACCGGCGGTCTGCGCGAACTGCCGCACGCGACAGGCGCGGAATGGGAACATCCTGACGGCACGGGACGACTGCTGCTCTGGAGCGATTTCGAGATCTTCACGATCGATCCGGAGAAACCGGAAGCCTCGCTCATCACAAGAATCGGCAGCGGCATCAACGCGTGTGCCTGGCATCCCGAGGGGACATACGTACTTTATGCGACCGGAGACGGGATCACGGCGGTCGAGATGGATAATAGGGACAGACGCAACATACACCAGCTGGTGACTTTCGACATGATCGGATCGATGAAGATCGACCGCGAATCAGGATTATTGAGGTTCGTGGGTTCCATCGGCAATCAGAAAGGTATTTTTGAAAGACCTCTCTAGCTGAGGTTCCGCGGAATGACTATGAAGACCCCGGGCTGAAGCCCGGGGTATTGTGCGGAAGCGAAGAAAAACCGGCTATCCTGCGGATAGACCGGTGTTTGATTCGAACCTAGGCCGTGGCCTGTTGTTTGGCGCTGTCGCGCCCGGCCTTCGCCCGCTTCTTCTTGGCGGGCTTCCGCTTTCGACCGACGATCTTCCGGATATGCTCCGGCAGTTCCATGATGGACGTCAGCTCCGTCACCTTGGACATGTCGACTTCGGCGTCGTCCCATTGCCAATGGCCGTGCGTGGGGACCCAGACGGCGTGCACGCCGGCCCTCAGAGCGGGCTCGATGTCGGCCCTCAACGAGTCGCCGGCCATGAACACGTGCTTGGCACCCGACTCCGCCAGGCCCTTCAGCACCGGCTGCTTGTCCATGTCCACGATATGGATGTGCTCTCCGAAGAAAGACTCCAGGCCGCTTTGCCTGATCTTGTGCCTCTGCTGGGCCACGTCGCCGGCAGTGACGAGATGGAGCCCGTAGCCGGCGGCTTGCAGGACCCGCAAGGTCTCGATCGCTTCAGGTGAAGCGCGGAACGGACCATGATTGAACTTCTTCGCGGCGTTCCTGACCTTCCCGGCGACGTCGGAGTCGAACTCGACACCCTTCTCCCTGCAGATCTCCCTGTAGGTATCCACCCAGCTCTGCGGGAACCTGTGCGGAGAGAACCCGAGCTCTTCCATGAGCTTTTTGTCGATTCCCTGGTTGCGTCGGAACAGGTCGTCCATGAGCTGTTCGGGATCGTAGGGTGCCCGACCGGCGAGCGCCCTGACGATGATAGCCGCGCATTTGAGCTTGGCCTCGGTGTACCTCCATCTGGTGTAGATGATGAAATCATCAAGGTCACAGGCTACGATCACTTGTTGGACGGTCATTGGATTACCTCCATTCGCCCTTGACATTCGTCAATGCATTTTTCAAAGAGACTCACTGGCAGAACGGCCCCTGCCTGCCGGCAGGCAGGCGCTAGGGCCACTGCCCCCCTTACTCGCTTATCATGAACGCTCCTAAAGTTCAACTATCGAGTTGTCACCGACTATGAGCCGATGCCCAGCCGGCAATGTCGCCGAGGCCGATACTAAAGTGGCGTTCCTGCCGATAAGTCCGTCTATTATCCTCCGCGAACAGTCCACCTTCACTCCGTCGAACAGCACCGAGTGCTCGATTTCGGTCCTGCGGATCGATGCGTTGTCGCCGATTGAGGTGTACGGTCCGATGTAGCTACTCTCGATAGTGCAGTTCTCGCCGATCACGACCGGACCGCGTATCAGTGTCCGGCCGGCGACCACGGTCCCCTTTCCGATCTTCACGCGACCGTGGATCATGACGTCCTGACCGACCTTGCCCTCTATGATCGCTTCTTCCCTGGTCATCTCCGCCAACAGCAACTGGTTGCCCTCAAGCAGGTCTTCCGGTTTGCCGGTATCCTTCCACCAGCCGGTGATCTCTTCGTAACCGACGTCGTAACCGTTCTCGATGAGCCAGGTATGTACGTCGGATATCTCATACTCGCCGCGCGCCGAGGGCTGGATGGAGTCGACCGCCTTGTGCACGTTCTTGTCGTAGACGTAGATGCCGGTCACGGCATAGTTGCTCTTCGGATTTTCCGGCTTCTCGTCGACGCGCACGATCTTCCCGTCTTTGATCTCCGGCACTCCGAACCTCTGCGGATCGCGCACCTCGGACAATGCCAACAGACCGCTAGGCTTCTCATTGCGGAACTTATCGACAAAATGCGTGATGCTTCCGAGGATGATGTTGTCACCGAGATAGAATATAAAATCCTCGTCCCCAAGGAATGGCCGAGCTACCTTCAGGATGTGCGCCAACCCCTTAGGTCCTCCGACCTGCTCGATATATGTGATGTTCACACCCCAACGAGAGCCGTCACCGACGACTTTCTGCATCTCCAGCTCCCCCGGATTGACGTTGATGCCGATTTCCTTGATTCCGGCCTCATGAATCTTCTCGATCGCGTTGAATATCATCGGCTTATTGGCCAACGGGATGAGGTGCTTATTGAGCGTCCATGTTATCGGGCGCAGACGCGTGGCATGCCCCCCTGCTGTAATGAGTGCTTTCATACTTTTGCACCTTACCAACCAGCCGGATTAATGCAAAGGGATGTTTCCGATACCAGAAATTAGGCTTAAATAAGCCAAAAAGTTATCCACAATATTAAAAAGTTAGAAAGATAGAAAGTGAGATATATATATATATATATAGGAGTCCGGCCTGTGGCCGGATACTTATTCAGAAAAAAACCGCCCCGTAATGGGGCGGATTCATCGATCTAAAAGTGAACTCCGGCGAGGGCCAGGGCGGAAAGCGTCAATCCGTCCTGCAGCTCTCCCCGGTCAGCCATCCGGCGCAGCTCGCGCGGCGAGAACAACTTGGTCTGCCCCAGCATCTCCGTATGCTCGGGCTGGTTCTCGCCTCGATGGACGATATCAGCGGCAACCACGTACTGCGAATGCGGAAAGAACGTCGGGTTGGTGTTGGTCATCCCGCAGATGCGCGGATTCTCGATGGTGAATCCGGACTCTTCCATCGCTTCGGCCTTGGCGGTCTCGATGACGAACCGTTCGAGGTCGGTCTCCGGAGTGACGTTCGTCAGACCGCGCGGCAGTTCCCACTGCCACAGACCGAGACTCTCGGCGAGCTCACCCCAGCGTTCTTCCTCGTCGAGGCGTCTGATGTAATCCACCCCGGCATCCATGATGCGCCGGCCGATGAAGCGGAAGTTCCGCATCAGACCGACCCGATCGTCGACACGGCAGACCACGATGGATCCGGCGTTCTCCACGATGACCGGCTGGTCGTACAGGTCCTTCATCTCCCCTTCGATGAGTTTGCGGACCACGACCCGCAACATCGCGAAACCGCGCTTGTTGACGAGAGAGCCTTCGCCCTCCGTGCCAGGCATCCAGCCGATCACCGGACCTTCGAGATCCGCACTGCCGAGAAGCCGCAGCTGTCCCGGTCGCTCCACCTCTTGCGCCCTATCTCTTTCGCCCATGACCTTTCTCCTTTTCTGAAAAGGGCTGTTAGGAAAAGCGGGGATGGCGGGGATAGAAATGAAAGACCGTGCTGCGCACGGTCTTTCATTTCTATATCTTTTATATATCTCTCCCCCGCTAGCGACCGAAGGTCGTGGTCCCCGCTAGTTCGGCGCCGTGCCCGGCGAATGCCGGGGATGCCGAACGATCCCCGCTTTTTCCACCCCCCTCAACCAACCCCATTCACCTTCAAGAACTCTCTCAAGTCGCCAAACTCCTTATAATGGTGCGTCATGACACCCAACGCTTCGGCGGGCGGCAAATGATCGGCCTTATCGTCGATGAAGACCGCCTCATTCGGACGGACACCGGATACCTCCAGCGCTTTCCTGATCATATGTTCGGACGGTTTCACTTCCCGTTCGATATAGGACAGCACCGCGTTGTCGAAGAGGTCCATGACACCCAACTTCTGAAGCTCCCAATGGCGCATCTCCTCCACGTCCGAGACCGCAGTAATCGACACGCCCCGGTTCCGCAGCTTCTTCCAGAGATTCACCACATCATCGTTCAGCGTGAATATCTGTCGGAACGCCAGATCGAATTCCTCATCACTGCAACGCCCGACACAGCCGACCTTGTTCATCGCGACGCGACGAAACGTTTCCGTATCTAAATCACCCCGGCAATAATCCCAGGCCAGTCCGTTGTCCGCCTTGCTGAACAGCACGCGGCGGACCTCCTCGGGCGGCAGGCTGCAATACGGCGCGAGCGCCTCTACCGTACGTCCGTTGTCGTAGTAGACGACGACGTCGCCGATGTCCGATAGGACGACCTTCCGCGCCCCCATACTATGACACCAGGGCGAGTTTTTCCTTGGTCTCCTCTTCGGTCTTTTTCATCACTTCGCCGCCGGACGCGCGGCCGAGATTCTCGTTGAGCTTCGTGACCACTTCCGGCAGACGCTCATCGACCGAGCGCAGGACGATACCGTATTCCTCGAGTCGATCGGTCGCAAGCACCGCGTCGATGCGTCTCGCGAGCGTCATCGAATTCAGTTCGTCCTTGCTGATCCTCTCGATCTCCATGTCCGGTTTGATGAGCTCCTTCAGGGATTGCGCGATGCGATACGGTGAAGTCACACCCGGATTCACGATGTTGATGAGACCGTCCGCGTCCTGCTCCAGCAGGCTCCACGTCGCGTCCATCAGGTCCTCGACCACGGTGCACGAGTTCGGCGTATCGATGAACTTGCTGTAGGTGAGCATCTTCACGAACGCGTTCCTGGGACTCGCCATCGAAGACAACAGCTGACGCGGTCGCAGGATGAGCGCCTTCAGACCGCGGCGTGTGGCGCGGTCGTCGATAAGGTTCTCGGCCCAGACCTTGGTCCAGGCGTAATAGCAGAGCGGATTCGGCGGATCCTCTTCGCTCTTCACGTCATCCGCGCTCACCGATTCCTGCACGCAACCGCTTGAAATATGCAGCAGGTACTTGCCGGCCTCATCCGTCGCCGCAGCGACGTTGTCGGCGCCGAGCGTGTTAACCTCGAACGTCTCGACCTTGTTCTGCTCGCACCAGTCGATGTTGGTCTTAGCCGCGCAGTTCACCACCACGTCCGGACAGATATCATTCACTACCTTCCTGACGGCTTCCAGGTCGCGGATATCGACCTTCGGCGTCACCACCTCGACACCTTTCCCTTCGAAATATTCCTTGTAGAACGTACCGAGCTGTCCCCGGCCGAATATGAGAATCTTTTTCGGATTCATAGCGTTTATGTCAGGCTGTCGCCTTTAGGGTCTCCTCGTAATATTTCTTATAGTACTCCTGATACGCGCCGGATTTCACGCGCTGCCACCATTCCGGATTGTCGCGATACCAGGCGACCGTGCGTTCCATGCCTTCCTCGAAACCGATCTCCGGCTCCCAGCCCAGCCCCTCACGGATCTTGGTGGAGTCGACCAGATAGCGCGTGTCATGTCCGGGACGGTCCGGGACGTAAGATTTGAGACTCGACGGCTTGCCGAGCGCCTCCAGGATCAGGTCGGTGATCTGCTCGACCGATTTCTCTACTCCGGTACCTATATTGTATGACTCGCCGATTCTGCCCTTCCTGAGGATCGCGTCTACGCCCGAGCTATGGTCGTCCGCATGGATCCACTCGCGTGTGTTCTGGCTCGACTTGAAGAGCGGCAACTGTTTATCCTCCATGGCGTTCGTGGAGAACAGCGGGATGAGCTTTTCCGGAAACTGATGCGAACCGTAGTTGTTGCAACAATAACTGATCGTGACCGGCAATTTGAACGTATGGTGATAGGCCCTGACCAGATGGTTCGAAGCGGCCTTCGAGGCGCTGTACGGGGACTTCGGAAAGTACGCGTCACCTTCCTTGAAGGCACGGTCTTCGTCCAGACCGAGTTCGCCGAACACCTCGTCGGTCGAGACATGATGAAGACGCGGGATTTCCTTCTGACGGCAGGCTTCGAGCACCACCTGCGTACCGAATACGTTGTTGCGGACGAAGATGTCAGGATCGAGCACGCTGCGGTCGACATGTGTTTCGGCGGCGTAGTTGACCACGACGTCCGTGTCGTCGCCCAGTGCGCCCATGAATGCATCCATGTCACAGATGTCGCCTTTGATGAACTTGTAGCGCGGATCGTTCTCGACCTCTTTCAGGTTCTCGAGGTTGCCGGCATAGGTCAGCTTGTCGAAATTGACGATCTGCACATCATCATGGTTCTTCAGCATGTACCGGACAAACGACGAACCGATAAATCCGGCCCCGCCGGTAACTAGTATCTTTTTCATATTGACGACAGTTGATTTCGAACAGACCCGTTTCAGGCCTGGATTTCAGGTTATCGCAGAGCAGACCTACAGTCCAGCACTACAAAGAAAAAGAGACGCGCGTAAGCGCATCTCTTTTGGTTTCAGGGTAGTATCAGCCCAGCGGAGTAAACAGCCTATAGAGCGAACTCCAGGCGTGGAAGGTGACGTAGCTTTCCGAGAGGGAGAGCGGACCGGCTGGTGGTCCGTCTTTCCTGATACGGACGCCTCTCACTCTCATCTCAGCGGGGTTGAGTCCCTTGGCTTTCACGAAGTCCTCGGTCATCGGGGTGGGGATGTTGCGGTGGAGGTGTTCGGTGCGACCATGGTGGGTGACGGTGATGTCGATACCGGTACCGCATTCCCAGCAGGAGCCGA
>JAYEJB010000035.1:0-14256 GCA_034716415.1 Patescibacteria group bacterium
CGCTACGCTCCCTCGCAATGACAAGAAAAAAGAGCTCCTTCTGCTCCTTCTGCTCCTTCTACACCTATCACCCTCCACCTCAAACGATTGACAAACCGACTCCGATGCTGTAATATCACGCCGTTATACGCACTAAATTTCGACTGAAGTGGAATTCAGAAATATCGCCATAATCGCGCACGTGGACCACGGCAAGACGACGCTGGTGGACGCGATGCTCAAACAGTCCGGAACGTTCTCCGACCGGGAAGTGATCGAGGAGAGGGTCATGGACAGTAACGCGCTCGAAAAGGAGCGCGGTATTACTATTTACGCCAAAAACACGGCCATCCGCCTGGGTGACGTTAAGATCAACATCGTCGACACTCCCGGCCACAGCGACTTCGGTTCAGAGGTCGAACGCGTGTTGCGTATGGTGGATTCGGTGTTGTTGTTGGTGGACGCGCAGGAAGGTCCGATGCCGCAGACCAAGTTCGTGCTACGGAAGTCGCTGGATCTCGGACTGAAGCCGATCGTCGTCATCAACAAGATAGATAAGGCGTCGGCCCGCCCCGAAGAGGCCTTGGACATGGTGTTCGACCTGTTCATCGAACTCGGTGCGACCGATGAGCAGACTGATTTCAAATGTCTCTACGCCGTGTCACGCGACGGCATCGCCAAGCATGAGCTGGCTGACGAGAGCACGGATCTCCAGCCGCTTTTTGACACCATCATCGAAAAAGTCCCCCCCGCGATGAGTGATGAGAGCAAGCCGCTGCGCATGCAGCCGGCCAATCTGGCCTACGACGACTACATGGGCCGGATGGGTTCGGGCCGCATCTTCGAAGGCAAGGTCCGGATCGGTATGCCGGTCACGGTCATCAAACAGGACGGCGTGCGGGAACAGCATAAGATCACTAAAGTGCTGGTGACAGAGGGACTGCATAACGTCGAAGTTCCGGAAGCGGTCGCCGGAGACATCGTGCAGATCGCCGGCATCCCGAACATCAACGTCGGCGAAACAGTGGCGGAATCTGCCGATGCGGAAGCCCTGCCGTCGATCGACGTCGATCCGCCGACACTGACCATGAACTTTCTGGTCAACAACTCCCCTTTCGCCGGAAAAGAAGGCAAATTCGTCACGTCACGACAGATTCGCGAGAGACTTGAGCGGGAGCTTGAGACGAACGTCGGATTGCAGATCGAATTCCCCGACGGCGGCGAATCGTTCAAGGTCAGCGGACGCGGCGAGATGCACCTGTCGGTGCTCGTGGAGATGATGAGACGCGAAGGATATGAACTCCAGGTCAGCCAGCCGCAAGTCATTCTCGGTGAAGAGGACGGCAAGACGACCGAGCCGTACGAAGCGGTCACGATCGACGTGCCGGACGGATTCGCCGGAACGGTCATCGAGAAGCTCGGCAAACGCAAGGGCGAGATGACGAACCTGTCGAGCGAGAACGAGAATTCACGGATCGAATACGTCATACCGACGCGGGGCCTGCTGGGATTCCGCATGGAATTCATGACCGACACCAAGGGCGAGGGCACGCTATCGCACATCTTCTCGCACTACGGACCGCACAAGGGCAGTATCCCCCGCCGCACGTCGTACTCCATCATCTCGATGGCTGACGGCAAGGCGACTGGCTTCGCCTTGTTCAACATCCAGGATCGCGGAGTGCTGTTCATCGATCCGGGAACCGCGGTCTACGAAGGTATGGTCGTCGGCGCGAGCATGCGTGACACGATGATCGTGAATCCGGTGAAAGGCAAGAAGCTGACCAACATGCGCTCGAGCGGCGCGGACGACGCCATCGCGCTGGCGCCGCCCTTGGACATGAACCTGGAGCGCGCGCTCGAATACATCGACGAAGACGAATACGTGGAAGTGACACCGAAGTCGATCCGCATCCGTAAGAAATGGTTGAAGGAACACGAACGCAAGAAACACGCACCAAAATCTGAATAGATTACGAAAGAGACCGTCCTGCTGGGCGGTCTCTTTGGTGTCGGATACGACGCGATTATAGTCCGATGAACGGCGTGGCGTTGCCCCAGTACTGTGGGGTCTTACCGTCCCACTTCTCGATCCAGCGCAACTGTAGCATGGCCTGACTGATCTCAAGACGCTGGAGACGCAGGGACTCGGCTTCTGCCTTGGCCTGTTCAATCTTCTGCTGGGCCTCGAGCTTCACTCTCTCGAGATCACGCTCAGCCTTCAACGCGTTCTGCTCGGCCGTCTGTTTGGACTCGATGGCCTGGTTGAACTGCTCGCTGAAATCGAAATTCACGATGGAAAAATCATCGATGACGATGTGCTTGGTCTGCAGACGACCGCGTAACTGGTCGATAATTTCCGCCTTCACCTCCGAACGCTTAGTGATGAGTTCCTCGGCGGTGAACTTGGCAGCCGCAGCCTTCACCGACTCTTGGATGGCCGGATCGATGATGCGATTGCCGTAGTCGAGCCCCACTTCCTGGAACAGCTTGTTCACCGCTTCCGGCGACGGATGGTAGTTGAGAGCGATGGTGGTGCTGACGCTTTGCAAGTCCTTGGACGCGCTATCCGCTTCCACCTGCAGCTTGCGTGTCCTGACCTCGATATTCTGTACGGCCTTGAACGGGTTCTTGACGTGAATGCCCTCATCAAAAATCTGGTCCTGCACTTTACCGAACAGGGTGATCACACCGCGATGACCGGCCGGTACGACCGCGAGGCATGTAGTGGCCAAGAGCACTAGGACGATGACGATGATTCCGCCGGCGATGACCGCTTTGGGGGGTTTAGGATTCATATTCATATTCTATTGATTAACGGTTTGCATCTTACACGTAAAACGGTCAGGAAGACAAAAATATCTCATAGTTCGTTCTTTATCTGCTCCCAAGTTACACCGCTACATACCTCGATTTCCTTCAGGACATAACGCAATACCTGCTTGGGCATGTCTTGCGGTAAAATGACCGCCTTCTGCGTTTGGGGCCAAATAGCCTTACAGTGACTACCGTCGCCGCCCGACAGGTCAACAACAAAACCAAGGCGCCGCAACGCCTTGATGAATTTCTTTCTCTTGATCTCTCCAGGCAATTCGCTAAGCGAGGGCATAGGATTCACTCTCCCCCTTTTGCTTGATGCCCGCTTCTTTAGCGTAAGACGAGGGAACCTCGAAGGCGGTCAGGATCGCATCCTTGATCTTGCCGTCCAGCTCGTCACGGGTCTCGGCGTAGGTCACGATGCTGCCCTGCAGAAAATCCTTGCTGGTCGCGATAATCAGACCGTTTTCTTCCCTGCTTTCGAACTGAATGGGTCCGTGTATGCGAAAATAACGGTCCAGCTCGTATAGGCCACGCGGCACGAATGACTTCCCCCAAAGCGCCTTAAGCAACATATCTTTAATGACTTTTCCGTAACGCATAACGGTTCGCTTTATAGCAGGGCTAAGTTCCTCGTGTCAAATTATAGCATTGATTGTGGGGTCAGGTCTTGCATTTTAACATCACGTGAATCAATGCCAGGACGAAAATGTTAAGATACAAGACCTGACCCCAATTCACAATTCATGCTTGATTAGTATATCAGAGTATAATCCCATTGGCTTCATAGCAAAAAGACCCCACCCTTTCGGGGTGAGACTTTTTTGGCAGAAGATTGAAATAGCACTACAAGAAGTCAAATCATGTATTCATAAATCTTATGGCGAAGATTCTCTAGCTTCATCATTTCTTCTGGAGAAAGTTGTTCGAAATAACGAATGATCGGGCGAATTGAATTTCCGTGTGCCACGATCAGCGCGTTCGAGTTTTCACGTCCCATGGTTCGAATGACCTCTTTCAAAAAAGGTATGACCCTCTTCTCAACTTGCTTGATACTTTCACCGCCGGGCGGCGGCACATCATAGGACCGATGATAAATCGGGTAAAGATCCGGATATTGAATTTCATACTTAGCCTTACTTTTTCTTGAAAGTCTGCCGTAATCCCTTTCAATAATTCTGTCGTCTACATGTACTTCTGTCTCAGGATGATATTTTAAAATATGATGAAGCGTTTGCTTCGCACGTGAAAGGTGCGACGTATAAGCGTGAGCGATCAGTTTGTCTTTTAGCTTTAGCGCTAGGTCCTTTGCATGCCTATCTCCGGAAGGCGTCAAGCTCGAATCAATTCTTCCGGTGAAAATACCCCGGCGGTTATAACATGTCTCGCAGTGAGTCAAAACAAAGAGTCGATTCCTCCCTGAGCTCTTCGTATTAGAACTAATATGATGTTTTGCTATACTCAGTATCTTTAATCGAATCGTAGTTATCAGATTTATTCATATTATTATCTATAAATCGTTAACTAATAACTTATAAATTATACTCGGGCAATCTTTCCTATGCAATCGTAGTGGCGCCCTGTGGCGCCCTATTTCTTATATCCGCCCGCTTCGCGTCCGGACTGCACAGTAGGAATCTTCGATTCTCATCAGCATCCTAAACAAAAGTCCGCGACCTCTACGAGGTCTCGGACTTTTGACAGAACAGCTCGGTCTGGAACTAATAGTTTAAGAGGCATTTTGACGGTTTTTCGGAGTGTCTCGCAGGGATGTCGGTCTTAGGAGATTTGAGGTGGAAATGAGACAAATGCATGTGATACGGGGTCAGGTCTTGTGATACGGGGTCAGGTCTTTAATTATCGGAAAACTTATAATTCAAGACCTGACCCCGATTTACTGGAATATAAAAAACAAGATTTGACCCCACATAGATGTGACTCTACGCGTCCATTGGGTTAAGATTGGATTAGAATAATTCATTCAGTCGATTTATGAAAAAAACAGATATCTTGATCATCGGTGGCGGGCCGGCAGGAGTGATTGTAGCTGTCACCGCCAGAAAGAATAATCCCTCGAAAAAAATCACCCTGGTTCGCGAAGACGAAAAGGCGGTGATACCTTGCGGTATTCCTTATATCTTCAGACGTCTGGACTCCGCCGAAAAGAATCTGATGCCGGACAAAGGCCTGGAGGCAAACAAGATCGAACTGATCATCGGCAAGGCTGCGGGAATCGATGAAAGCGGCAAAAAAGTAAGTCTTGAAGACGGCGAAGAAATCAACTACGACAAATTGATTTTGGCGACCGGATCAAAACCCGCCGCCATCCCGATCAAGGGGGTCGACAAAAAAGGGGTCTGGCTGATCAAAAAAGACTTCGAGTATTTGAAAGAGCTGCGTCAGGCGATGCTGGAATCAAAGGATGTCGTAATCGTGGGCGGCGGTTTCATCGGAATCGAGATAGCGGAAGAACTCAGCGGTATCGAAGGATTGAACATCTGCATCGTCGAAAAGGCCGATCACTGCCTGATAACGACCTTTGACGAGGAATTTGCCGTTGACGCGGAAGAAAAGGTGGTCCAAAAAGGGGTCAAGCTTCATACCGGATGTCTGATAGAGGAGATCGTGGGCAAAGACGGAGTGGAATCGGTCAGACTGAGCGATGGAAAAAACGTCCCGGCAGATATCGTCATATTGTCCATAGGCGCCAAACCGGATATCGGATTGATTGACGGAACCGGGATAAAAATCGGGGATTACGGCGGAATCTGTGTGGATAAATACATGAGGACTTCTGTCCCAGACATTTTTGCGGTGGGAGACTGCGCGGAAACGAGGGACTTCCTTACCGGACGGCACATCCCCGTGATGCTGGCTTCCACAGCTACGACCGAGGCGAGGATAGCCGCCGCCAACCTGTTCCATCTGGAGAATCTCAGGGAAAACAAGGGGACGCTCTCCGTGTTCTCTACCTGCATCGACGGTTTAGTCCTGGGAGGGACCGGTATCACGGGAAACAGGGCTGAAGCGGAAGGATTCAATGTAGTCGTCGGCACGAGCGAATGTCCCAACCATCACCCAGGAACCCTACCGAATACGGGAAAAATCAAGGTAAAACTGATTTTTTCCAAAACATCCGAAACATTGTTGGGCGCCCAGATAGCGGGTCCGGAAAGCATCAGTGAAATGATAAATATCCTTGCGTTGGCCATACAAGAAGAGATCACCATTCAAGACTTCAATGCCTTGCAGTTCTCCACCCACCCGCTTCTGACTGCCTCACCGACCGTCTATCCCCTGATAACGGCCGCGCAATCGGTGTCGGGCAAACTGGATTGACCCGGCATCTCCGACGAGGCTTCGTGACTCCACAGACCATGCGCGATTTTGAGATGAGATGATATGTGTATCTTTTGCGGACAACCGATGGAGACGCACGGCTCGTCGGCACTGCTGACTTTTCTGATCGCGCTGTCGCCGATATGTACACTGAAAGCACGGCAATCGTTCCGCAGAATCACGGCCTCGATCAAGAGAAAAAAACGTGCGTAAAATGACTGTCGTAAATTGGGGTCACATCTTGCCTTGTGCCTTTCTTGTCCACACGAAGGCAAGAGGCAAGATGTGACCCCAATCACAATCAGGACAAGACCTCGGAAACCGACTGGCCACCAGCTTCTCGATAGCCGACATTACGGCTTTCCAGGGCCTGAACCATCTTATCGCCTATCTTGCCGGCAATAACCAATTCCACCCCCTTTTCGGCCAACATATAAGCAACGGAAAAGCCCGCGCCTCCACTGCCGTGAGAAAAAGGATTCTTAACGATTTCGACGATCTTGCCGTCTTCGGCAATCAGGTAATAAGGAGCCCGACCGCCCATTGAACTGACTTGAGCCAAGGCCTCCGGACCTTCGGCGGCAACAGCTATCTTCATATTTTAAATTTCTCTAGGTGAGTTATAACGTATGCCTGGACAATTGACGCCAGCACCATGACCAAAGTCAAAGTAACGACGTAATGCCATCCGAAATAATAAGTGGCCAAGGGCAGCAGGGGCACCTTTATCGCCCGGTTATACAAAAAACACGCTACCCAGCCGTTTGACAGCCCCCGTTTTCTCAAATCAGCCAAAATCGGATACCAAAGATAGACCGGGCCGACCGACAGGATGCCGCCAATTACGGCGATGAACCATTTCTTGACGCCCCGACCTCCCAGGTGACGAGTCACGGTCGCTGGAGTGACATAGTAATTAATAACGGACATCAGCAGGAACACCAACAGCAAGACAGGCAGTATCTTAAACAATAAACCGGACAGGATTTTGAGTCCGACAAAAAAAGTGGAGCGGGAACAGAAGAAGAGTCCGATCTCCGCAAAAACCATAATGATAAGAAAACGCCAGCCCCCGGAAAGCCGCGATAGGACCTTTACCGCGCTCATACCAGCCAGGCTGTTATGGTCGTCGTCACGACCGCCACCACCAAAGCAAGGACAAAGGCGGACAGATTGCGCCACAACGCAAAGCGCTTCCCTAAAATCACGGATTCCGCAGGAAACTGGGCTACGCCGACCGTGGTCCAAGAAACCAAAAAAGCGGTCACGGCCACCAGTCCGACGCCCTGATTCATCAGTTCGCCGCCCAAGATATAACTGACCAAAGGGTTGCCGACCGAAACGCTGCCCGCTAAGGCCCCCAACAACGAATCGAACAGGCCATTGCGATTGAACAGGCTGGCATAGACTGAGGTCGGCACCAAAGCCGTTAACATGCTAATCAGCAGCATTGACCCCATGATGAGAGGTAAGGCCTTCCATAGCGACAGGGCCGAATTTTTTGTCGCGCTCTTCATGTTTCAATTCTACAAACATTATCTGCCCTTTGCCAACTGTCTTTCTGGCAAAGTGCTTTGGGGTCAGGTCTTGTATTTTAACATTTTCGTCCTGGCATTGATTCACGCGATGTTAAAATACAAGACCTGACCCCGAATTATTCGCCTCGCGCGGGTCTTTTATTCCGTCAAAAACTGACAGAGACCGGCGTAACATCTCGACAATGTCCGCGTTTTTGCTTTTGCTGCTATGATACTTGGGAAATAACGAATGCAAATTATGAGCAAGACCGCTCCAACCGCACTGCTGTCGGTCTACGACAAGGCCGGCATCGAAAAATTCGCCGCCGAACTGGCTGGGCTCGGATGGCAGCTGCTCGGCTCGCGCGGCACCTGCACCTACCTGGCGGAACGAGACATCAAGTGCCGCGACGCGGCCGAGCTGATCGGCGAACCGGTGCTCGGACACCGGGTGGTCACGCTCTCGCGCGGGCTACACGCGGCGCTGCTGTCGCGCGACACCAAGGAGGACCGCCGCGAACTGAAGCGCATCGGCGTACCCAGGATCGACCTGGTCTGCATTGACCTGTATCCGCTCGAGCGAGCCGTGGCCGCGGCCGACGGCGACGAGGCTTCAGTCATCGAACAGACCGACATCGGCGGTCCGACGCTGCTGCGGTCGGCGGCCAAGGGCCGGCGCATCGCCGTATCGCATCCGGCGCAGCGAGCCGCAGTCGTCGAATGGCTGAAGGCCGACCGGCCGGACGGGGCCGCGGTACGACGCGCGCTGGCGGCCGAGGCCGAGAAGGCCTGTGCCCGCTACGCGCTGGTATCGGCCGGCTACCTCTCCGAAGGAAAGGTCAGCGGCCAGGTCGGGCAGTCGGTGCGCGAACTGAAGTACGGCGAAAACCCGTGGCAGGTCCCGGCGCACCACCTGTCGCTCAAGACCGACGACCCGCTGGCGCTGGACCGGTTCGAGTTGCTGGCCGGTGCGGAGCCCGGCTGGTGCAACCTCACCGACGCGGACCGGCTACTGCAGACCGTGACCCATATAGCGGCCGGATTCGACGCCAACTTCGGCGCGGTGCCGTCAATAGCGGTCGCGGCCAAGCACGGCAACGCCTGCGGAGCCGCAGCCTCGCCCGACGGGCCGGCCGACGCGCTGGTCAAGGCCGTGCGCGGCGACGCCCGCGCCATATTCGGCGGAGCGGTCATGGTCAATTTCGCGCTGGGCGAGGCGCTGGCCGAAACGCTGCTGCGGTCCGACATGCCGGACGGAAAGAAGCGCAAGCTGGACACGGTCTGCGCGCCGGAGTTCTCGGACGCGGCGGCGGAGATGCTGACCAAGCGCGGCTGCCGGCTGCTCGCCAACCCGGCGCTGGCGACGCTCACGCGCGACAGCCTAGATGCCGCGCCGCTCACGCGCTCGGTGCGCGGCGGCTTCCTGCGCCAGCCCAACTTCACGCAGGTCATCGACCTCAAGGACCCGGACACCGTGGCGGCCGGCGATTTCGACCCACGGTTGGCCCCGGATCTGGTGCTGGCCTGGGCCGTGGGCGCGACGAGCAGCAGCAACACGGTCTGCGTCATCCGCGACGGCATGCTGCTCGGTAACGGCATGGGCCAAATGGACCGCGTCACCGCCGCCCGGCACGCGGTCGACAAGGCGCGCGAGGCCGGGCACACGACCGCCGGCGCGGTCGGCTACAGCGACAGCTTCTTCCCGTTCGCCGACGCGCTGCTGGCGCTCGGCGACGCCGGCGTACGCACGGTGCTCTCGTGCAGCGGCTCGGTGAACGACGAAAGGGTGCGCGCGGCCGCGCTCGACGCCGGCCTCACTCTGGTGCTCGTGCCGCACGTCAAGGCGCGCGGATTCTACGGGCATTAGGATTCGCAATGATTTGAGATTGCCAGGACGAAAATGTTAAGATACAAGACCTGACCCCAATTCATAGTCGTCGCCCACGTGCCAGGCGTGGATGACGAAGCCCTTCCAGCCGCAGACCATCTTGAATATCCGCTTCAGCTCTGCTTTGATGTACCTGTCAGCCAACGCCCTGCCTCTCCACTTCGGGGTCCACACCAAGTGGTACTTGCAGGTGTACGTGCAGTGGCTCTGAGTCCTGTACAATCGCGTATTGGACACTGTTATCACCTCCTTTCTCTGGGGGTGATTTCAGTCTGCTGACCAACTCGCTACGCGTCAAACGCACACACCAGCTAAAGTTGGTGGTTTATTTTCTGAACCCGCACCGCCCGTGGAAGTCGATCTCGGAATACGTGCGCTGGTACAATTCCGAGCGCCCGCACCTCGGTCGGGGCATGGGCGGACTGACGCCGTACCAGAAATTAGCCAACCTTAGCCAATAAAAGTGTAACCCTTGAAGGTGTACCAAACAGCACCTTAACATTTAGGCTAAAATGGGGTAGTTTTATTGACTGGTCGGCTGCCGCGAGGGAGGCGACCGGTCAAGAGGAGAAAGGCGGTTGAAGATGGACATATATTGTGCCTATCCCGGAACGTTCGGGCCGCCCCATAACGGGCACCTGCGGCTCGTGCAGCGGGCCGCACTCGTTTACGCCAAGGTGCTGATCGTCTGTTCGGTGAACGAGGACAAGCATCCTTGGTTCACCCCGGAGGAGGTCAAGCGGCTGTGGCTTGCCTTCGATCTGCCTGAGAACGTCGAGGTCATCACGCTCGCGGAATTCATGGCTAGGGTCGACGACCCGAAGAACATCGTCATGATCCGCGGCGTCAGGAACGAGGACGACGTCAGGCACGAGCAGGGCGTCATGCTGCAGAACACCAGGGACTTCGGTCTGACCATGTTCACCTACATAGTCAGCGACTGCGGTTACGAAAAGTACTCCTCGTCCCGCGTGCGCCAAGCGGCCATCGCCGGCGATCTGGAAGAGCTGAACCGCTGCGTGCCCCAGGCCGTGGCCCAAGAGGTGCTCGACCGGCTGGCCGAGCGCCGGACGAAAGGAATCCCAGACGATGGTTGAGCTGTTCGTCGCCATGCTGCTCGGACACTTCGTCGGAGACTACCCGCTGCAGAACAACGCCATGGCGCTCGGCAAGTCCGGCCCCGGCTGGAAGGGCTACGCCTGGTGCCTGCTGCACTGCACGCTCTACACGCTGGCGGTCTGCGCGTTCGTCGCGACGGTCCGGCCGGACGTGGCGTTCAACCCGCTGTTCGCCGGGCTGGTGTTCCTGAGCCACTACCCCATCGACCGCTGGTCGCTGGCCAAGTACTGGATTTGGCTGATGCACAGCCGAGACATCGAGGCGACGCTCAAGCTGCCGGCCAGCGACATGCGCGACATCATGCTGCCGTTCTCGGCCATCATCTACGTGGCGACCGACAACACCATCCACTGGGTGCTGATGTGGTTCATCGCCCTGCACTTCGCCGGCGCGTGACGCGCCGACACCCCGACCGAAGCCGCAAGACGGCTTCTTTTCTATGTGAAATAACCACCTCCCTCCGGCAAGCACATTCTATGTGTCATTCCCGCCCCCGCCTCCGCGGGGGCGTGTGCTTTGGGGTCAGGTCTTGTATCTTAACATTTTCCAGTCCTGGCATTGATTCACGCGATGTTAAAATACAAGACCTGACCCCGAATTAATTAGTGTCGTCAGCGGTATAGCGGGGGTTGTGTATGTGACGCCATCCGGAGCCAGGGTGCCGGTTATCTCTATGGAGATCACAGGAGTAGTGATGTCGACCACTCCCGGAGCGATAGTGACATCCGTGGTGCCGGAGACGGCGTGAGTGACGACTTCCTCTGGCGCGATGGTCTGATCGGAGAGCGTCTCCGAGGTGTAGATACCGGAAGCCGGGTCAATGTATCGGGCGTAGATGTCGTATGAGTCGGTGGTGTCAGGAAGCACGGCGGCGATGTCGGGGTTCGCCGCCAGGAACGCCGCGTTGTCGTGGGCCGAGACGACGTGACGACAAGATTCGTTGCCTTCAGGCGGGAAGAAGATCCATTCCGGAGCGCCTTGGTTGTCACCGTTGGTGATGACGCCGTCGATCTCCACCTCGTACTCGCCGATCTCGTAGTTCATGCCGACGTGACGGCCATCGAAACAGAAGACGTGGAGATCTAAACCAAAATCATCGATGACCCCTATGTCGGGAGCTAAGTATATATCGTATGGCCATGCATGATTATACCCGGGATTTACTCTCGCTCGTATAGTTCCATTACCCACTAAACTTCTATAACCAAACACGTACATAACAAGCACCACAAGAACCCCGATAATCAGCAGCTTCCAAATTGACACTTCGACCCCGACAACCTTAATCGTGAATACAATTATCAGCACGAGAATCAATGAAATAAGGATGCCGATACTAAATCCATACCACGATACTGTTCCCAGCATACCACCCGTCTCTTCAACAACATCTGAAAGACCAGGACCGACAGTGCCGTCCGCAAACATAGGCAAATCATCCCAAAGATCCACAAGAGAACTTCTAAAGCCCGAATCTTGACTCAAGCGGAATACTGCTCCTATGATTTCAGAACCAATGTCAGTCGCCTCAATTCGTGCATCGACGTATTTAATGCCGGAATCAGAATTAACATGTACGTTTTCGGCAGTAAAATCGATAAGTGAATTCAGATCGTGATATGTTTCCGTGATTCCAGGATGCAAGATGCCATCATTTATCGTATCTCCGTTTACACCTGGAATCTCCACCACACCCATAAGGGAATCTACATAATACAGCACGAGGTGCGTATCGGCTTCGCCCGGAAGAACATCATCCCATTGGTGCGTACCTATCCTTGAACGACCCTCAAGTATGTAGTAGGCACTACCTGCATTCAACGGTGAACCGATCCAATACTTAAATACGTGTTCTCCCGCTCCTTGTGAGGCAAGCATTGGTATCGACATCGTCATTTCCTGCGGCAATTCGACTGAATAATCATCTGAAAGCAAACTTAGGTGGACTTTTGTGTATGTTGACATGTGCGGAGGGCTGCTCAAATCTCCGTCACGAACATCACTTCCAGTACCCATAAGCCCCCACGCACCGATATCTGCACCGGACATGCTCTTCGAGCCGGCGTAAAGATCGTGGGCAGCTTCACCGTCGCCATTCATAAACAACCCCAACACATGGCCAAGTTCATGCGCCCATACACCGAAGCTGCTTCGTGACGATATCGCGACCACTCCGTTGAATGAGCCATCCAAATACGAATATTTACCTGCGCAATCACCCAATCTTTTCTCCTTTAACTCCTTAGGTGCCGGCTCTTGACTCCTAATACCATCATGTACGGCCATAACTACATCAAAGTCACCACCCTGTGCGATAGATAGAGCACTCTCAATATACTCAACTAGACCCTCATACGTCTGTACCCCAGAGCTATCAAACCTAGATGCATAATATTCCTGTGTCGCTTGAGTGACGCCATCACTTTCGAAAAATACTTGCCACAAATCTGATGTAGATGTTCCTACAATATCGTACTCAAACTGAACCAAACCATAAGAATTTTCCCGATAATAATCGTTAACACAACTGAAAAGATCGTCCGAGTACAATGCGTACCCGAATTCGTCTGCCGTCTCACCCGCATCGAAGGTATAGTTGCGATCAACGGGAACGACCTTGCATGGCCGCAACAATTCTGATTCAGGTACCCATTCTTCATCCGCCAGATCAGCTAATATCACCGCCACCTTGAATGTCTTCGTGAACTGCACGAAGTCGGCGGTTGTGGGATCGGTACCGAACTCAAGCCAGTCGGTGGCGACCGATGGATCGACGGCCGAGACCGCCCGCGCTCGCCAGTGATGCGGGACATCCTCGTATGCTTTGACCTCGACCTGCACGGTTCCGGTATCGACGGGATTGGAGAAGACCGTGTCCGCGCCGTCGAAGGGAGTGGTGAGTGTCTTCAGCTCCACCTCAAGCTTCGCCTGTCCGTCAGTGGGCGCGGTCACGTATGCGGAGAGAGTCAGGTCTGCCCCGCGGATTTCGGCACCGGGAGCGATCCCGAGACCGTCGCTGTCGGATTGACGCAGGTCCGAGACGGTCAGTGCCTGTTCGACTGTGGCTTCATGGATCACGTCATGCGAATCGCTGGCTGGACTGTCGTCAGCGCCGTGCGCCGGGGACGTGAGATACACCAAAGACACGATGACCGAAAGGATCACGGCAAGCACCGTCACGGGAATCAGGGTGGGTCGGATAATGGTGTTCAGATACGACATATGTCTGTACTGAGGGTATCGTTCAATGTCTCATATTATACAGCAGAAGCCGAGGTCATCCGAATCCAAAGAGACGCGCGTAAGCGCGTCTCTTCCGATTTCAGGAGTAGCGTCAGCCCAGCGGCGTGAAGAGCCGATAGAGGGAGGTCCAAGCGTTCAGGGTGACGTAGTTCTCGGAGAGGGAAAGCGGGGTAGGTGCTGGCTGGCGCCTGTTGACCCGGACACCCCTCGCTCTCATCTCAGCGACATTGAGTCCCTTGGCTTTCACGAAGTCCTCGGTCATCGGGGTGGGGATGTTGCGGTGGAGGTGTTCGGTGCGACCATGGTGGGTGACGGTGATGTCGATACCGGTACCGCATTCCCAGCAGGAGCCGA
>JAYEJB010000036.1:0-3521 GCA_034716415.1 Patescibacteria group bacterium
GCAAAAACAGACAGTCTATTTCCCGCAGGAAACAGGCTGCCTGTTTTTGCCCCAGACTGTGCATAAGACATCTACCTGACTATAAAGACCTAAAAACTTAACAGCTGAAAAGCTTCAATAAGAAGTCCGGCTACGGGCCGGACACATTATCAACTTTTGAGCTTTTAGACTGTTTAGCTGTTAAGCTCCTCTCCCCTTCTCAAAAAAAGCACCCCCGCAGGGGTGCATCGCGTCTAATGAACGATCTTGAGGATGTCGGCGAGCACTCCGGCCGCCGTCACTTCCGGTCCGGCGCCAGGTCCGCGGATCACCAGCGGATGCTCCTCGTACCGTTCGGTCCGGATGCGGAACAAGTTGTCCGGACCTTGCAGACGCTTGAAGCTGTCGTATCTGCCCGCAGCCCGTCTCAACCCGACCCGGACATCGAACTGTCCGGCTGTGTGGTAGATGTCCACCAAGTAGCGCGCGGGATTCACTTCCCGGATGAGTCGTGTCCGCAGTCCGGTCATGAAACCGTCCTGTCTGTCGGAGTCGTCATCACTGGCGACGAGCCGACCCATGAACTCGTCGACATCACAGTCGGCCCATTCCGGCGGGAACAGGCTTTCCGCTTGGATATCGTCGAGTTCGATGTCCCGACCCAGGATGCGCGCCATGATGAGCGCTTTCCTGGCCACGTCCTTGCCGGACAGATCGTCACGAGGATCCGGTTCGGTGTAGCCGGCCTCACCCGCATCTCGCACCGATTTCCCGAAACACCTCGCGTCCCCCGACAGGATTTTCCCGAGAGAACCGCTCACCGCCGCCTGTATCTCCAGGATTCGATCGTCGGTAACGATCATGTCCTGAAGGGTCGAGACGATCGGCAGACCGGCGCCGCAGGCGCACTCGAAACGATAGCGCCGCAGACCGTAGGACATCAGCTCACGCCAGACTTCCATCGATGCGGTGACCGGCTTCTTATTGGCCGTCACCACGGCATGCCCGCGACTCAGGCAATCGAGATGCAGGTCGGTGAAATCGGCCGCGGTCACGTCGACGAATGTCAGCGGACCCGGACCAACCTCTTCCTCGACCTGATGCACGATGCCCTGCGGAGTGAACCCATGATACCGATTGAGGTGCATGATCTCTTCACTCCATTCGATCCCCACGAGCTGGCCTGCCGCAAAACCGAACAACGGGTCGATGGCGATACCGTGCTCATTCGCGACCGCGACGACGACGAACGCCGGATATCCCGGAGGCGGCACCACCACCAAGCCGGCCAACTGCGCCAACAAGGCGCGACCGACATTGCCGGTGCCTATAACTACGATACTGTGCGGAATTGAATTACTCATCGGACTCCTCCTTTCCGGTCTCCGGGCCATACAGCCCGAAATCTTCAACGATACGGAAGACCGCATGTTCCATATCAGGCTCCTCTTCGATGACGAAGGAGATATTGCGTTCGGAAGAACCTTGAGCGATGGCCAGGATGTTGATCTCCAATCGAGCCATGGACGAGAACAGCTTGCCGGCCACACCGATGCGACCGCACATACCCTCGCCGATCACGGCAATGATCGCAACACCCTTCCGCACGTCCACCCGCTCGATACTGCCGTGCTCGATCTGTTCCTGCAAGACCAGTTTGAGTTCGCCGGCGAGCCTTCTCGCTTCTGCGGCATCACAGACCATACAGATACTCTGTTCTGCCGAAGCCTGGCTGATCATCCGGATGCTTACATCCAAACGCTCGGCCACACCGAACACCTTAGCGGCAAAACCGGCGATTCCTGCCATACCTTTGCCTTCGATAGAGACGATCGCCTGCTTTCTCTTCGCCACGACCGCTCGCACACCTTCAGCGGGCAATTCCGCAGTAGACGAAATGAGCGTGCCTGGTGCTTCAGGCTTGGACGTATTCCGGATGCGCACGGGTATACCGAGCTCGATCACCGGAATCATGGCGCTTGAGTGCAACACATTGGCTCCGAAAAAAGACATTTCGGCCGCTTCGTCATAGATCATCTCGGAAATGAGTGCCGGCGCAGGATAGAGATCCGGATGCGCGGTCATCGCGCCGTCCACACCCTCTTTCCAGAGCCAGACCTCCGTTACCTTCAGTGCACCCCCCAGAGATGTCGCCGTGGTATCGCTAGAATCACGACCGAGTGTAGTCGTCGAACCGTCGGGTGCACTCCCGATGTATCCGGTAACGACCGGTACACCCACATCCTCTGCATAAGGACGAAGCACTGCATCGGCCGCCATGTAAGTGCGGACCGTATCGATCCGCGCGGCGCCATGCTTGTCGTCCGTGAAGACGAATTGGCGTGAATCGAACGGTCGAGCCTTGATACCCTCGGCACGAAGCGCCACAGCAAGCAGGATCGATGACAGACGTTCCCCGAAAGAAACGACCTCATCCGCATGGACTGCCAGACTTTCCTCGTTCACGACAGGTGCAAGCACCATTTCCGTGAGATTCTCCAGCAGCAATTCCATCTCTGTCTGCAGCTTCGGGTCACCACCCTCGGTCAGCAGGCCGACCAAAGCCGTCTGATGAATCGAGTGGATCTTTTCCAACATTCCCTCAACTACCGATTCTCCACCCTTGGAAACCTCATCCATGAGCGACAGCAGCAGGTCGGTCACGCCAGCCATCGCCGAGACGACGACGATGGGGGTCCTGTCCAGGAAAGTACCGACGATCCGCGCGACCTTCCTGAAGGCTTCCACCGAACCGAGCGAGCTTCCACCGAATTTCATGACGATCATGTTGTCCTCCATGTAAAAGATCGCGAGCATCGACCTTGTGGCCTGCCCGTGAAAATACCTTATAGCAGGTCATCTGACGAGGCAAGGTGGAATGAGCGGGAGCCGCCCGCTCTCCTCCCGCTCTTCCCGCTAGCGAACGTAGTGAGCGATTCCCGCTAGCCCGGCATCCGCCGGGCGGTTCCCGCTTCTCCCGCTTTCCCGCTATCGACAAAATTTGTTATACTCTCACCAGATAATCCTAATCACTCAACGTATGGGCAGACACAAAGGCTTCGTCAAAGGCCTGGCCGCCGGAGCGGTGCTGGGCACCGTCGCTTCCGTGCTGATGAGCATGGAGCACAAGGACGAGAAAAAAGCCGCGATCGCGAAAGTCGCCAACCGCGTCAAGGGCCGAATGCTTCGACATTCGAAGAACATCGGCAAACTGACCAAGGGCGCTTACAACCAGATCGTGGACACCACGGTCGCCGAGTTCCGCGGCGTGAAAGACCTCTCGGAATCCGAACTGGTCGAGATGCGCGACGAACTGCGCGCCAGCTGGGATGACGTGAAAGGCATGATCACGATAAAGAAACCGACCGCGAAGAAACCAGCAAGGAAGACGAAGAAACGGAAGAAATAATCGAGAACGCTATCAAAGACGGCCCGGAGAAGGGCCGTCTTTCTGTTTCCTGTTGGTAGATGTCTTATGCACAGTTTGGGGCAAAAACAGACAGTCTGTTTCCCGCAGGAAACAGACTGTCTGTTTTTGCCCC
>JAYEJB010000037.1:0-13963 GCA_034716415.1 Patescibacteria group bacterium
AAGATAAATAAGAGATAGATAGCGAAAAGATTGCGCTAAGCGCAATCTTTTTGCTATCCCCGCTATCCCCGCTATCCCCGCTATCCCCGCTATCCCCGCTATCCCCGCTATCCCCGCTATCCCCGCTATCCCCGCCATCCCCGCTACCTGCCTGCTGGCAGGCAGGTCCCCGCCACACACCCCTCTTGCCATGGGCGGTTTTTTCGTCTAAGGTGCGTCGGACAGGAGGAGACATGGAACTTTTAGTGGCTAGTTTATTCTTTGGCGGTCTCGGCTGTTTTTTTGTGTGGCTTTACAGCAGACAGGGCAATGTACAGGGGCAGCTATCTCCGGCCGAAGAGACGAAGTCATTATCGAAAAGGAGTGAGCCGGCCCTGCCCGTAGTCAGCACCGGCATTATCGAAGGTGGCCAGGGTCCGTATCGCCGATTGGATAGTGAACCTGAAGCAGATAAGATCGCCGGCCTGACGGATGACGAGAAGCTTACCAAACTGATGATCGCGTCATGCTGTGATGGGGTGGAGCCTGTCGAAAACGAGCGACTGAAGGATATGGCCCGGTCATTGCCGATCCGTTTCCTGGCGGACAGCCTGGAGCGTGGAGCCGATCCACAGACGACGTCGTTCGTGCTTGGATTGCGCGACCTTCCGTCAGATGTGCGCGGCCTCGACAAGCCGCTCACCTCCACGCAATATCACGTCCGGCTCGCGGCAAGGAGGACGCTGGCGGCGGCATGCGGCTGGGAGAAGGTCATCGATATCCTGGCCAGGCTAGTCGCCGACGAGAATTTTGATCTGAAGTTGCGGCAGGAGTTCGCGCAGGCCATGGCCGAACATGAAGTCGGACTTGACCGGTTGAAGTCGATGACGTGCTCATGAGTGAAGCCAGACTTCACCGTATTCGCAAGGCCCTGTTCTCTTGACAGAGCCTTTTTGTTACGGTATATTCAAATGCCCCCTGGACGGGATCGGTTTAATAGCCACGCCCCTTTTCGACCCGTCCCGCCTGGGGGGAACGGACCGTTGGTCCACGGAGAGGTCGTCGGCCTCCGCAAATCCTCTTGGGGTTAAACCCAACGGATATGAGGAGTCTCTTCTACCTCATCCTCTCCCTCCTGGTCGTCACCATGTTCTTTCCCGAAATCGGGGGGAAACTCGAGGGCGCGCTTGTAGCGTTCCTTGATATGGCCGAGACGGTCTTCCAGTCGACCGCAACGGTTACTTAACGAAACGGCTCCACACTCTTGTGTGGGGCTTTTTCAATTGATGGAAAGATGAGGAGCGGGAGAAGGAGCAGAAGGGGCAGAAGCGGGAGAAGGAGGTGACGGGGCAAGACGTGGAAAAACGGGGCAAAATTCCGCCGCAAGCGGGACCCCCCCCGCCTTCCTTGATACCAAGCTTTGTTTGGTTTAGATACATGTGGCGGGGCGGGGCTTGTTGAGACTCAAGACACAAGTTTTCAAAAAAATCCCCCCGCGCACCCTTTTTGTCATTGCGCCCCGCCCATGGCGGGGCGCAATGACAAGGAAGTGGCGAGGGGAACATCGTGTGCGGGCGTAAATTGATAATGACTTGAGTCTTGAAACTTGTGTCTTGAGTCTTCTCAATTCTCTCTTTTTTCACTTTCTAACTCCCTAACAAAAAACCGCCTGTCAGAAGGCGGTCGTGTCGTTCCGTGTCAGTCCGTCGGGAAGTTGCTGATACAGCCTTCGAGGAACGCGGCCATGAAGTCAGCGCTCTCCTTGGCACGCTTGAGATTCTCCTCGTGCGTGTGTACTTCCAGGTTGTCGTTCGAGATGAAAGCGGACGCTAGCGCGCTTCTCTTGTACTTTGCCACCATGCTGAGTGCCGGAATCGTACTCATCCCGACGGTCAGGGCTCCGGTCGACGCCAGTACGTTCTTCTCGTACTTGCGACCCTCGAAATTGGGGCCACGGTAGTATGCGTGGCCACCGACCCAGACAAGCTCTCTTTTTCCGGACGCCATCGCCCCCTCGTAGCGGGCGATGTCGATCAGTCGCGGGTCGAGTGCGTCCTCAGGACTGTCGAACTCTCCGCCGAACGAAGGCAGTGTCATGTTCTGCCCCGTGACGAATCCGTCGGTGATGCAGATGCCGCCCGGCGGCATGCGGAGCGGATTGAGGCTTCCGGCCGCGCAGGTGACGATGAGCCGGTTGACGCCGGCCTGCATCAGCATTTCGGTCTGCAGGCGGACCATCCTCGGGACGTTCGGGTCGCTCGGGTGTTCGTTGAGATGGACGCGGCCACGCAGGAGGAGGGTTTCCCGTCCTGCCACGTCACCGCATTCCACGACTCGGTCGTGTCCCTCGATATGCCTCAGCTCGCCGAAGCCAGGTATCTCGTCGAAGGGCAACCGGGTCGCATAGTCCATGTTGAGCGCGTCGCCCCATCCGGTCCCGAGAATGAGACCGATCGGGTGTTCCGTCCGGACCGAAAGCCTGTTCCTGATGGTCGCGGCTGCCGATTCGGCCGTCTGCGTGGCCTGTCGTTCGTCATACATACGTCTCCTCCTGTGCTGGATAACGTAAAAAGGATTCATTCGGAGTTTAGGTGAGTATTGTCATATGGTCAAATGAAAAAGAACCCCCATAACGAGGTGTTAGGGGGGCCTTTCTTGAGAGTGGGGTCAGAATTTGGAACATCACCACATCCTCTTTGGAACAACGAGTCGTGAGATTGAGAGTATCGCCGGGTGATCGGGCTGAATCTTACGTTCCAGGACAGGTAGAACGATCGGGGTCAGTGCCCCCAACTTCTCTATAGTCAGGAATTCACCGATTACGGGGATATCGTAGTCTCTGATGAATATTCGCCAGTCCCTTAATCCTTCTACTGTCCGGCTTATGATTATACACGCATTCGTGACTTCCCTGACCTTTTTCAGGATGTGTACGGCACCTTCGCCAAGTTTTCCGATCATATCTCCCAGAACCACCTGGGCATCGTCTTCCGTATATTGCTTGATGCGTCTGTCTACGGCCTCTTTCCATTCCCAGTTGAGGTGGTTGATCTTCGGTCTGTTCTCGAACGTGCATTCACCGCGGAAGGCAACATAAGAGTTGGACCAGGGATCCAGTTCTATGGTCTTTGCGGTCACTTTTTGGCTGATCAGATAGTCGACCAGAGATAGCGCAAAGGTGCTCTTACAGGAATTCGATGGTCCGCAGACAAGGAAACGGCTCGTATTTGTCATTGTCAAGCTCCTTTCAATGAGGTTTGGTTGGATAGTAGTAGTTTGTGAAAGTGAAGTCAAGTCGTATCTTCATACGTTATTCACAGATGTCATATATTCAATGAATCTACCCGCGACGTTATCGCCCGTCGCGCGCTCAAAGCCGCAGAAACCGGGCGCGCGGTTCACTTCGAGCATGACCGGGCGGCCGTCCTTGAGAATAGCGAGATCCGCGCCGGCGAACTCGTAGCCGAGCGTTTCCGAGGCCTTTTCGCACATCGTCATCAGCCCGTCCGGCAACTCCGCCGGCGTGGCGCTGCCGCCCAACGACAAGTTCCGACGGAAGTCTCCTGGAGCGGCATGTTTCTCTATCGCCCCGATCGCGCGGAAACCGATCGTCAACACGCGATACTCATGTTCGATATCCAGGTATTCCTGAACGAGATGCGGCATCTCCGGTTCGGCGCGCATCACTTCGAGTACGGCTCTCTCATCAGGACACTTATGGACATACGCGCCCTGCGAACCGTGCACGCCTTTTACTACGACCGGGAAATCGGCATCACGCAGTCGCGCGTGCACCTCGTCCTCATTCGCCGCTTGAAAACCTCGCGGTGTATTGACACCGACGCGCTCCAGCTTCCATGCGTTATAAGTCTTGCTTTGCACGTAGTTCTCGGTCGCGAGACACCGGTCGATGACCCTTTTGCCCACCGCGTGCATCATTTCCGCCAACAACAACCCCTCCGAGATGAACGGAAAGATATTTCGTATATAGACGGCGTCGAACGATTCCAGGACGTTTTCCCCATCCGTAAGAACATGGACCGAGCCGTCAGTCTCGAAAGACAGGTCGCGCACAGGGAACGCCCGCATGTCATGACCGAGACGGTCTGTCTCTTCCGACAGGCGTTCGCACTCGGCTGTCTCCGGGTTGGCTATGATCAGCAATCTCATCTGTCTGACTCCCCTTAATATATGATAGCGGCGTTGTGGTTGAACCACCGATAGCGTATCATTATCATAACAATAATAACGAGAACAGTATGGGGAAGTCGAAACTCATCTCAAAAGAAATACCCAGGGCTTTCGGTACGGTGGTACTGATGCTCCTGTTGTGGTGGGCGATGATCCTGTTCGGCGGTGCACTCACTTCGCGCGCCCAGACGACGGTCACTATCCTGTCCGGCCCCTCGGTCAGTTCTATCACGGAGACGACCGCGGTCGTGACCTGGTCGACTTCAGCTGCAAGTACGACCGTCGTCCATTTTGGTACGACCACGGATATGGGGCAGGTCTTCAGGAAGATAGTGCCGATCGAAGAGACGGAAATCATGGAGATTTCCCATTCCATGACGCTGTGGAGTCTTGAGTCCGGGACTACCTATTACTATAAAGTGCGATCGGTGACGGCAGAAGGCGGTACCGTGGAATCGATGCAGTATTCGTTCACGACGGCATCCGCCATACCGGATTGCACCGAAGACCTATGGGCTTGCGGCGAGTGGGGCGAGTGCATGTCGAGCGGTGTTCAGGTGAGATCGTGCGAGTTGGAGTCCGACTGTCCGTTGGTGGATACGCCCAAACCGGATGAGGAGCGGATGTGTGATTATGTCTCACCTGAAGAGGGTGCCGAGGAGGAAGAAGAGCCGCCCCAGGAAGAGCCATCCCAAGAAGAGCCGCACCAGGAAGAGCCGGAACCCGAACCTGAGCCAGTAATCGCTTCGCCGACCGAGCCGCCACCGACTGAAGAGCCTGCTGTCGAGGAAGAGGAAGAGCCAGTCGTCGAAGAGGAAGAGGAAGAGCCGATCGTTGAAGATGAGCCTGTTGAGGAAGACATCGACGACAGTGCGAAGGAGAAGGCCGAGGAGCGTGGTCGTCTGTTCAGTGCAGCGCTGAAGGAGAAGGCTTCGGAGGAGCAGGTCAGTGATAGCATGAAACAAGAGTGTGGTTCGTTCGGTGTACCGCAGGAGATGTGTTATGAGTGGGCCTCGGTGAAGTTGAGTGACAAGAGCTGTGAGGAGGCGGGCATCATGACCGCCGAGGGCTGTGAAGAATATCTGGCCGAACAGGAAGACGGCGTGTTTCCGGGGTGTGTCGGTCTGACTGATGCCGAGTGTGAGACCGTCAAGGAAAAGGCATTGGCCGGGTACATGTCCGAGGAGGAGAGGGTCGTGGCGGAAGAGGTGCTCGATGAAGCCGTGGCTGCGGACACGATGTTGGCGATTCCGGATTTCACGCCGTTGCGTGAAGAGAGGACCGGTGGCATGCGCTGGCGCGAGTCGGCGGCGGAAGAGGGTGCGGAGACATCGTCATTTGTCATCAATCTGGACACGGACGGTGACGGCCTGCCCGACCAGCTGGAGGATATCTACGGTTCCGATCCGAACGAGGCCGATTCTGACGGCGACGGCACGATCGATTCTGAAGAGGTCGCCGCGGGCGATGATCCGGCGAGCGAGGGTGAATTGGAACGTGACCTGACCCCGACCGAGCGGGCGCTCGCCGAGGGCAGGCCGATCGGACAGCCGCGCGGCGCCGGAGAGGAAGACGAGGAATTCGTGATCGGAGCGATAGCACCCGACGGTGAGTCCGACGCGGAGGACGGCATAGTCCTTAGTGGCACATGCGAGAGGGACTCCATCTGTCTGATCTACGTCTATACTTACGTGCCGATGGTGTACGTGGCGTCGACTGATGACGTCGGTAACTTCACGGTGAGCCTCGGCGACCACATCATGGACGGTGACCATACGGTCTACGTCGCGCTGACCGACGATACCGGAAAGGTGACCAGGAAGAGTTCGCCGCTGTCGTTGTTCGTCCGTGAAGCCGTCGCTGTCACTGAAGACGATTTCCTGAATCCGTTCGCGATCCAGGAAGAGGCTCTGCCCATGGAAGAGCCGGTCGAGCGGTACCTGCGCGGTTATGTCGTCGCGGCGCTGGTGCTGGTGCTATTGGCATTTCTGTTGATGTGGCTCACACTGTCCAAAAAGAGGGAAGTGGGGGAGTGATTGGAGTTGGAGAAGGAGCAGAAGCGGGAGAAGGGGCAGAGGGGGCAGAAGATGTAGCGGCAGGATTTACCCTTGTTTTCCACGGGTGCGCCACGAAAAGCGAGGGTAAACCCTACCTCTACGATCGCAAAAGATTAAACAACCCAAAAAGGGGCGCAAGCCCCTTTTTTGCGTTTTCTTCTCCCGCTTCTGCCCCTTCTCCCGCTTTTCCCGCTCCTCACTTCAACCCATCCCCGCCACCTCCTTACACTGTTCGATGATGTTCGCAATCCGCTGTCGCGGCATTCCGGTCCGGCCCGACAGTCGTCCGGGACTCTTAGTCGCCACCTCCCGGCAGAGCATCAGTCCGATATCGCTGAATTTGTCGAGCTCCCATTGCTGCAGTCCGTCCAGCACGGTTATCGGATAGAGGGACGCATGGTCCACCAATGTCGCCAGGGAATGCTGTTTCGTACTCCAGCCGACGAGGTCGATCCCTTTACACAGCCCGAACTGTAGCGACCGGTCACTGAACGCACCGTTTGTCACGATCCAGACCTCGTCCAGATGAGGGCAGGACTTGTTCTTGCGGCTTCCGTCGCACAGGTCGACGAATCTTGCCCAGGTCGCCATCGTGTCCTTCAGTTTGACCTTGTCGCCGAAGCGGTTGCGGAATTTCGCTTCGATCATCATCCGGCGTCCGTCCTTCTCGGCGATCACGTCGATCTCGTGGTTGACGCACAGTCCGACCAGGTCTTTTTGGGGCACATGCGCCTTGTATTCGTACGCATTCAGGATCGAGGAGACATATTTTTCGAATTTGAATCCAGCCGGTCCGAGCTTGATGAGCGCGTTCCGGAGATTGTATCTCTGTGCAAGGTGTCGGCTCTCACGCCGCAGTTCACGGCGTACGATGGCGAACAGGCGCTTGGTCGCCATGTCACGCGTGACGCGTTTTGAGACACGTTTGATCACGCGGTCCACCAGTTTCGCGTCCGCACCGGTTCGCAGCAACGTCTTGCGGATCTTGGTCGGATCGTATTCGACTCTTTCACCAGTCGACTTGATTATTTTCATGTCAGTCGGATTCAGGCCGTTCTTTTTCTCACTATCGCGGCAAGCGTGAACATCGCGGTGCCGATGAGTATCACCGTGGCGCCGGACGGCAGGTCGTACAGATATGATATCGCCAATCCGGACATGACCATGATCTCGCCCAGCACCAGCGACATGATGATGTGCACCCTGAGCGTCGATGTCAGCAGTCGGCTTGTCGCGGGCGGGATGATGAGCAGTGCCGAGACGAGGATGATGCCGAGTATCTTTACGCCGAGCACGGTCGCCATCGCGAGCGCGACATACAGGACGATGGTTTGCAGTTTCACCGGCACGCCGGCGATGGCGGCCTGATCCTCGGACAGCGACATGAACGTCAACTGTCTGAAAGACAATGCCAGCCATAGCAGGATCGCCGCCCCTAAGGAGGCGATGAGGATGAGGTCGATGGTGCGTATCGCCAGGATGCTGCCGAACAGGAACGATACCAGTTCTGGCTGGTAGCCCTTGGTGAAACTCATCAGGATGACGCCAAGCGCCATACTTACGGTGAAGGAGATGCCGATAAGGGTATCCGAGGGCAGGCGCGTGTTCTTTTCGAGCCACCAGATGAGAAGCGCTATGATTACGGCCCAGACCAGCGCGACCGGCAGGGGAGAGAGTCCGGCCAGCATGGCGATGGAGATGCCTGCCAAGGACGAATGGGCGATACCATCGCCGAAGAACGCCATCTTGCGCACCGTGACGAATATTCCCAAAGACGCCAGCAGCAATGCCAATATCACGCCCGCCATGAAGGCGCGTTGCATGAACGTGTAGGAGATCATTTCGAGCAGTTCCATAAGCTAGCGGCGTCTGTGGTTCCGATGCGGTCTCCATTTCCTTACCGGTTCCGCGTTTTCATGCTTGTCATGTCCGTAGAATCTGGTGCGGTATCCGAAAAGTTCGTCGATGGCGCTTTCGGTAAGCGTCTGATGCGGTGGTCCGGAGCACATCAGCTTCCTGTTGAGGCAGATGACGAAGTCGACGATCTCGGATACGATAGCCAACTCGTGCGATACGAGGACTACGGTCGCGTTATGCTCATCGTTGAGGTGCTCGATGATGTCGTAGAACGCGCGTTCGCCGACGATATCGATTCCGCTGGACGGTTCGTCGAGTATCAAGAGCATCGGGTCGTTCAGTATCGCCTGTGCGATGAGCACTCGCTGTAGTTGCCCGCCGGATAGCTTGCCCAATTGCGCCTTGGCGGTGTCCTGAGGCAGGCCGACCTCCATCAGCTTTTCCACTATCACGGTTTTCGGATTGTGCTTGTGCCGCGCCAGATCCAGGAATTCCTCGACCGTGATCGGGAACCGCAGATCGAACTCCAGCCGTTGAGGGACGTAGCCGATCAGTTTCCTGACGTCGTCGACTGGTTTGCCGAACATTCTGATCGTACCTGATTCGACCGGAATGAGTCCCAGCACGGCCTTAAGAAGCGTGGTCTTTCCCGATCCGTTCGGTCCGATGATCGCTGTGATCGAGCCGGTCTTCACTTCCGTAGTGACATCGTCTATGGCGACGTTGTCTCCGTATACGACCGTACAGCCCTCAATCGAGATAGCCGGCGGTCTATTGGTTTTCGGCGATGGTCCTGGCATTGTAGAGCATCATTTCTATATAGTTTTCGCGTCCCTCGGTTCCGCCCAGTGGATCCAATGTCGCGATGTCGAGTCCGTGGTCGAGCGCGAATGCCTCAAGCGACTGCGTTGAGAGCTGTGGTTCGGAGTAGATCGTCTTCAAGGCCGCGTGCTTCACGGTATGTTCCAGTTCAGCCAGGTACTGTGGCGTCGGTTCCTGACCGGGCGACGGTTCGAAAGTCGCCGCGATCTCCAGATCGTACTCTTCAGCGAAATAATACCACGCGCCATGCAGGGTTACCATTTTGCGGGTTTCGATGTCCTCAAGCATCTGCCTGATCTGATGGTCGGCGTCGCGTAGCCTGCCGAGCAGACTGTTATGGCGCGCTGTTATCTCGTCCCTGTATTCCGGGAAATTTGCCGTCAGCTCGACGGTTATCGTGGCTGTCATGGCGATGGCGTTTTTCATGGAGAGCCAGTAGTGCGGATCCGTGCCGCCGTGATGGTGGTGATGACCGAGATCGTCTCCTTCTTCGTGCGCGTGCTCATGGTGCGTGTGCTCATGCGTCCCTTGCTCGGAGTATTCGCGCAATTCCAGTCCGGAGTAGCCGTTCACGACAGGCGTATCGCTCGCCGCGGCGAGGTCGGCGATCCAGTCGTCGCATCCGTGGCCTATCGCGAAAAGGACTTTGGATCGCTCGAGCGACTTGATCGTCGAAGGGTTCGGTTCGAACGTGTGCGGACTGGAGCCGGGCGGGAGAAGCGCGATGACATCGATATTCTCCGGTGCGATGCTCCTGACGATGTCATAGAGCGGGAAGATGGTCGTCGCGACGGCTTCGCGTTCTGATTCTGATGGAGCCGCGGGTCTGCCCGCGAGGAACAGTACGGTGATCAGAAGCGCCGCTATCGCACCGAAGAACAGGACTAACCGTTTGTTGATTAAGGCCATATGGGTGTAGTTATGGTATGATTTCTAATGAGTCTTTATCTTACAGGCCGCGCAGACAGTATATATCTCGAGCGCGTGTTCATCGTTCGTGCCGCCGATCGGGCATGGGATACAGAAAGCGGTGCCGCATCTCTGGCATACTTGGTGCGCGTGGTGTCCCTTGGAAGCGAGTCCGTAGCTCGTTTCCTTGCCCTGCACCGCTGCCACAGTAAGCAGTCCGTTCTCTGTCAGCGCATTGACGTTCCGATAGACAGTCGACAGATCCATACCCTTGAGATTTTCGTGGACCTGCGCTACGGTCCAGGCTCTGTCTTTCATGAACAGGGAAAGGATACGCCGTCGGTCAGCGGTATTGCGTAGGCCGTTAGCGGCCAATAGTGATATCAGTTCAGCGTCTGTCATATTAAATTCATTGTTGCAAATTGATTTGCATTTGTCAATTGAGAGCTCAAAAGCCTAAAAGCTTAATAGCTAAAAAGAATATCTAAATATGCTTTTAAGCTTTTAAGCTGTTAAACTTTTTAGCTCAAGTATGGATCCACTCATCTCATATCTCCAATCAATCCAACTCGGCGTGAACACGGCGTTCGATTACACCAAGGCACTGCTGCTCTTCGTCGGTCTGAACATCGTCCTGAAGATCATCCAAGTCGTCATCCTGTCGCGCCTGCGCCGTCTGGCGAAGGTCACGAAGACCGAGTTCGACGACGTGCTGATAGGTATCTTCACCAAGGTCAGGCCGCCGTTCTATGTGCTGGTCTCGCTTTTCTTCGCGATCAAGATGCTTGAGCTGCCGGAACTCGCCGCCAGCGTCATCAAGATCGCGTTCATCCTGGTCATCGTCTATGAGGTCGTCCGCGGCTTGACCCGTCTGGTCGACTTCTTCGTGGACAAGTATCTGACCGCGGCGGAGGAGAACGGGAATGATCACGCCAAGACGATGGCCAACGCGGCGCGTCTGGTGCTCAAGATCATCCTGTGGACGCTCGGTATCTCCCTGGCGTTGTCGAATCTCGGGGTGAACGTGACGTCGTTCGTGGCCAGTCTCGGTATCGGCGGCATCGCCATCGCGCTCGCGCTGCAGAACGTGCTGGGTGACATATTCAGTTCGTTCTCCATCTACATCGACAAGCCGTTCAAGGTCGGCGACTTCATCGTCATCGGCGCCGACAAGGGCATGGTCGAGAAGATCGGTCTCAAGAGCACGCGCATCAGGACATTGCAGGGTGAGATACTGGTCGTGTCGAACAGGGAGCTCACGACCACGCGCATCCAGAACTTCAAACAGATGCAACGCCGGCGTTACACCTTCACTCTCGGCGTGACGTACGGGACACCGACCGAGAAGATCGCCGCGATCCCCGGAATGATAAAGGAGATCATCGAGAGTAAGGAGCTGACCGAGTTCGACCGTTCGCATTTCGTGAGTTACGGCGACAGCAGTCTCAATTTCGAGACGGTCTTCTATGTCGACACCGCGGAGTACCCGGTGTTCCTGGACATCATGCAGAAGATAAACCTCGAGATCTACGGGAAGTTCGCCGCGGAAGGGATCGAGTTCGCGTTCCCGACGCAGACGATTCACCTCGAGAAGGCATGAGTGAGGAGCATTACATACTGTTCCGGGAGACTGAAGCGCATCCGCAGTTGGCGTTTTTGCGCGCGGTGCGGGAGCAGATCCCGGAGGCCGAGTGGTTCCTGGTGGGCGGCGCCGTCAGGGACGTCATGCTCGGCCGGGTCGACGACCGGCAGGATTTCGACCTTGTCGTGCGCGGGGTGGATTTGGATACGGTGGCTGAAGCGCTCGGTAAGATGGGTAAGGTCGATTTCGTCGGCCGCGATTTCGGAGTGTTGAAGTTCAGGTCGGCGGACGCGCCGCGTGGGGCGCCAGCCGTGGATATCGCCTGGCCGAGGACGGAAAGGAGCGGCGGTACGGGAAGCCGCCGCGATTTCAGCGTGCAGAGCGATCCCGACCTGCCGATGATCGACGACTTGTCGCGCCGTGATTTCACGGTGAACGCGATGGCCTGGGATTTCGCCAGGCAGGAACTCCTCGATCCTTTCAGCGGGACGTCGGATCTTGATGCACGTCTGATTCGGGCGGTCAGGGAACCCGGCGAGCGTTTTCGTGAAGACCTGTCGCGTATGCTGCGCGCCATCCGCTTCGCCTGCCAGCTCGGTTTCGCGATTGAGGCCGGTACCTGGAAGGCCATCGGACGGTACGCCGGCGAGATTGACGGTGTCAGGAAACTCGATGACGGTTCAAATGAAATGCTGGTGCCGTACGAGACGGTCGCCAAGGAATTCGCCAAGGCGCTGAAGGCGGACGCGATGAAAGCGGTCGGCCTGCTCGAGCGGAGCGGCATGCTGTTCCGTATCGTCCCCGAGTTCGAACGGATGGCCAAGACGGAACAGTCGCCGGAGTGGCATAGCGAAGGTGATGTCTGGACGCATGTCAAGCTGGCGCTCGAGAAGGCGACCGGTCCGGAATTCCGTGATTACTTTCCGGATGACGAGCTCACGGTAGAGACGATGTTCACGATTCTGCTGCACGACGTGGGCAAGCCGGACATGATGACGGAAAAGGAAGGCAAGCTGTCCTTTTACGGACACGATGTACAGGGCGCGAGGATGGCCAGATCGATCGCGGAAAGGTTGCGGTTGTCGAGCGTCCTCGGCATGAACATCAGGCCGGAGCGCATCGAGTGGCTTGTCAGGAACCATCTTTTCCCGGTATTCGTGGATCTGGAGCATGTCAGGAAGACGACGTTGTGGCGTTATTTTCTGGAGGATAAGGAAGCCGGCCGTCAGTTGTTGCATGTCTCGTTCGCGGACCTGTCGGCGTCCGAGCCAGAGGCGGGGGAGGCTGATGCGTCGCGTCTACGGTCGATCATGGACGCGATCGATGGGCTGGAGCGGCAGGCTATGGAGGAATCCGAGAAGCCGCAGCGCGTCATGACGGGTACCGATGTCATGCAGACGACCGGAATCGAAGCTGGTCCGGAGATCGGGAGGTTGCTGGAGGAGTTGCGCGAGGCGCAGTTGAGCGGCGCGATCTCTTCAGGAGATGACGCGCAGGCGTTGTTGAAGCGTCTGGCGGATAAGGGTTGATCCCGATACCGCTGTGCTATATATGTAAATGCGTATTAAGATTAAGTGTCACGGGCGGTAGACCTACACGCGCTTACTCATGAAGCAAAGCGGCATCGGGATTGACCGATTGGTCGTATAGGTCTAATAAGAAAGAGGATCATTCACTAATGGAGAATGCAATGGGCAGAAATCTGATATTCGACATCGAGACCGTCGGTGAGAAATTCGACGCGATGGACGAGGTGACACAGCGCGAGCTCACTAAAAGGGCGTTACACGGAGTCACCGCGCAAGAGGATCGCGATAGGATAATCGCGGAAGTGGCTGACGGTCTGGCGCTTTCTCCGTTGACCGGAGAGATCGTGGCTCTCGGATTGATGGACGCGGATATCGGCGACGGCGTCGTCTATTATCAATCACCCGGCGTGGATCAGTCCGAGATCGCGGAGCAGGGGGTCCGGCTCATCGCCTTGTCTGAAGAGGCGATGTTGCGGCGGTTCTGGGATGACATCGGCGACGCTGACGCGCTGATCGGATTCAACAGCCGGCCTTTCGACGCCTTCTGGATAATGATCCGGTCGGCGAAATACCGCATTCGCGCGAAGGCCGACCTGTTGAGCGGGCGCTACCTGTATCAGCAGAAGAGGCGTCCGATCCACATCGATCTGCTCGATCAGCTGACCGGCTATGGGGCGACACGGACCCGGGGAAGCCTGCATATGTGGTGCCGTCTGGCTGGCATCAAGAGTCCCAAAGGGGGCGAGGTGTCCGGTAACACTGTCGGTGAAGCTTTCGCTCTGCAGAAATTTCTCAAGATCGCGCAATATAACATCGACGACCTGGTCGCGCAGAGGGAGCTGTATCTGTGGTGGAGGGATTACATCAATCACCAACAGATGTGACACGATGCACCGGCACTGCCGGTGCTTTTTTTCTGTCATATCTTTGAGTAAACATCATTCCGAATCCACAGAGAATAAAAGAAGGATGTCTTATGCACAGTTTGGGGCAAAAACAGACAGTCTGTTTCCTGCGGGAAACAGACTGTCTGTTTT
>JAYEJB010000038.1:0-13962 GCA_034716415.1 Patescibacteria group bacterium
GCGAGCGTAGCGACGCGGCAATCTCGACGGGATTGCTTCGCTACGCTCGCAATGACAAAAAAGGGGAAGCGGGGGATTTTTTATAACTCGTCTTGCCCCTTCTCCCGCTCCTTCCCGCTTCTCCCGCTCTGTCCTACCCCTTCCCTACCCACCGAACCTTCACTTGTCCCCCGAAGCTCGAAGTCACCCGTAGCTTTATGCGAAGGGTGATAGCGAAGGGGGAGCGTAGGTGGGTGCCCCCCTCTCCCTCCAAGGGCCACGCTTATTCCTAAGAATGACCACATGCTATACTGACAGCGATATGACCATATTATTCCTCATTCTCGGCATCGCCGGGCTTTGGATCGCGTCGGAGATAGCGATCAGTGGAGCGCTCGACATCGCCGATCACTTCAGGATTTCACGCGGCTTCATCGGTCTGACCGTGCTCGCGATCGGCACCGACGTGCCCGAACTTTTCGTGAACGTGACCGCGGCCATCAGTCGCACGCGCGGCGTGGAGACATCCGGATTCATTCTCGGTCAGATAGTCGGCACTTGCTTCGGACAGGTCGCGTTGATGCTCGGGTTGGTGGGGTTGTTCGCGACCCTGACGATCACGCGCAGGAAACTCTTGAGGGACGGTCTGATGCTCGTCACGGCGGCCGTGTTGCTGTTCCTGCTCGGACACGACGGCGAGATTTCGCGCATGGACGGCGCGCTTCTCATCGTCGTCTATTTGGTCTATTTCGTTTCGCTCATCCGCGAAGAGAAGATACGCGAGAAACTGCACTTCAAATCGAAACGAAACATGTTGAAGGCCGGCGTGTCCCTGGTCGGCGGCTTGGTCCTTCTGGGGTTCGCTGCCGATATCACCGTCGAGAACGCGCTCGCGCTGAGCGTGCAATGGGGGATAGCGCAGTCGGTGGTCGGCGCGCTCATCGTCGGACTCGGAACGAGCCTGCCGGAGCTCGCGACCTCGCTGGCCGCGCTGAAGAAAGGGCATAGCGAACTCGCTCTCGGCAACCTCATCGGCAGTACCACTTTCGACATGCTGGTCGCGTTGGGCGCGGCGGGCCTAGTCTCCGGTCTGCTGGTCACCTCAAGCATCCTATATTTTGATCTCGTCATGCTCATATTGCTGACGCTTCTGGTGTTCTTCGTGTTCTGGAGCCGCCTGCGCCTGTCACGCCGCGAGGCCGCTTTCCTGCTCATCGCCTATATAATTTTCGCTGGCGCCAAACTCGGCGGCACGGTCTAAGTTCGCGACATATGAAAGACAAGAAACCCCTCATCATCGGGGTGGCTGTCGTGGCGCTCATTGCGCTCGCGGCCGTCCTTTCCCGCGGGCCGGCCGAAAAGCCGAAGACTGTGCTTAATTCAGACGACGGCGTGCTGGCGCTGCAGATTCCGGACGGCTCCATGCCGGATGGCGTCACGACCGCGGATATTACGATTGCGCAGTCGGAGATCGGTTACGATCCGGATCCGTTTGCCGAGGATGGCGAGGGGGCCGAACTGGTCGCGGCTTACGAACTCGGACCTGACGGGACGACGTTCAGCGAGCCGGTCACCGTCCTTTTTACGGTCGATTGGGGCGACGCGTTCGGATGGGTTCCGCTGATCGTCAGTCGAAGCGGGGAAGGTGAGGACATGACCACTGAACTGATCGGCGTGACCGGAGTCGAGGGGAGTGATGAGAGCGGAACGATTATCGTCACCGGTCAGGTCGGACATTTCAGCTCCGTCGAAATGTGGCGTGTCCGAGGATTCTTCGATGCGACGCCCCACAGCGCCTCTACCGAACACGACGTCGGAGACGAATTCGACTTCGCCATGACGGTCAAACCGAACGGACGAGCTGTCAGGTTTCCTCATGAGTGGGGGTGGCGATACGCTTACGATGAATTTTCCTACGCGCCGGGTACGACCTGGGGCATCGAAGGCGAGGTGACGACGTGGTACAAGAGTGTGCTGAAGCCGCATGAGCAGGAAATTCTGAACAGGAGGGGGCTTACCTTCCATCAGTCGTATGAGGTGACGGCGGATCTCAACTGTGAGAATGAGGGGGATGATTCGGTGCGCAGCGGCTCATGGGATCATGGCCTCTTCGTGACCTACACGCTGACCCACACCGGCTATCACAGGAGATCTTTCGACGATAAGGAAATGACCAAATATGATAAGGGCGAGGTAAGCGATCATGAAATGCTGCGCTTTGCCGAAGACCACGAATGCGAAGAAGAGAAGAAGGGTGGCTGGGTGCGGGTCAACGTACCGACGACGGTCATCTGTGAAGGAAGCGGTAAATCGTTCACCGGTTATTATGAACAGGATCCGGTGACCGGTGAACGGATAGGCGATGTCCTCTTGGATCTCGAAACCGGGGAGCCGGCTAATTTCACCTGCGACTAGTCGTACACGAAAAGCCCGTCACGCAGACGGGTTTTTGTTTTGAGATAGAAAGTTGGAGAAAGCTCAAAAGCTAAACGGTCAAAAAGCTTAACAGCTGAAAAGCTTCAATAAGGAGTCTGGCTACAGGCCGGACACATTTTGTTTAAACTAAACGGTTGATGTCTTATGCACAGTTTGGGGCAAAAACAGGCAGTCTGTTTCTTGCGAGAAACAGGCTGTCTGTGTTTTGCCCCAAACTGTGCATAAGACATCCTTCCATATAAGCTGTTAAGCTTTTTGACTTTTAAGCCGTCTGTCTCGAACCGAACCCTCCGTCTTCTCCCGCTTCTCCCGCTTCTGCTCCTTCTGCTCCTTCTCCCGCTATTACCCCTTCTGCCCCCTTCCCACCCCCTCCCAGCTTTATCCAGCCCCAAAAATCTGCTATAATAATAGATGAAAGAGTGTCATTTATGAGACGGTCGCGACAACAAGAACGGACGGACCGTGGTTTTGCCATTGTGATCATCATGGTCCTGCTTGGCATTATCATAGCGTTTACTCTGACCATGACCGGATACATCTATTCGACCAAGAAGGTGAAGTATTACGTTCAGGATGAACAAAACGCCATTAACCTGGCCGAGATCGGCATCAGTAAGGCGATATTCTGCCTGAATTCTGAATACGACGCGGGCTGTGACGGGACATGGGGTGAGAATTATGTCGGCGAGACCAAGGTGGTCGCCGGGCATGGGGATTATGTCACGACCGTGACGGGCGAGAGTGGCGAGCGCGTCATCGAATCGGTCGGTACGCTGCTGAACGAATCGTCGCGCACTATTGTCGTGACGCTCAGCGGCGACCCGTTGTCCGATCCCGCTCTCGCGCCCGCGTTCGCGCTTCAGGTGGGCGCGAGCGGCGCGAGGCTCGAAGACAAGTCAAGCATCACCGGACCGGTCTATTCGGGCGGCGACTTCCGCTGCGATTCCCATTACAACGATATCACCGGTGAGATATCGGTCTCGGAGACTAATGGACTGCTGTCGAGATGTGACATTACGGGTGACGCCCACTCGGATCGCATCTGGCGTTGCGATGTCACGGGTGACGCTTATTATGACGTACCTGTTTTCGGTATTTCCCAGTCGACCGTGTCCGGTACTCACTATACCGAGTCCACCACACCGGAAGATATCCTGATGCCGGTCCCGGACATCGACTTCTGGGAAGCGTCCGCCGAATACGGGGGGCTCATCGAAGGAGACCATATCGCGACCACCGGCAACCTCGGTCCGATCCACATCACCGGAGACCTGACCGTTCCGACGAGTGTCACGGTCACGATACAGGGTCCGATTTGGGTCGACGGAGCCGTAACCATGGAGGACGGCAGTGTATTCCAGCTCGACCCCACCTTCGATAAGTACGGTTCGGTCATTCTGATCGGCGACTACGATAATCCCCAGCCAGGTAATCAGATCATCGTGGACTGTGAGGAGACTGCCAGTTCCAGCAACGTCAATATCGTGGGAGATCTGGGGAATATCCTGACTTACGATTCGGGGAATTGGGTGTCCGAAACTTCGCCGACGGCCGAGGCTCTGTGGTCGATGCATATGCGCGCGTCGGTCGACGGTTGGGCCGTGGGGAATGCCGGTACTATCATCCATTGGGACGGGACGAGCTGGTCATCGGAGACTTCCCCTACAAGCAATCTGCTGGGTAGTGTGTCGGCCGCCACGAATTTCGCCGCCTGGGCCGTCGGTGCCGCGGGGACGATAGTCAGATGGGACGGTTTCAATTGGCAGTACGAGACGTCTCCGTATCCGGGTACCGCGCTGTACGGAGTACATGCATATGCGGCCACCGACATTTGGGCCGTCGGCGCGGGAGGGATCATCATTCACAGGGACGGTACGAGTTGGTCTGCTGTCACCTCTCCGACGTCGAACCTCCTGCGCGACGTGACCATGCTTTCGGAAGCCGATGGCTGGGCGGTCGGTGACTCCGGGACGATTCTCCACTATAACGGCACGGACTGGTCGTCCGTGAGTTCACCGACCTCCAATAATCTGCGCGCGGTGAGTGTCGCTTCAGGATCCGACGCCTGGGCGGTGGGCGATAGTGACACCATTATCCGCTGGAACGGTAGCAGCTGGTCGACCGAGACTTCGCCGGTATCGGCCAGTTTCCGTGACGTGGACATGCGCGCCGTGGATGACGTGACCATTGTCGGCACGGTCGGCACTATCCTCAATTGGGACGGCAGCAGTCTGACCCAGCAGACGTCGCCGGTAGCCGATGACTTGAATTCGACGTCCGGACTGATCGGTTCGTGCGCGAATCCGCCCAACATCTACGGTTCCGGTCACGGCAGCAGTTATCTCATGGTCGTCAGCAACGGTTCGGGAACGGGTGTCGATACCGCCGCGGTCTATCTGCAAACCGGCGTGACCGGCGGACTTTTCCTGGCCACGCACGGACGTATCTCGCATCTCGGTGATTCGTCCGTGAGCCACATGAGCGGCGAGTTCATCTACATGGCGTCGACCGCTTCAGTGGTCTTCGACGCCAATCTCGAACATTCCGTATTCTCCAACAGTGCACCCGGTTCTTGGCGCATCAAGGCGGGTACGTGGTACGAGAAAGAGTAGTGTTCGTTCATCAAGACGCAGGTGACGTTTAAAGAGGTCGTGAAAAAGATATCGGAACTGTCAGGTTGATCGTGGTTGTCGATTCTAAGAATTGAAACAGCTCCCCGAGAGGGGGGCTTTTGGTTTTGGGGGACTCTTCTTTTTTGTCATTGCGAGGCCGAAGGCCGACGCAATCCCGTGATCCGAGCCTGGGCAGACGGGATTGCTTCGTCGACTGCGGTCTCCTCGCAATGACAAGGGAGTGGCGAGAGGGGCAGATTAATAATGGCTTGAGTCTTGAAATTTGTGTCTTGAGTTTTCTCACTTTCTCGCTCTCCAAGCATTGACGAACGGATATCCGCAAGGTAAGTTGCCTTGAGGTCTTTGTGAGCGGAGGAAGAATGGGATTCGAACAGTTCGGCTGGAACATCCTGACATATACGTTCGTGGGTACCGTGGCCGTGAACCTGATCGGTTTCTGGGGGATATGGCATCAGGCGAGGACGGTCTACAAGAAGAAGTCCGGTAAGTCGGTGTCCGTCATCATGCACGCGTACACGGCAGCGTTCATGACAGCCGCCGCGGTCTACGGCATCCGTGTATACGGTTTCCACTTTCCGGAGAACGCCTTGCTGGTCGGCATGTTGCGTGTCCCGCTATTCATGGCGGTCCTGGTTCTAGTGCGGTCGTATAAGGGCTTCAGCATTACGGAAAAGATGCTGATGATCCTGTTCGTCGGCATAGTCATGGCGGAAGCCCTGGTGGATTGGTATGATTGGCTGTTCCTGGCCGGCTGTTTCGGTACATGGGTCTGCTTCGCACCGCAGATCTGGGAGATCTGGAAGAACGGCCGGGGAGCCTGCGATGTGAAGTTCCTGTGGGTGACGGTCATAGCGGTGCTCACCTGGACTCTCTATAGCTTCGCGCTGGGCGACTGGGTCCTGAAGCTGACCAATCCGATCTTTCTGGTCATCGTCACTTCCGCGCTTGTGTTGTGGTACGTCCGCGGTGAGCGGAATGAGGAGGAAACGACCGAAAAGTGACCGGTCTTCCCCGTATGGGGCGGGCCTTTTTTATTGACCCGCGCGTTCGATTCTGCTAATTTGACAGACCGTTCATTAAGACCGGAAGAAGGGAGTCTGGTTTGCAGGAGCCGGTTGCTAAGACATATTACGATATCGAGGGATATCGGACTGAAAAGCACGAGTACGGACAGGTCTTTCTGGAGAATGACCTGCTGCTAAGATGGGCATATCCGATCGATGCGGAGACAGGTGAGGTCGACAGGGTTCATCCCTGGCTGGTCATCATCGGATATCAGTCCGGCGATCCCGGCATCTTCGCGTTTGCGGTGGTCGGGCTGGGAGATTTCGGCAAATGCACGTTGTCCGGTCCGTTTCGCGGGCAGGTGGAACCGTCCGGAGATCCGGTCACATCGCCGGACGATCTGGAGGTGACTGTCGCTCTGATCGCCAGGGTCCGGTCGGTCCTGGACAAGGTTCCCGGTTTTCTGCTCGGGAACCTCAAGGATAGGGTCAGTATTCGCAGTTTCGTCATGCATCGGCCCGTGTCGCCGGAGAGATGGGACGATACGCGGGATTATCTGGCCACCATCCTGACCAACGCGGAGCGAGACTTGATCGTCTTCGTTGAGTAACGACCACGGGTCGGTGAACGCCGGCCTTTTTTATATTCCAGATTTTTTTGGAGTAGACAGGAGATGTCTTATGCACAGTTTGGAGCAAAGACAGGCAGCCTGTTTCTCGTTGGAATTGAGAGATGTCTTATGCACAATTTGGAGCAAAAACAGGCAGCCTGTTTCTCGTTGGAATTGAGAGATGTCTTATGCACAGTTTGGAGCAAAAACAGGCAGCCTGCTTCTCGCAAGAAACAGACTGTCTGTGTTTTGCTCCAAACTGTGCATAAGACATCATTCCGTAATCGAACAGCCCGTCGGCGCCGCGCTCGGCGCATACCGAGTCAGCCGATGGCAGTTTATTTCTTGACTACCGGGCTGTAACTGTTAATATGCTTCTTCGTGTTCTTTGTCGTTGTTTTTATCCGAAAAAGGAGGTCAGAGATGACCGGATTGAATAAGGGCGGTCCGTACCCTGACATGAGGATGCTGGGGCAGGACGTCCTGGCGAAGGGGTATGAATTCCCCTGGGAGGTGGCGGAACTGTCGCTCGCGGAGACGGTCGCGCGCATCGAGCGTTCGGTGGCCGAGCATGTCGCGACGTCGCCGCATGTGCGGGATTTTCTCGAGTCCCTGTCGAAAGGTCCGGGCACTACATGTCCGGACTCGCCGATCGATGAGCTGGTCAAGTACGCGTCCGTGCGGCGCGGCGACATCGACCAGAGCGATCCTTTGGTGAACGTCGGCTTCATGCGCGGGGTGGTGTTCCCGGTGTTCCGCTTTCAAGCGGATCAGATGACGAACATCTTCTTCCATTCCGAGCTTCCGGACTGGGGTCTCATCGCTTTCGACGCGGCCCTGACGGTGGATTATCTCTGGATGGAGTGGTTCCTCGACGTCTGCGTGCCCTATCAGCAGCTCGACGAAGAAGGTCGGGCAGCCTACAGGAAACAGGCGGAGAGTGTCCTGGCCGAGTTCGACTACACGGTCTTCGATTACGTGGGCGGTGAGTTCGTCAATCGGCGAACCTGGGCGGAGGCCTATCCGAAGCTCGTCACCATGTTCACCAGACGACTGCGTGAGATGGCGAAGCTCTGCGATAACGAGCCCAACAAGCAGTACTTCCTGCGACTCGCCGAAGCCTACGAGTGCACCGAGATCGACCAGCTCGAGGAGCGCTGGGCCGCGGTCGACCGGGCGTGGATCGCGATCCCGCCGGAGTGCCAGGTCTTCGCCGTACATGGTCTGGAGAACGGCTACGAGCATCCGCGCTGTATCAGTCCGGAAATGCGTGTCGCGGTTCGGGCGACCCAAGATTGGGCACGGGAGATGATTGAAGCCTATCGGTCGTCGACTCCCGAGTACGCGGAGCGGGCCGGACTGGGTGATGAGCTCATCGACGCCATTCGGAACAAGTTGTCGCGGATCGATATCGGCGTCTTCGTCTCGCTCCTCGAGGCCGGCACGAGCATGAACTTCCGCTATACCGGTCAGGTCGCGCCGAATCGGCAGGACATTCTCGCCGAGGGCGGCAAGATCTTCCTGGCGGAGTCGAGTGTCGAGGTCAACGTGCGACTGCTGCATGAGAAGGTTGACCGGCACTGCACTCTGGAGACAGCGATCCTGCTGAATCCGCGCATCACGACGTCGTCCGGGACCGAGCACACCGTCTTCCACGAGCTGTTCCATCCGGTCGGTTGCACGCGTGAGGTGGTCGAACGGCTCGCTACGGCCAAGGATCTCCTCGAGGAGGCCAAGGCGTCGGTCGGCGGGATGTGCGTCTGCGACATGATGGACCCGAGTCCGGAGAAACGTTTCGAGGTCATCTCCACCGCGCTCGCGCGGGTCATCCGTTTCATGGCGAAGAGCGAGCTCGAGAACGAGACCTTCGCGGCCTATGTCCGGGAGAATCTCGTTGTCGCCAATCAGATGCTCAAATGCGGCCTCATCACGTTGACGCCGGACGGCATCGAGCTCGACCCGGACGAGGACAAGTACGAGGCTTTCTTCCAGTCCATCCGATCATTCATCGACGACAACATCCTGCAGTTCTACGGGAGAGTCGATAGGGACATGTTGGAGGTGCTCTCCAAAGCGTGGTGTGATCGGTCTTCCGAGACCAATTCCAGACTCGCCGAGATCATCGAGTGGGTGAACCGCGAGAACGCGTAACGAACAGACGCCGATGGCACTATGCCATCGGTTTTTTTGAAGGGTAAACAGGAGATGTCTTATGCACAGTTTGGAGCAAAACAGGCAGCCTGTTTCCTGCTGGAATTGAGAGATATCTTATACACAGTTTGGAGCAAAAACAGGCAGCCTGTTTCTCGCAAGAAACAGACTGTCTGTGTTTTGCTCCAAACTGTGTATAAGATATCATCCCATTTTTATTTGATTTAAGCCTGACAGGATTGCCCGAGGCCTAATTTCGTGGTAAAATGAACACAGGCTTTCATATTATATATATGGACGAGACACAAACTCCCACAGACACTCAACCACAGGCTCCGGCGGTCACATCTACTCCCGCGGGCAATCCCAGGCAAGCGTTGTTGCTTCTGGCCGTGGGCCTGGTCCTGATATTCGGCACGATCACCGCGGCCTACATGGGCTGGGTGAATATCCCGTTCCTGTTTCAGGGACCGACACTTGAAGAGGTAGCCGCCAACATGGAGAACATCCAGTCAGCCCGGATCGGAAGCAGGCTGGATTTCAGTATCGCCAAACGCGACCCCGAGATGCGCCCGATATCGATCTTCGAGGTCATGGGTGTCGAGCCCGGCAATGCTGAAGCGGAAGATGTTCTCATGGATATGGCGATGTTTTTCGGCTTAGTCCCTTCGGAGATGTCGCTGAACCTGTCCGGCACGTCCGACTGGGATCGTTTGTCCGATAAGCTTCGGGGCGAGACATCGCTCAGTGGTTCGTTCAGTGCGGAGGGATTGACCGCCGAAGTGGACGTGGACCTCAAGACGCTCGGTGAAAAGGTCTTCGTCAGGATCAACAAAGCACCACCTGTCATCCCGTTCATCAGTGGCATCCAGGACAAGTGGATCCTGATTAAGGGGGGTGAAGAGGCCGAAGACGCGGTTGAGGTGTTCAAGTACAAGTCCGAACTGGAAGCGGATGGCGGTTCGATGGAGCTTTTGCCGGATTTCGGCAAGCGGGATGTCATGGGTGAGATCGCGGTCCTGATGACCGAATTCATCAAGAGCGGCGCACTGAGTCCCGACGGGAATCCGAAGCGCGCCGAGGATCCGCTCGGTCGAAAAGCGACGCAGTACGTCCTGAAGCTCGATAAGCAGTTGACGATCGACACGTTGAAATCGACCATCGAGCGCCGGGCAGAGCTGTTGCCGAACGTGGAAGACTTCGTCGTTCTGGCCGATGTCGATCCGGAAGAGGCCCCGGTGATATACGAAGGCGCTTTCTACGACGCCATCTCCAAGAACCTGACCCAGATGCTGTACGCCGACAGGAAGACCGGCATGCCGCTGGCGATGAGCACCGAGTTCGTCATCGCGCTCGATGAGCGTGAGGTGCCGGACATCGCGGACAGTCAGATCAGTGTCTCGTTCGTGACGACCTTCGAACGCATCAATGAGCCGATTTCAGTCGAGGAGCCGGCCGAGTACATGACGCAGGATGAAGTGGCCGGTCTGCTGGGCGGCATCAGCGAAGAGGAGGGTATCATGATCGATCAGTTGGATAACGTCGACAACCTACGCAACGCCCTCGAAATATTCGAGAAGGAGAACGGTGTCTATCCGGACGGCCTGGAACAACTGATAGGTATTGAAGACAGGCCGGGTTATATATCGGATTCGGAGACCATCGAACGGCTCACCAAGGTCGTGGTCGCTATTCCGAACGATGTCTATACCGATCAACCTTACGGTTACAGTCTGACCGGGGACGGAGAGTACAGGCTGACCTACACGCTGGAGATTCCGGAAGTCAGTACGATCTATGATCGGTTCGATTATGTGGAGGGTGTGAATACCGCGACACCGGATGTTAAATCGATCGAGAGCGGCGTAGAACCTGAAGATGGGGAGACTGTCGTTACCGAGATCGATGTCGTGGTGACCGATTCGGACGGGGACGGTCTTGAGGACATGGAGGAGCTGATGATCTATGGGACTGATCCCTTTGATGCCGACACGGACGGCGACGGTTATGACGACGGCGCGGAGGTCGAGGGAGGGTTCAATCCGTTGCAGAACGCGCAGACCGGCGAAGTGGTCGAAGTGGAATGATTATTCACGACTGATGATTTGGAGATGAAGAACGTCAACTACAATCTCGTGAAGCTGCTGCTCGCCAAGATGGACAACGCCTGGCGGCTGGAGAATTATTACATCAAGGACGCGGAGGAAGCCGAAGACGGAGCCGTCGATGTGCTTGAGAAAATGTTGGAGGATGAGAAGCATCACATCGAACTGCTCCGCAAAGAGGTCTCCAAACGCTGCGGTTCGGAGAAGTTCGATTAGTCTTGTCCGCGACTGGGAGCAAAAACAGGTAGCCTGTTTCTTGCGGGAATTGAGAGATGTCTTATGCACAGTTTGGAGCAAAAACAGGCAGCCTGTTTCTCGTAAGAAACAGACTGTCTGTCTTTTGTTCCAAACTGTGCATAAGACATCCTTCCTTATCGTACGAAACAGGTTGATTCATTGACACCTCCAGCTGAACAGCCTATACTCATTTATCGAGTTCATTAAATGAGGGAGGAAGGCATGAGCCTTATCGGTTCGATAGCGCTGATTCTGCTCTGTTCCGTTTTTGGTACTGCCGGTCTGACCGTGTTGCGGTCAATGCTGGACAGGCGAAAGCAGAAGACGCCTGCTTTGCCGGGCGTGGGTATGCCTAAACTGCTCCGTCCTGCCCCGTATCGCACTCCGGGAGAGCTGGCCGAGCGGCCGTTCAAAGAGGTGGCCGACAGGTCTGTCGATGAGAACGGTCTGGTCCGCGGTGTCTTCACCCCAGCCAAGCGGCAGGTGGAGATCGTCCGTGAGTGGACCAATAAGTTCCTCTGGAACTTCGGTGAAGAGGACTTCCGTCGCGTACTCGCCACGATTCCCGAATGGCCGGACAAGGGTGCTGTCGCGTTGGTGCTGGTTCCGTACCTCCCCACCGTCAAAGAGACCTACAAGACGCTCTGGGAATTGGCATCTGAACAGCAGGACAGCTTCCTGTGGGACCAACGACGTGATGTCAGCGTGCTGGGTTCGCTTGTCGGCGCTTCGATGTTGCGCTGGGAGTTGATCGATCTTCGCGCGAATCGGGATTGTTCGACGGAAGACGTGGAGTCGGACGGAACACTGCCTGACGCGGGAATCCTAGCCGCCATGGCGTTGCATCCCGAATGGGTCCGGCGCATGGACGGCAAAGCGGTGCCTTATGTCAGACTGTCCGGATACAGGACCGTTCACAAATATCGCTCCTCAGGGAAGCGGATCTCGGAAGTGTACGTTCCTCATGTCTTCGTGAGACACGAAAGAAGATGGAAGTGGGGCAGAAGCGGCATCATTCCGATCTATGGATCGCATAAATGTGTCGAGATCCGCCTAGAGGCCACGGGTATTTCCGCTAAACAAATGGAATACGCCATACCCGTCTTCCATAAGGAACCATGAGCCGTCGAAGCGGTAATGAGCTGACAAGAGTTGGCTCGTTTTTTATCCACAGCTGGGAGCCGAAAGTGCTAGGCAGTTTTGTTTCAAACTGTGCATAAGACATCCTTCCTTAACTGTGGACAAAAAGCCCAGAAACAGATAACCTCACCCCGCTCTTTTGACATCAGGAACGATCAAGGAGGTCGAAGATGGATGGGAAAGATTTTGATTCGAAAGAGGGGATCGCCGCGCGGCTCGGCTCATATGCCGAGCTGTGCGGAGTACTTGAAGTACGGCGTCGCTACGCCACCGAGAACGTCAAGGCGGTCGCCGTGGAGCCGACCGACAGGCTTGCTTTGCATGCGTTCTACATCCTGGGACGCATCTGCACCGATCAATACGGTCAGATCGTCCGGCTCAATCCGGAGGTGTTCGACGACGAGCGCCGCGTCCGTATGGCCGACGTGATGACCGAACCGGAGTTCCTCGACTTCGCCGACGCGGAGGATCTGGAATTGGGAAGCGTCTTTTCGCTGACGCCTCGATTGCGCGGTGGTTGTGGGTGTGGAGATTCCTGCGGTGTCGATGCGGCCGTATCTTTGCCGCCCCCCGGAACAACCTGCCTGCAATGTGAGCAGGAATGGTCACTCGATACACTCGGTGATCACATGCGGGTGAGTTCCGTCGCGTGCGATCTTCTTATCGATCAGGATGAGAAGACGTTCAGGCCACTCATGGAACAGGCCGAGCGTGAGCATGGTGCCATCTCCCAATGGGGGGTAGAGAGATCGTCCGCAAGCGGTCTCGATCTCATGCCCATCCTGACCGAAGAGGAGGTCGAAGAGATCGCTGATGGTTCCTCCGAGCCATACGAGACTCCTGACGGAATCATCCAGGACGGCGACATGCTCGTCTTCATCTGTAAGGTTTGGTTGCATGTCGGGTGCTATGAACGGGCGTGCGCCGAACAATTGGCCGAGATCGAGGCCTGCGAGACAGAACCGGAGGGCTGACATGCGTCATCGCATCAACAAGCTAGCCCTGAAAGGGCTCATCACGATGCTCGGCGGCAGTTCCGCCGACGCGGCGCGGTTCATGGCCGCGACATCGGTGGTATTCTCCATGATCGAGTCGCGGCAGAGGTTCATCCTCAAGTCGTTGCCACCGTCCGACGGATACCGTATCGTCACGGAGATGATGGGGGCGGCGTTTCCCGATTCGCGGGTCGAAGGCGTGTTTCCGGTCAAGGATCGTCATCTGGCGCTCGAAGGCACGAAACCGTGGGTAAGAGAGTCGGCGCGATTCGGATTCACCGAGTATCTGCGGAAGACGTTCGTGCAGGACACCCATGCCACGTATAGCGGACTTATCGAGCGGGCGCGGCTGGCCGGTGGTCTGCCGCTGGCATCGACGATGACCTGGTCGGCTGTCTGTATTCCGGCAAGGAACGCGCTCGAGCGTTCGTTGTCGAAGCGTGCCTACGCGGAGTTCGGTGACAACATCTTTGTCGGGCTTCAGGTGGCTTTACCGACCTTGGTCTGTTGCATCGTCGGCGGAGACGAGGAGGGGATTCATCACGCGAAGGCCGTGCTGAAGCTCTTCACTGCAGGCTGGCTGCCCTTGGGTCACTTCCCCTGCGGCAACAGCCGGGCGTTCCTGACGAAGTAAACACAACGGTCCTCAAGAGGGGGCCGTTTTTTATTAG
>JAYEJB010000039.1:0-13620 GCA_034716415.1 Patescibacteria group bacterium
CCTGTTTTTGCCCAAACTGTGCATAAGACATCTACCGCCATCCTTACATAGAAACAGGCTGCCTGTTTTTGCCCAAACTGTGCATAAGACATCTACCGCCATCCTTACATCAAGCCTTGATTTAGTCAGGTAAATCCACTAGGATAATCGGACGGTCATTCATAACCGCACAGAAAGGGAGGTTGAGATGTTCGTAGTGACTCTGTTGATTCTTGGGACAATCATCGCACTACACGAGTACGGGCATTATGTGATGTTGCGCAGGCAGAACCTGTGGGTGGATAGCTTCAACATCGGCTTCGGTCCGGTTCTGTACGAGAAGAAGATGCGCAGTGGAACCATGTTCAACATCAGGCTGATCCCACTTGGCGGATATGTGGCGCGGAAAGTCGTCTCACATCGTTTCACGCTGAATCCTACCTGGCGAGATTACATCAGAATGTACCTGTTTGATCCGCCTGATATGGTGCCTACGGCGACGCTCGGTAAGAAACTTCAGGTCTATCTCGCGGGACCGGCGATGAACGTCGTTCTGGCGTTCGTCACGCTTCTGCTGATGAACCTGATCTTCGGGAGACACTCCCCCGCCGCGGTGTTCATGCTGCCGGAAGCGTGGGGTCTGCACTTCGTGGCAGAGGCCTTCATCGGCGCCACGATCGGAGCGTTCGTCGTGGTGATGCTCGCTCCTCTGCTCTTGCCGTACATCTTCATCGTTTCCGTGCTCAATATATTCGGATTGGGTATCGACATGATGGAGACTCTCGGTCTTGGCGCCCAACAAGGCGGAACACTGGCGCCGGGAACGAACGTCGGGCTGGTCATACTCCAGGATCTGATGTGGCAGTTCGCGGCGTTCAATATCCTCTTCGGAGGACTGAACGTCATACCGGCAGCGGCGCTCGACGGCGGCCAGGCCGCGATGGCCATCATTAGGAAGCGTACGCGGGGGCGACTGCGCAAGACGTTGAAGTTCATCTGCTTTCGCGTCGGATCGATTGCGGCACTGATCATGTTCCTCTACCTGATGCTGGCCGGCAATATACCGCGAATCTTCTGAACACTCGCGAAGAGTGGCGACCGTCAATACATCTGGCGGTTTTTTTTGAAGTAGACGGTAGATGTCTTATGCACAGTTTGGGACAAAAACAGACAGTCTGTTTCTTGCGAGAAACAGGCTGCCTGTTTTTGTCCCAAACTGTGCATAAGACATTATTTCCTAAACCAAAAGACCACCACTCTCGTGACGGTCTTTTTTCTATCCCCTATTTTTTCTTCTTGTCGCCTTTCAACGACTTCAGCTTGGCGGCCAGGCGTGATTTGATGCGGGCGGCGGTGTTCTTCTTCATCACCCCCTTCTGCACGGCCTTGTCGACCGACTTGATGACGTCCTTGGCGAGAGCTTCGGCTTTCTTGAGGTCACCGACATCAATCGCCTTACGAGTCATGCGCCGAAGGTATTCGATGGAATCCTTGACCACCTTGTTCCGTTCCGCTCGTTTCTGCGACTGCCGAAGCGCTTTCATCGCCGACTTCTTAATTGGCATAGTCTGGTTTTAATTAGTAGAGCATTGGGTTTGAGACAACCGGAGAATAGCCCTTAATGAAGGGATTGTCAACCCCGTTAGAAGTTTGCGGCATAGTAAGTGCCCGGCAGGGCTGGGCACTGCCTGTATTCGTAGGTTGCGGTAGATGTCTTATGCACAGTTGGGAGGAAAAGACAGGCAGCCTGTTTCCTCCGCAGAAAACAGACTGTCTGTTTTTCCTCCCAACTGTGCATAAGACATCTACCGAATGGAGCTAAGCTGTTTCTTTCTCCACCTTTTTTTTCGTCTCCGTCGGCGTTGTCTCGATAAGCTTAACCTGATCCAGTTTACCGCTAAGTTTGGCATAGCCGGAATGGACCGTATCCATCGCGTTTTTGGCGTTGGTGAGATGTCTTCCGAGGACATTCAGGGTCGTATTAAATTTTTTCGACTCCTGTTGGACGCCCTTCAGGATGTCCCAGATCTTTTGGGCCTGCTCCTGGAGCTTGTTGCGCTCCATACCCATCATGATGACGCGCAGGAAGTTGAAGAAGCCGTGCGGCGACGTCATCAGGACGTTCTTGGTCTTGGCATAGTCCAGTAGAGCTGCCTCGTCAGAGGTCAGGATGTGATAGTAGACGTTCTCGGATGGGACATACATGACCGCGAAGTTGAGGGTATCTTCGTCCGGCAGGATGTATTTCTTGCTGATGTCATCGATGTGGCGCTTCACGGCCTTGTTGAATTCTCGTGTCGCCAGCTTCTTCTGTTCATCGGAATCGGCGCGCGAAAGCTGCTTGAAGTTATCCAGCGGGAACTTACTGTCAATCGGAATAAGGCCGGATTTAGTGCGTATGATCGCGTCTACGGTCATCCCGTCCTTGAACTTGTACTGCATGCTGTAGTGGGACGGCGCGAACATCTGGGCGAGCATGTCCGACAGGATCTGTTCCCCAATGTTACCGCGCAGCTTCGGATGCAACAGTTCACTGAACTCCTCGAAGCCCTTGAAGCGTTCTTGGACCGTTCCTAACTCCTTCTGAACGGCCATGATGACTTCAGCAGCCTTATCAAGACGCACGTTCAGGGATTCATTCGTCTTGTCGAGCCTCTCGCTCATACCCTGAATATTCTGGTTGAGCATGACGAATCCACGATTTTGTTCATCATCGGAATCAAGACTCTTGAGCCTTCTGGAGATGATGACGAGGAAGCCGATTGATGTAAGCGCCAGAAGCGCGAATAGTATAAGTAGTGCTGTGGTCATAGTGTGGTCAGTATATATCGAAAGCTGTTCAGGCGGGAATACGTGTGAGTGGATAAGCTGTTGATTTGCTTGATTTGATTGTGTATCATTCCACCTGTCCATCGCTTCTGAACCCAAGATTCTGTTGGTGGTTGAAGAACGTTAAAAATTATTGTGCGACACTTAGTAATAGCTAATTCTAAGGAAGAAATGGAATTGAGTTAGCAGTATAATAGTGTGGCTCATGCAGTAGATATCCATGCGTGGTATTGACCTTCACAGGCCAGGCAATTCATGCTATGCTCCGCAGCACATGTCCCTGTAGCTCAATGGATAGAGCAGATCCCTCCTAAGGATAAGATGGGGGTTCGAATCCCTCCAGGGACACCATCCCGTTAGAAGTTTATTCTGGTTGAGTGTTCGTGTAGGATTGTGGGACATCTCGGTTAGAGTCAATTAGTGAGGTCATGTCGCAGACTTCTAACGGGACAAGTCCGAATAAGAATTTGTGTAACACCTGCAATCTATAGTTTTACACATATTCACAGCAAATTTGCCTGGCAGTTTTTCTGTGGAAATGTGGGTAAATGAAGATATGCACCGTTACATGCTAAAAGTATCAGGCAGTTTTGAGGAAAAAAGTGTATAAGCTGTTGAAAGAGTGGATAAACTGCTATTTGGGCCCGTAGCTCAGTTGGTAGAGCGCCGCATTCGCATTGCGGAGGTCAGGAGTTCGACTCTCCTCGGGTCCACCACCCCTCGTCGCCCCACATAGCGCTTTGCGCATCGTGGGGCTATGGGGGGTGCCCCTCTGTAGTACCCCGAAGCCCAAAAGGGCGAAGGGGTACGAAGGGGGGCTTTTTGTTTTACACGAAACGAACAGTTTTGCGGGGATGGCAGGTCATCTTAGCCTTAAAGAAATGGACTAGTACTTAAGTGTTTCACATGAAACACAGCAAGTGATCGATAATAATGTTTCATTTGAAACAAAACCTAAGTTAATTTTTTGGAGGGGATCAGATCCTTGTTAGACCCCGAGGTGAAATTGGAAGACGTCTTATGCACAATTGGGAGGAAAAACAGGCAGCCTGTTTCCATGCGGGGAAACAGACTGTCTGTTTTTTCCTCCCAGCTGTGCATAAGACATCAGTTGGAGATTCACCAGAGCGACTAATATTGGAGTTATTCATCAAAAATAAGGCTAGTATTAGTCGGCTCAGATATGCAAACATGCATGTGATTTAAAGAGAAGAGCATTGTGCGACACAAGGAATTGAGGGTGAAGGGAGGGGAGGGCGAAGAAGGAGCAGAAGGAGCAGGAGCGGGACCCCCCTTCGCTGAAGCTTCGGGGGGCAAGGAAGGGGTAAAAGCGGGGATAGCGGGGATCACCCGGCATCCGCCGGGTTAGCGGGGATGGCGTGAATGGGGCAAGACGGGGCTCTTTTTCTTGTCATTGCGAGGAGTGAAGCGACGCGGCAATCCCGTCGGGTTTGCTTCGCTTCGCTCGCATTGACAAGAAGGGGTGAGATGCGGCAGGCGGGGGAGAAGGGGATCACTCGGCATCCGCCGGGTTAGCGGGGATAGCGTGAATAGGGCAAGACGGGGCTCTTTTTCTTGTCATTGCGAGGAGTGAAGCGACGCGGCAATCCCGACGGGATTGCTTCGCTTCGCTCGCAATGACAAGAAGGGGTGAGATGCGGCAGGCGGGTGATCCCCGCTACTTGCCCCCCGAAGCTTCAGCGAAGGGGGGTCCCGCTCCAACCTTTCCTCTAACCCTCTCCACAGCCTTATTCTAAACAACCACGCCTTCAGCTCAACTTATACACAAACCTATGTGGATAACCAGAGGAAAATTTTTAAGTTAATAACAGTCACCCTAAAGATTCAAGCAATGTTATCCACAGGTGATGAAATATGTTCATTTTTTGGCTAGGTAAAGCTATATTATTTGTCCGCAGAGCTTTGACCTGGAGGCCTAAAAATGGTAAAATATACATAGAGATTAAAAAAGAGGTTTGCACCTGAAGCAACCTCAATCAAAACAAAAAATGTTTAAATCTCAGGGCAAAATCGGTTTCATCGGCAAAGGGCTGGTGACTGCGGCCGCTTTTGTGGTCTTGCTCGGGACAAATACAGCACTCGCCGCGATGAGCTCAACGAACTATTCGGTAGTGAAGGATTCGTTGAACTTCGGCGGCGATTTTTCTACCTCGACCAACTATAGGGCTACTGACACCATCGGCGATACTGCGACAGGTGAGGGACTCTCAAGCACGAATTATGAGCTGGCGAGCGGCTTCCAGCCATTCGATTCAGCCGGCTATATATCATTCAGCGTCAAGGAGGGGACTTCGAGTCCTGGCTCGTCCGGGACAGGGGTGGCGCTTGGCACGTTAAGCACGGGCAGTGTCACGACATCCGACGGATCGTCAATCAACTCGATATTCATTACGGCGGAAGGTAACGGCACCGGAGGTCTGGTAGTCAGCGTGGTCAATGACAGCACGGGGCTTGCCAGCGTTTCCGTTCCGGCTGATGTCGTCACATCAGCATCAGCGACACTAAGCGCAGGCACCGAAGGCTATGGTATCTGTGTTTTTTCGATTACCGAGGATGCGGGAAGTCCGACCAGTTTCACTTCAGCTTCGCCCTATAACGGCAGTTGTGATAAATCCAGTAATCACGCGGTCGGCATCACGGACACGACGAGCCGGACGGTGATGTCAGCGACCGGCGAACTGAAAAGCGGCAGTTCGGAAGTGCTGGTGAAGACAGCGGTCAGTACGGACACGGCGGCACATAGCGATTACGTCAGTAACCTGACTTTCATAGCGACCGTGATGTATTGAAACTACCCACAGGTGTAGCTACGGGGCTCGCCCCTGCCCGTAAGGGTGGGAACGCGAAGCAGGGACAAGCCCCGTCGTTATACGGCGAACCGCGACACTAAAAATTCACAGGTGCCTAGGCCCCGGCCCGTACCCGAATGGCGGCTCGGAGCGTGGACATCTGAATGTCTGCGGATAAATTAAAATAAAAAGGTCGATATATCTTCCCGGCGATCGGTGATGCCAAAACAGCATCGGTCCGGGTCTGGGGAGACGAACATGGGGGCGCAAGCTCCCACCACGCTACGTAGTGTAAAAAGCGACGTGGCAAGCCCATCTCCAAACACTAAACGTTCTCTATCGGACAACTCGTCGGCCTGCCTTCCACCTCGATCTTCCATAGCTCGAGAATGGAGGACCATTCGGGGCCGAGCCAACGTTGCGTCCGGTGAGGGCAAAAGGAGAAAAAACACATGAAAACAAAGATCTTTAATCTGATCACGAGGGTCACTGCAATAGCGACCATCGCTTCCTCGTTCTACATGGTGAGTCCGGTCAAGGCCGCGAACTTCGACACCATGAGCGATACGATGACGCGTCTCGCGAACGGTCAGACCGCGGACCACACGGTCGTATTTGACTTACCGTCAACAATTACGTTCGACGTGTCTGGCAATACGGATGTGCTTACCGTCGACTTCGATGCCACTGACTTTACGGTCGGTGGTACGTGGGTCGTCGGTGACTTCACGTTCAATGATGGTACAGCCCGTACTATCATTGACGTGGATGAAGGTGTATCCCCGACAGCTGACTGCTCGACTTCGTCCACCACCAACGATATCGCCGTAACTGTCGATACCGATGGTGGTACGTTCGGATTTACACCGTGTGATGCAACGTTCGCTGCCAGCGGTGCCGCCGCCACGGTCACCATCACTATTGATGGTACGACCAACGGTACGCTGACGAACGCTGCTACCGGTTCCTCGAATGTCGCGTTGTCGATGACTGACGAAGGTTCTGCCGCCGCTCATACCGGCGACATCTACGTCATCATCGTGGACAGCGACCAGGTTACCGTGACCGCTGACGTCAATCCGACCATGACGTTCGACCTTGATACGTCGATCGCCACGGGAGGTGACAGTTCGTCCGCGTACACGGTCGCTCTGGGAACCCTGTCGACCGGTTCGGTCTCGACTTCGGGTGACGGTACCATCCATATGGTCGGTATCGATCTCGACGCGAACGCCTCCGGCGGCATGGTCGTCACCGTGCTTAGCGCCAGCGCCAACGGTATGGAGTCTACCTCTACACCAGCGGACTACCTTGACCACTCTGCTGGCACTCTTGCGGCCGGCACTGAGGGTTACGGTATCTGTGTGCACCGCGTTGCGACCACCACTGGCACGCTCGTGGCTGCCGCGTTCGACAACGACTCGTTGACCGCGACTGCAGGATTCGATGACAGCGCCCTTTGTACTTCAGGTGCTCATCAGCTGGGAACAGCCCTGACGACATCGGCGCAAAACATCCTGAACACGAGCTCCGGCGCGATTTCAGGTGGTCGCGCGGAAATCCTGGTCAAGGCCGCGATCAGCAGCACAACCCCCGCGCACGACGACTACCAGGACACCCTGACGTTTATCGCCACGGGCACGTTCTAAGTTGTCACCGCACTCTCGATTCCCCTCATCCGAGGGGAATCGGAGTGCGGGGATAATGAAGGTCTTCGACTTCGCTACGCTCCGCTCAGACAATAACAAACAATCCTCGAGCGGAATGAGTACGTAGCGTGAATGGAGTCGAAGGGCAATCCAATCAATTGCAAAGAAGGAACCATATCAATCAAGTTATGAAGAGAGCATTCACGACAATCCTGGGATTCGCGCTGTTCGTCATCCTGCTGTTGCCGAGCGGAGCGGACGCGATAACGGTTTCGCCTCCTAATTTCGACTATTCGCTCAATCCGGGCGACTCGGTGCTTGATGTCATCAAGATCAGGAACGAGGGTTCCGGCACTGAAGTCTTCTATCCGGTGCTGATGAACTTCGGCGCCGACCAGGATGAGGCCGGCACGCCGCAGTTCTACTCGCCCGACGAGGACAGAATGGGGCAGGGACTGGCGCAATGGATAACGGTGGACCCCGCGCCGATCGTCCTTGAGGCGGGTGAGCGGACGGACGTGAAGTTTTCCATCAACGTCCCGGAAGAGAACGTCCAGCCCGGCGGGCACTACGGCGCCATCATGATCTCGTCCGCGCCGGCGGACCCGGAAAGCGGAACGGTCGGAGTCGCTTCACAGCTGGCGACGATCATCCTGGTACGCATCTCGGGCGAGGTCAATGAGGTCGGCAGTATCGCGGAGTTCGGTTTCTCCGACCCGCAGATCTGGTATAACCACCTTCCGATAGATTTCTTCATGCGTTTCGAGAACGCCGGCAACACTCACTTGCGTCCGACCGGAAATCTCATCATCACCGACTGGCTCGGTCGCAAGGTCGAAACTCTAAAGGTGAACTCACCGGAGTATAAGAGCGTTCTGCCGATGAGCATCCGTAAGTTCGGGTTCGGCTGGCACAAAGGTCCGCTGAACGATGAGATGTCCGGCCTGCGTAAGGAATGGCACAATTTCGGACTCGGCAAGTACAAAGCCCAGCTCATCATCAACTACGGACTCAATAATCAGATTATCATCGATGAGCGGGAGTTCTTCGTCTGGCCATGGAGGTTGATGACCGCCGCCGGTGTCGGATTGCTCGTTCTGCTGATACTTCTCACCTTCTTCAAACATTTCTACGACAAATCGGTCATGAAGAAGTACGAGCGAATGCAGAAGAAAGCGAGAAAGAAGTAAACCACGAAAAAATAACCGACGAAAAGGGCTTGCCCTGTACCGGAGCGAAAGCGACTGGTACAGGGCCCCGGATGGGACATCTACTATATATAGAAGAGGTGTCCCGCCCGGGGGACAGAACCCCCGAAAAAAACCATCTCTCCGGATGGGAAACAAAAACGTCGACAAATATCCGTTCGGGCTGAGTCGCAGACTGTATCGCCTGAACGTCGGTATGACGATAGTCCTGGTGGCCATCGTCGCCACGACGGCCGCGGTGCTCTGGATCAGGGCGGCAGACGTGTCCAACATGAAGGACACCATGTCGAATCAGTCCATCAACGGCACGGCGACACATCGGATCAGTTTCGATCTCTCCGGAGGGAACACATTCGCTTCCGGTGAGGTTATTGCTATCGATTTAGCGTCAGCCTTCTCGGTCGGAGGTACATGGACCACAGCGGACTTTGCCTTCGACGACGGGACGGCCCGTACGATCGACGCGGTAGCCCAGGGAGCAGGGACCAGCACGGTTTCCTGTACCGACGGAGCGAATAACGTGGGTGTGGCGATAGACACGACTGATCTCGTGTTCCGCGTCATCCCCTGCGGCGGCTCGTTCACACCGAGCGCGGTCGGCGCAAGCGTCCTTTTGACAATCTACGGTGCAGTACCTAACGGTTGGGTAGCCAATCCCGCGACAGCCGGCAGCTATTCGGTCTTGATAACCGACGCTGGCGGCGAGTGCGACGAAGGGGACTGCGTCATCTGGGTAGCTATCGTGGACACGAGCGATGTCAGTGTCACCGCGACAGTCGTAAGCGCGGCGGTCTGTGGCAACGGCATCATCGAAGCCGGTGAAGGCTGTGATGACGGCAATACTACCAGTGGCGACGGTTGCAGCGCGACCTGTCAGGTCGAGGGCGGACCGCCGCCCCCACCGCCGGACACCACTCCGCCGGTCATCAGCGGAATCGTCGTCACCGACATCACTACGAGTTCGGCCAGCGTCACCTGGACCACGAACGAGGCATCGACCTCGCTCGTCAGGTACGGATTGACGTCGTCCTACGGCAGTGAGCAGTCGATCGGCGGATACGTGACAAGTCATTCGGTGCCCTTGAGCAGTCTGAGCGAAGGCGTGACATACCATTACCAGGTATGTTCCACCGACTCACCGGGCAATCAGGCGTGTTCCGGAGACAACACGTTCATGACGCTGGACGATACGCCGCCGGTCATCAGCAACGTGCAGGTCACGGGCATCACCGGCACTTCAGCGACCATCACTTGGGACACCGACGAGTCATCCGACTCGAATGTGGACTATGACACGGTAGCGGGACCCCCGTACGGAGATACGGAGAGCGACGCGACGATGGTCACGAGCCACTCGATTACGGTCATCGGCCTTACTTCCGGCACGACCTACCACTACCGCGTGCGCTCCGGTGACGCTTCGTCCAATGAGGCGTTCACGGCCGACGCCGTGTTCACCACGGCCGACGCGGACGCGCCCGTCATCTCGAACATTCGGGTGACGGACGTCGCGGCGACATCGGTCATCGTGCGCTGGGACACCGATGAGGCGGCCGACTCGAAAGTGGATTACGGCTTGATCGCGACCTACACCGACATCGAGACCGATGCCACGATGGTCATCGATCATGCGGTAACGCTCAGCGGACTTACGTCGAGTACGACCTACCACTACCGCGTACGCTCGGCTGACGCCTCATCGAACGAATCCGCGAGCGGCGACCTGACGTTCACGACAGCGGATACGACGCCGCCGGTCATCTCGAACATCAACGTGGTCGATATCACGACCACTTCGGCGCGAGTGACCTGGGACACCGACGAAGCGGCCGATTCGAACGTCGATTACGGTACGGACGCCACATACGGCGACACGGAGTCGGACGCCGCGCTCGTCACGAACCACTCCATCGACCTGGCCGGACTCGCTCCGGCGACGGAAATCCATTTCCGTATCAGGACGAGTGACGTGGGAAGCAACGAAGCGACGTCATCCGATCAGACGTTCACGACAGCCACGCCGGCCCCGCCGGTACTGTCGAACATCCGGGTGGAGAACATCACCGAGGATCAGGCGCGCGTCCTGTGGGACACGGATACGAGCAGTGACTCGGCCGTGGACTACGGAACGGACGCGACGTACGGCAGTACGGAGACCGACGTCGTGATGACGGTGAATCATCTCATCGTCCTGAACGGCCTGTCTACCGGCACGACGTACCATTACCAGGTACGTTCGACGGACGCGTACTCTCAGGAGACCGTTTCCGGCGATCTGACGTTCACGACATCGTCAGACACCATGCCGCCGGCCAACGTGACGGACTTCACCGCCGCTCCAGGTGACGGAGAGATCGTCTTGACTTGGGTCAATCCGCTGGACGCAGATTTCCAGGGGGTGATCATCCTACGCAAGGAGAGCGGGTTCCCGACCGGACCCACAGACGGCACGGTCGTCTACGACGGGACTGCCGAGACCCACACTGACGCCGGACTCACTAATGGCATCACGTACTTCTACGCGGCCTACGCCTATGACGAGGTTCCGAACTACGCGTCGGGCGCGCTTACGAGCGCCGCTCCGGCCGGACCTCCGGATACCACTCCGCCGGGCGAGGTTACGGGATTCACCGCGACGCCGGGCAACATGGAGATCCAGCTCGACTGGACCAACCCTGCTGACGCCGACTTCGCCGGTGTAAGGATCGTACGTGGACCGGCAGGAGGCACTTGTCCGACCGGACCCACGGACGGCACGACCGTCTATGAGGGTGTGGGAGAGACATGGCTTGATGTCGGACTCACGAACGGCACTGCCTACTGCTACGCGGCCTACACCTTCGACGGTGTCCCGAACTGGTCGAGTGGCGTGACATCCTCAGCGACTCCGGTCGCTCCGCCTGATGTCGCTCCGCCGGCTAACGTGACCGATCTCACGGCCACGTCGGGTGATGAGTTGATATCCCTCACATGGACCAATCCGATCGACCTCGACTGGGCAGGTACTGTCATAGTCAGGAAGACCGGAGGATTCCCGGTCGATCAGACCGACGGGATAGTGGTGTACGACGGGATCGGCAACAACACGATCGATGTCGGACTCACCAACGGTACGATGTACTACTACGGCGCGTTCTCGTACGACGGTGTACCGAACCATGCCAGTGGTGCGTTCACGCAAGAGGCCCCGGTAGCAGGAGCTCCGCCTCCGCCTCCGCCTCCGTGTGCCGATAACGACGGCGGCCAGAATTACCTGGTCCGAGGGACAGTGACCACACCGGTCGTATCCTTCATCGATGTCTGTATCGATAGGACCGTGCTGCAGGAGTACTACTGTACCGCGCTCGATTACACGTCGGAGATCCATGACTGCGGACTGGGCTACAAATGCTCGGCCGGCAGGTGCACTCCGGATACGTTCGTTCCGCCGACTACGGTCTGCGGCAACGGAATCTGTGAGAGCCGTGACTGCGATGTCGACTGCGCGCAGATGGCGTACGACCTGTACATCATCAATCCGGACAGTTCTGAACATCATCGGGGCTCCGGTAACGTGCGGGAGACGGAGATCGAACCAGGCGTGTTTGAACTCGCTTATGAGGACAACTCGGGCGCGTTCGATCATGATGACGTCGTGATGAGGCTCGATTCCAAGGATTGCCGGAACGTGACGGTCTCACTCGTCAGCCACAACGGTACGCAGAACCACATCGTCCGGATGACGACGTCGTACGAAGGTGCTCCCAAGTTCGACGACTACATCTGGCAGGACTCTCTCGTCTCGATAGGAGCGACCTGGAACAAGAACTGTGCCGCTGACCCGACTATCTGCGTCGGCAACGAGAACAGTATCAACTGTCCGGAAGACTGTGTCGAAATTCCGCCGACGCCTGAGATCGAGGAGGAAGAGCCGACCGTAACGGATGAGGAGAGGCTTTCGATCGTCGATCTGTGGTTCTTCGTGACCAGGGCAAGATTGCCGCTGGTCATAGAGGACGTGACAGGTGAGGTGTTCCCGGCGACGACAGTGATCGTCTACTTGCCGGATGAATCGATCCGCAAGCCGATCAGGCGCGCGTTCGTGAACTTCACGGGTTCGTCCTACGCCATGCAACCGACTCAGAGTTTCGAAGCCACCCTTGGAACCCCGAGCACGACCGGTGACTACCCGCTGACGATGATAGTCGAGTACGAGGACGATACCAACGACTCGATCGACGCCAACATCCGCGTCGTACCGTTCGGACAGGTGATAGATGACAGCGGTGCAGGATTGGAGGGAGTGCGTGTCACCCTGTACGAGGACAAGGGAGGCGGCAACTTCGGTATCTGGGACGGTACCCCTTACGGCATGATCAATCCGCAGACGAGCCGTGAGGACGGCAAGTACGGGTTCATCGTACCGCCAGGCACCTACAAGCTCGTGGCTACGCTGGAAGGCTACAGGGAGAAGGAGACGCTGGCGTTCCCGATCACCAACAATCTGGCCGCGCGCGACATGACGCTCATCAAGAAGCCGGAAGAGACCATCGCCGACATTGCCGAAATCCTTGTAGAGACCGAGGATCTCGGTGAAGCCGTAGCGAAAGTCGCTGACGTAGTTGCTGAAGAGACCATCTATCGGGCAAAGATAGTGGCGGAGGATGTAACGGAATTCATCCAGAATGAGACGGTGGAAGAGCAGACCGAGCAGGTCGCGGCGCCGACAGTCGCGGCGGTGGCGGTCGCCAACGTTGCGGTAGCAGGTGCGACGACGGCCACGGCGGTCCCGTACATGATCTACCTGTACAGTCTTCTCACGCATCCGAGCATCCTGTTCCTGGGAAGGCGCAGGAAGAAATGGGGCGTGGTCTACGACGCCATCACTAAGAAAGCGGTCGATCTCGCCATCGTACGTCTCATCGACGACAAGACGGGCAAGATCATGCGTTCCATGGTGACGGACAAGAGCGGACGGTACTTCTTCATCGTCGAGCCCGGTTCGTACAGGCTGATGGTCGCCAAGAACGGATTCGTCTTCCCGACGGCGTATCTGGAGGGTGAGAAGGAAGACGCGCGTTTCATCGACCTGTATCACGGCGAGACCATCCATGTGACGCAGAGCACTTCCATCACGGCCAACGTTCCGGTCGATCCGGTCGCCAA
>JAYEJB010000040.1:0-13390 GCA_034716415.1 Patescibacteria group bacterium
TGATTATATCGAGCCTGCCGAGTTGTTTGAGCGTCATTGGTAGTAAATCTTTCATACCCCCACAGACTAGCAGAGGCGGAAGATTCTACTTCCCGTAAAGCGGAGATTACTACTTCCCTATGACACCGTCTCGGTCAATCAAAAGGACCGGCTTTCGCCGGTCCTTTTCCTATCCTGATTACGCAGCCTTTGAGCCGCCTTCCTCATTCTGGTCAGGAGCTTCTTCGACCGCCTTTAGGGCGTCTTCGAGCTCCTTATCCGCTTTTTCTCGCTGCTGACGAATGATTTCCTCGGTAGCCTCTTTCTTCATCTTATCGACACGGAGTCCGGCCGTTACGCTTTCGGTCCATTGCTCCTTGGCGGGTTGCATGCTTTCACCGGTCGCTTCTTCGACCAGATCTCCGATGGCATCCTCGACGTTATCCGGCATCTCTTGTGCCGTGGCGATTATCTCTTCGGAACTCTTCGGTACCTCCGGGGGTGCCGCCGGTCCCTGAACGACCTGACCGCCCTTGGCTTCCTGTATGCTGATCTCGTATTCAGCATCGTCAGTGACCTCCTCCAGATCTTCGTCGGTCAATTCAATGACCTCTTCTTCCGCTTCGCTTTTTGGGGTGAATTTAGGTTTCTCCATATTGTTATTCATTGGTTACTAAAGGTTTTCTCCTCGTATTGAAACACTGCCGGTAGGTGTCTGTCCACCACCACCGCTCTTGGGCCGATGACGCAACTGTGCGTCAGGACCTTCATCGATATCGAGTATCGCGTTCAGCTCTTCGATGCGGGTCTTGGATTTGTTCCAGGCTTTCAGCTTTTTGCTGTATTCGTTATGCGCCGCGCGCAGTTCGCGGTTGAATACCTTCTTGACTCCGAGACCGAATCGACCGAACAGGCCGCGCGGCTTGTCCATGTCGACTTTCATCGCATCGAGTTTGTCACGGGCCGCTTTCCATCCTTTTTCGGAAGCTTCAGCCTCTTCAAGCTGGACGTTAAGTTCGGCGCGGAGTTCGCGGTCTTCACCTTCCGGTAGTTTGGCGTCACCTTTGAAGCCCCTTTCCTCCGGGCCGATTTCAGAGATTGCCGTCGGTTTCTCATCCTCTTTTTTGAGCATGTCGACCTCTTCAATCTCCTCTTTGAGGCGCTTCTTGAGTTCCGGATCCTTCTCAAGGATTCGACCGGCTTCCCGTCCTGCTTCGGCGGAAGCGATCTCTTCCTCGACCTCTTTCATTCCTTCGTCGCCAAGCAATTCAGCCGCGAGCCGCTCACGCTCCTGCCAATCCGCCTGCTCCTTCAGTTCCTCGCGCACGGCTTCCATCTTTTTCTGTTCGGCTTCTTTCTTGGCAGTCTCTTTTTCCGCTAAATCCGTTTCAATCATAGCCTCAACCTCTCTCAGGGGCTGAAGGTCTTTTTCGCGCGCCTGGTCTTCCAACTCTTTATTGGTTTCGGTGATATCGACTATCGAGAGTATTCTTTTATCGACCTTACTGTCGCGGATGACTTCGATATTTCCTTCGTTGAGTTCGATTTCCTCGTCGGAATTTGGTTCTTCATGTGGCATTTGCTCTGCTGTAGCCATATGGTTTGAAGTAAATTTCGTGTTCAAAATGATATTGTTACTACTGAAATCATAGCACATTTTAGCCAATCTGTCAAGTTTTTTGGCTAAACTTAGCCAAAAAGATATTAAATCCGGCTTTTTGTAATCGTTGACTTTTTAATTTATGCCTGATACGTTTTCATCTGCGTTAAGCGGAATATAGGCATGAGCCAAGCCAAATATCACATCATCACTTTCGGGTGCCAGATGAATAAGTCTGATTCAGAGCGGATCAGGGCTTTACTTGGCGGTGTCGGGATGGAAGAAGTGGGGCGGCCCGATGAGGCTGATCTGATTCTGATGAATTCGTGTTCGGTCCGTCAGAGCGCTGAAGACCGGATATTCGGTCAGGTCAACGGTTTTGCGAAGTTGCGCGCGCGTAATCCGAAGTTGGTCATCGCCGTGACCGGCTGTATGGCCGGGCGTGACAAGGATGGGGCGCTTCGTCGTAAACTGCCGGAGGTCGATCTGTTCTTCCCGACCGCGGACATGGTGCGTCTGCCACAGCGGCTCGCGGAACTGGGACTCATCGAGCAGGTAGGGGACTCGGTCGAGGATTACCTGAAGATAGCGCCGAACTATTCGAGTGTTCGGCAGGCATTCGTGCCGATTCAGACCGGTTGTAGTAATTTTTGCACTTATTGTGTCGTACCGGCCGCGCGCGGATTGGAGAAGAACCGCCTCGCCGCCGACATCCTGGAAGAGATCCGCGATTTGGCCGGTCAGGGAATGATCGAAGTGACCCTGCTCGGACAGACCGTGAACAGCTATCACGCGGAAGATTCAGAGGTCTTTTCGTCCGATAATCCGTATTCCGACCATTTCGCCGCGCTTCTCTGGGAGATCAACCGGGTTGAGGGTATCGAGCGCATCCATTACACCGCGCCGCACCCACAGCATATGACCGACGAGGTGATTGACGCGCTGGCTTTACCGAAGCACGTCAACTATCTGCATCTGCCGGTGCAGTCGGGGAGCGACGCGATGTTGACGAAGATGAACAGGAAATATACCCGCGACGAGTATCTGGACGTCATCCGGCGCATCAAGAGACGAATACCCGGAATCGCGCTCGGGACCGACATCATCGTCGGTTTCTGCGGTGAGACCGAAGAGATGTTCGAGGAGACGGTGTCACTCTATCGCGAAGTCGACTTCGATATCGGCTATATAGCCATGTACAGCCCGCGGACCGGCACGCCGGCCTGGCAAGCTTTCAAGGACGACGTGTCGCGAACCGAGAAAAAGAGGCGTTGGAAACACTTACATGACATAATGGAAGAGATTGTGTGCGAGAAGAACCGGAAGTATGTCGGCCAGACGGTTGAAGTGTTGGTCGAGTCGTGCAAGAAGGGTATTTGCGTCGGGAATTCCCGCGAGATGAAACAGGTGCGGTTCCCCGGCGGGCCGGAGCTTATTGGCCGTTTCGTACCGGTCCGGATCAGCAAGGCTCTGGCATGGGCCTTGGATGGAGAGGCGGTCGTGGAGAAAACGGCCGAATAAAAAAGTGGACCCCGAGCGAGATGCGCTGGGGTCCGAGGGGTTCCAGGTTGTGAGCAAGAAACCCTGTTAGCACCAGTATTACACACCTGTTGATGTTTGTCAAGATTCGAGATGGATGTTCGTATGAGTAAGAAAGCAGTGGCTGTGGTCGGTCCGACCGCGGCGGGTAAGACTTCGTTGGCGTTGAAGCTGGCGAAGGAGTTTAAGGGTGAGATCGTATCGGCCGATTCGCGCCAGCTCTATCGTGGTACGGATATCTGTACGGATATTCCGGACGGCAAGTGGAAATCGTTCGGCGCCGGGCCCGGCGGATGCCGGGGATGCCGGGGGCGCAGGGCTTACATGGTCGAGGGTGTACCGCATTACATGCTTGCCGCCTACTCGCCGGTCAAGATGATAACTATGGGGCAGTATCGCGAGCGTGCGGTCCGGCGTCTGCGCGAGATCGCGTCCAGAAGGAAGCTCCCGATGCTGGTCGGTGGCACCGGACTCTATATCCGCGCTATTGTCGACGGTTTTGTCATACCTCCGGTCGAGCCGAATCCCGCTTTACGCACCAAGTTTGAGAAGATGGCCGTCGAACGTCTCTATTCGATGCTCGTGGATCGTGATCGTGATTATGCTGACAGCATCTCACCGAACAACAAGCGGTACATCATCCGCGCCCTGGAGGTTATGGAGGCGACGGGGGAGCGGTTTTCCGTTTTGCAGGGCCGTCGTGCGGAGTCAGACTACGATTTCTTGCAGATTGGAGTATCACGACCTCGTGAAGAGCTTTACAGGCGCATCAACGAGCGGGTCGACTGGATGATCGAGAACGGATTATTGGAGGAGGCAGAGCGTCTGGCGCGGCGTTACGGCTGGGAAGCGCCGATCATCACCGGCACGCTCGGCTATGCGCAACTGCGTGGCTATTCTCTCGGTGAATACGACCTCGACGAGGCCATCCGTCTCATCAAACGCGATACCCGACACTATGCGCGACGACAGCTCACCTGGTTAAGGCGAGACGAGCGGATACATTGGGTCCGTTCGGAGAACGATGCCAAAAAGAGAGTGCGTCAGTTCTTGAATCAAAAACAGTCCTGACATCAGGGCTGTTTTCGTTTCCGGCTGGGTGATTCAGTCTTCTCGAGTCATTTCATCGATTTCGACTTTGGTCTTCGCGATATTATCCCGTAGCTCCTCCTCAATCTCATTAAGCCCGTTGATTTCGCCTTCCAAATTACGAATCGTGTCTTGGTCCGTCGATTCGCCCTTAAGTCTTTGGCGCGAAAGTTCAGTGTCGACCGCCGTCCGTTTGGTCACTACTTTCGTCACCTCTTCTTTAAGGGTAGTCAGTTGTTCCTGAAGAAGCGCCTTCTTTTTCCGTTGCATATCCTCATATTCTCTGACGTCACCTTCTGTCAGGCTTTCCGGAACCGCTCCCAGTTCTTTGGGTGCGTCTCCGGGCTTGATCGGTTCATCAGCCCACGGATCCAAGTCCCTTTTGTAGTCCATAATAATGTTTTAATGGTTTCTTGTCCGTCTACAGTCATTCTAATGACAATTTGATACTTGCGAAAGGGTGGGGTTGTATGCTAGCAAGTCTTCTGGCCTAAACTTGCCTTATCTGGTAAGATATCCACAGTATTAATTAACCCTCCGAAATATGGCTGAGGAAGTCAAAACCGAGGAAGGCAAAAGTGAAGAAGTTATCGCCTACTGCGTAAAATGCAGGGCGAAACAGCCGATGCTGGGCCCGGAGAAGGTCGCGATGCCCGCCAAGGGAGGCGGAACACGTCCGGCCATGAAGGGCACCTGCCCCGTCTGTGGCACCGGGATGTTCAAAATCCTCCCTAAGAGCGAAGCGTAAGAATACGCACGCAATTTAGCGAAAAAACCGCTTACTTAAGCGGTTTTTTCGTATAGAATCGTAGCTCCTGGTGCCTAGTACCATCCTTATCGTCTATACTATATATAAGGAGGCAGGATGCCCTATCGCAATCCTGAAAATATCAAGCTTTGGTGGATAATTTTGGACCGCAGTATGGTCTTGAGGCTAGTGAGCCTGCACAAGCCAGAGGCCAAGGTCACGGCCACAACCCCCTGTGGGACGCCGTATAGCGTCCTCGAGGCCGGGGAAGAGGAGTTTGATTGGGCGGTGGGTCACTGTCTTAGACAGTTGAACAAGGCTGGAATTTCTCTCCTGGAGACCAAGGTCGTTTGCCGACCGACGCTCAAGACGGGGCTGATTCCCGACTTGAAAGGTCCTGTGGTGGCTATCATTTATTATCGTCACTATCACGAGATCTATATCGAATGAGCCCCTACCAAAATCCTGCTCGAAGGCGGGATTTTTTATAAGGGTAGAAGGGGGCAAGACGGAGCGGAGAGGGCGGAGAAAGGGGACAAAGCGGAGAAAAATGATATCTCCGCTTTCAAACCTTCTGACTCTTCGATCTTCAGATTCAGTTGGTTGTTGTCTGCCTCCACCCTAATCCTCCCCCCTCCTTCACTATTTGTCATTGCGAGGCCGAAGGCCGAAGCAATCCCGTTGAGATTGCTTCCTGCCTGCCGGCAGGCAGGCGCCGCTCGCAATGACAGAAGGTGGTTAGGGGGAGGGCCGGGGAGGGGGTATATCGATAATGACTTGAGTCTTCTCGACTCTTAGGCTCCTATACCTTTAAATTCCCAAGCTCTTCTTCCAGTAGTCTCCGCGCCTCTTCCGGCGGAGCCTTGCCACGAGTTGCCTTCATCACCTGTCCGACCAGGAACTGGATAGCACTTTCCTTGCCGCCCTTCCAGTCCTCGACCGCCTTGGGGTTGTTCTTGATGGCTTTCTTCGCGACACCGCGCAGTTCGTCCATGTCGCCCATCTGTCCGAGGTTCTTTTCATTCATTATCTGTGAGGGGTCCGCGCCACCCATCGTCATTTCAGTCAGGATAACGAGTGCGTTCGGGCCGGTGACCTTGTTGGTGTGGATCATCGACAGCAGTTCGGCGAAATTCTCCGGCGTGATCTTGAGCGTCCTGATGTCCAGCTTATGTTCGGTCATGACCCCCTGCAGTTTGGTCAGTAGCCAGCCGCTGACCAGTTTCGCGGCACGATCTTCGGTGAGCGGCTTTTCTCCCTCTCCGTTGATCCAGGCGCCCAGCTCCGAGAAGACACGCTCCGCGTAGTCAGCCAGCTCTTTCTGATCGCACATCGTCTTGGCTTCCCTGCGTGACAGCCCATATTCCTCCATGAATCGTTGTCGGCGCGCTTTCGGTAGTTCGGGCACCATGATCGGCTCGTCCCGCTGTAACGCGATCAGGTCCATCTGAGGCAGATCCGGTTCCGGAAAGTACCTGTAGTCACTGGCTGATTCCTTGGTGCGTTGCTCGACGGTGACACCGCGAGCATCATCCCATCCGCGCGTAGATTCGATCGCCGGAGCCTTCTTGTCGAGCCAGAGCTTCGTCTGCCGTTTGATCTCGTGCTCAAGCGCGCGCTCGACCGCCTTGAACGAGTTCAGGTTCTTGATTTCGGTCTTCGGATTGAGTTGTTCGGCCCATTCCTCGTTGGCCGGATCGTCCGGTACCTCGCGCATGGATATGTTGGCGTCACAGCGCAGGTTGCCTTTCTCCATGTCTGCGTCGGACACGCCCAGGTAGCGCATGATGAGGCGCAGTTCCTGCAGGAACGCTTTGGCCTCGTCAGGGGAGCGTACGTCCGGTTCCGAGACGATCTCCACGAGCGGCGTGCCTGAACGGTTGTAGTCGACGAGCGATGCCTTGTTCGCACCTGTGTGATGAAGTTTTGCCGCGTCTTCCTCGAGGTGCAGACGGGTGATTCCGATGCGCACCGTGCGCTCGTCGTCCTTTCCCTCGTTGATACGGAACTCCAATTTGCCGCCCAGACCGACCGGCATGTCGAACTGCGAGATCTGGTACCCTTTCGGCAGGTCAGGATAGAAATAATTCTTGCGGTCGAACTTGGAGCACTCTGATATCGTCGCTCCGAGCGCCTTGGACATGACCATGGCGTCATGCACCGCCTTGCTGTTCGTGTTCGGCAGCACACCCGGGTGACCGACGCAGACCGGACAGATATTCGTATTCGGAGAATCAGCCTCCTGGTTGGGGCAGGAGCAGAACATCTTGGTCCTGGTCTTTAATTGTACGTGGATCTCCAATCCGATTACTGGCTCTAATCGCATATGTCAGACGCTTGTCCCGTCAGAAGTCTGCCGCATCAATGTGCAGATGATTTCTGGTGGGGTGATACTTAGTGCTTCACGAACGTTCAAATCGAACAAGCTTCTGATGGGATGCATTTCGAGTCCGATGACTGGTTGTAATTGCATATTTGAGCCTGTTTCGAGTCTTTTCTTCCTCGTAAGGATGGCATTTATCGGGGGGATGTTCAAGTTCGTAGTGAAGCCCAGGAGCCGAGGAGCCGAGGAGCTAAGGAGTGATTGGGAAAAACTTCTAAGCTCCTACGCTTCTTAGCTCCTTAGCTATCAATAAAACCGCCCATCAACTGTGGCGGTGGCAATAACGGCTGAGCAGCGATAGTTGGTTCAGCCTTTTTTCTTCAGGTCCAGCCACAACGCCACGTCCGCACCCAGGAACAGCGCCAGCGCAAAACCGTCGATAGTCTGCGGGATGACGGTCGTGATCAGGGTGTGGGTACGCGACAGATGGTCACTGTCGGCGATCTCTCCGAAGAACATGCCCGGGTCGCCGAACGACGAGCCGATTATCAGATAGACGAGCGCTTTCACGAAACGGGCGGTAATCAAGAAGAACAACAGCGGGATGATGATGCGTAGGAATGTCGGCCACCAGCGACCGATGACGAGGTCACGGCTGGCGATGAGCGCTCTTGTCCCTTTCTTGTCTTCGGCGATGACGTGGTACGGCGAGAACTTCAGCCAGACGAACAGCACGACCGGAATGATGAGCGATGCGAGCATGCCGACCATCAACAGCATGACGATGAGTATAGCGAGCCATTGCGGGGCGGTGTTGAGCCACAGCAACGCGATAAGTCCCGGGACGGCGAACGGCAGGGCACCCAGAATCGCGGTAATGACGGTGACCAGCAGGACGACCCACAACAGTGACAGCAGTTTATGGAATCCGTGATGAATCGATTTGCGCGCGTCGATCTTCTTGTTCGTGAGTCCCTTTACCGTGATGTCGATCGTCGCGGCGGTCACCGCCAGGAAAGCGAGCGAGCCCGGGAGCGATAGCAGGACATACAGAGCGATGCGCGAGGCCTTATCCGGGATGATCGCTTGCAGGACAATCAGGATCGTCCACTGGAGGACACTCAGGACCACGAACCAGACTACCATTTCCGCGTAGGCGTGGATGTGTTTCCTGAAGTTTTCCCACGAGCGTACGATGATGTCGCCCGGGCCGATGAGTTGAGCCATGCGTTCCTGATATCCTTACGCGGTCAGTATAGCAGATTTTCGACGCGGGCATGAAAAAACCGCGCACCACGTGGATGCACGGTTCGGTGTCTGCGCAGAGCGGCATCAGGCCGGCTGTCTTTCCGGAAGGAGCAGATGAGAGGCTGCTACCCAGACCAGTGAGTGGATGTCACCGCGGGACATCAGCTTGCCGTCCCGCATGCACTCGATGAGAGTGAAGTCGTCCGGGAACAGCTCGGCGATCTCGAGATAGACCTGTTCGGCCGCGCGCAGGTGTTCCGGGTCGCTCTCGTGGATGTCGCGGTCCCGGCCGCGGTCGTCCATGAGTCTGTCACTGCGCTCGGTCGGCACGTGCAGGATCACGTTCAGGTCGGGCTTAGGGATGCCGAATTCACCGTGCTCCAGATCGAACAGCCAGCGGAAAAAAGCCAGGCGTTCGCCCTGATTCGGGAATTTGCCGCCCTGGTGGCCCATGTTGGAGGCCACGAAGCGATCCATTACGACGTTAGCGCCGTCATTGAGCCATCCGCGGATCTGTTCACTGGCAGCCCAGCGATCGACCGCATAGAATGTCGAAGCGATCTTCGGGTCGACCTCGCTCGCCGTACCGAACTCTCCGGCAAGGTACTTCCTCACCAGGGTTGAACTCGGTTCGTCATACCTCGGGAACGAAACGGTCTCGACAGTCAGGTGCGCGGCACGCATCCGCTTGATGAGCATGTCGGTCTGGGTCGCCTTGCCGCTTCCGTCAGTCCCGTCGATGACGATAAGTTTTCCTTTTTGTCTTTCCATTTTTCGATCTTTGGTTATGTGTTTTTAGACTCAAGACACAAGTTTTTATAATAACAGTCTTGTGGGTTGTGTCTTGTGTCTCATATTTGCAGACCGCTTCGCTCAAGCGCTCTTTCCTTGACCCTTTGTCTGGCTTCGCTGTCAGCGCGAGCCCAGGCGTAGTCGTTATGATCCACATGGTTCATGACTTCAGCGCGCCAGGGTGAACGTTCGGCGATCAGTCGGTGCATCTCTTGCGAAGCCTTGCGGTAGCTGGCGTGGCCCTGTGGAATCGTACGTAACTCAAGCAGGTGGAACGCCTCACGATCGTTGAAGCCGATCATCCAACGCACTTTGCTGCCGTGCAAGGTCGCATAGGAGGCTTCTTCCGGGAAATCGGGCAGGAGGCGTTCGTATAGTTCGGTCGCGCGTTCGTGGCACTTGCGGGCACGGTCGGCGAAACCGGCGTTCTCCAGGTCCGGTGGCATCGAGAATCCCAAGAGGGGAGAGAACTTCTGGCGGATCTGCGTGGTCATGCGGTGCCGCATCAGGTCTTTGTACGTTCCCCAGTCGGTCAACATGTCGAACAGGTAGGGATAGTCGCTCTCGAACGCCCTTCCGGGACGATCACGACGCGACCTTCGGTCACCGACATAAGTATCTATGATGACCTGGCGTTCTTCCGGTTGCATGTCACTTACCCTGCCGCACAGTTGATTCAGGGATGTATCGGCGTACTGATAGAGCATGCTGGCGATGGTGCGGACGTCAGCCTCTTCTTGGTCGTTCGCGCGGTCGGTCAGCGCGATGTACCCATCGGTGTCATGTTCTATGTCTGACGTAAGGTCTTTGGTGAGCGTAGTCATCCGGCTCCTGTTGGTGTCGGTGTATTCGTTGTGTTTGGCGCGTTGCACATAGCGCGGAATGTGGCGGTCAAGCGCTTGGTGGGCCTTTTCCGCGATGCGGCGCACTTCAGGGATCGGACTGGTGTAGCAGTGTGACAGCACCCCTTGAAAAAACCGACCGTTGCCGAAGATTCCCATGTTCGCCTTGGTCGATAGCGGCAGGATATATCGTAATGTGTCGCAGGCCTTGGTCCGGATATCCATCTTATATGTGCGACGGAAAGCCTTGATGTCGTTTTCGTCGGTGAGGTCCGCGAATTTTTCCTTGCGTCCGTCACCGTCGATGTCATACTCGGCGGAGTTCAGGGGCTTGAGTCTCTTGAAGTAATCCTGCATCGGTCCGACCAGCTCGGCGTAAGTGTCGAATATGAAGTCCATCGTGTCGGTGTACGCCTCGGCATGTTTTGATGCCATTATCTCGTCCGGTCGGATGTACAGATAGTTGCCGTCGTCGTCACGACGGTCGTAGGTGACGTAGCGCGTGGAGATTTCGATCGGACTGCCGCCGATGCGCCGGTCCTCAAGTTCTTTGGTTGCGATCATCGAGATGCCCTCGAACGATACGTGCGCGCCCTCAAGTTCGCCCACGGAATCGTCTCCGAAAGCGATGAGTACCCGTTCGATCAGGTCTTGTGCCTTGTCGGCGTCGATGTTGCCCTCCTTGATGAACTCCTTGAGGAGTGTCTCGCGAAAACCGCCCTTGGCACGGCTGTAGCGGGCATAGACCGCGCCCACTAGCCCCGGCAGACCGTTTACGGCGAACACGTTATCTGTGGCGGATGTGACGTATTTTTCCAGGAGCTCGCGCTCCTCTGGCGTGAAGGCTGGCATAGATTTGGGGCTAGTTGATATCGAACAAATCTTACCTGTCTATCGCTTAACTTTCATTGTGGATAACTGAAGCCGTGCGGCGTGGTAAGTTGAGCGCGTTGAAAGAACATCATCGATGGAGTAATCACATGGAAAGAGGTCTTTGCGTAGTCATTATCGGTCCTGTAGCGAGCGGCAAGACGACCGTAATCAAACATCTGGTGCAGTCGATGCCAGGCGCCGTCATGATGCGAACCTACACGACGCGTCCCCCACGGAAAGGGGAGCGTGAGAGCGGGGATCGTCTTTTCGTCTCTCGTGAAGAGTTTGAGAGGATGATCGATGCCGGCGAGTTCGTCGAATGGGATGAGCACTTCGGTCATCTCTACGGATCCGCGAGGGCGGTTCTTGACGGGATGCTCGATGAGAATCGTGCGGTGTTCACGAACATCAACGTCGACGGCGCGGTCAATTACATAGAGAGGGTGCCGGAGACGGTGACCGTCTTCATCGACGTGCCGGACGAGCAGATCGCCGGGCGCATCGAAAATCGCGAGAGAATCGAGCCGGAAGAACTGGCCCTGCGCATGAAAGAAGTCGCGAGGGAGAGGTCTTTCATGGATCGGTTCGACCACGTAGTCGAAAATCCGAACGGAAAGCTCAACGAGACGTTCGATCGGATGAGGGAGATACTTGAGGCCGAACTATCAGCGTCCTAGCGACACATAGACACCTGTACAGAGCAGGTGTTTTCATATACCGCCGTAACTGATAAGCTACCGCCACGAAGTTTTTTGGAGGTCATCATGACTGTAGACAGGAAGCGTCTTGAAGATGCGCTGCGGGACTGCAAGGCCCCGAGCGACGTATTGATCGCGGAAGCGATGGGCGCCATCGAACCTTTCTTCGCTCTGGCCGAGTCTGGCGGAGATTTCCCCTTGCCGTGCACGCTCGTTGATCCGGATTCATACGACATGGTCCTTGAGGACGGTTTGAAGGCCATGATTCACAAGGTGAGGTTCGTTTCACTGCGAAGCGATCCGTTTCCCGTGCTGGAATGGCATGAGGGTGTCCGGAATAGCAGCAGCGTGGAGAAATGGTACTTCAAGTACCTGCCGAAGATGACGGGTGACACGAGGAAACGAATCCGCGCGTTGGATCATGAATTCGCCAAAGCTCTCTACGGAACGTTCCATGTCAACGTGCTTAACAAACCAGGTGTTTGGCCCGAAGTGCCGGTGAATGTGAGAGTGATATTAGGAGCGAACACTTTCGCTATCATCGACCGTTTCATGACACTGGTCGGCCTGGGTCATGAGGCTGGCGCGCGACAGCTACTACCGGTCGTCCGACACTTGCCGAGTATTGTGCCGCTCGGTGAGGACGCGACAGTCCAGCCGTTCGTACCCGGTCACTGGATCGTGTTGAGTGGGTAGTATCTTTAGAGCGCTCGTGATTCGGGCGTCTTTTTTATCCCCAGATTGAAACGAAAACAGGCTGCCTGTTTCCTGCGGGGGTTGGTAGATGTCTTATGCACAATTTGGAGCAAAAACAGGCAGCCTGTTTCCCGCAGGAAACAGACTGTCTGTGTTTTGCCCCAAATTGTGCATAAGACATCCTTCCTTATCGCAGGAAACAGACTGCCTGTATTTCGTTTCAATCTGAGGATAAAGACTATCCCGTACTTCCGAAATGCCCGCGCGTCTTGTCGGTGGATACGTCCGTTTCAATCAGTTCCGGAATCTCTATCGGAATCAGCATGCCCTGCGCGATGCGCTCGCCGCGTTTCACGGTGACGGCTTGGTCCGTAAAATTATGGACCATGACGAGCATCTCGTCCTCCGGTCCGCAGTAGTCCTGGTCGATGAGTCCCATGCCGTGCGGAATCATGAGTCCCTTTTTCGGTGTCGAGGATCTGGATGCGAGCAGAAGGCAATATCCCTTCGGTATGCAGACGATGAGGTTGGTCGGAATATAACCGATCGCCTCGGATTCTATCGTTGTCGTTTCGCGCGCGTATACGTCAAAAGCCACCGCGCCCGCGGTCTCGTATTTCGGCATCGGCAGGTCCTTGTCGATCCGTGTTATCGATAGTTGCATAATGTTTCCGCTATCCGCATGAATTAATCGTCGCGTCTATTATAGCATTGGTGAGGGGGAGCGGGGACGCGACCCTCGGTCGCCAGCGGGGACCGTTCGGCATCCCCGGCATTCGCCGGGCACGGCGTCGAACTAGCGGGGACCACGGCCTTCGGCCGTTAGCGGGGATCGTCCGCTTCGCGGACTAGCGGGGAAAGAAAGATAAATAAGAGATAGATAGCGAAAAGATTGCGCTTAGCGCAATCTTTTCGCTATCCCCGCTATCCCCGCTATCCCCGCTATCCCCGCTATCCCCGCTA